>JBBECN010000001.1:0-9319 GCA_040881795.1 Akkermansiaceae bacterium
GAATTGCCTGAAAGAATGGTTGGCGACGGTGGGTTTCACTTAGGAATGTCTGAGAGTCTCGATTCAAAACATGGGCCACATTTTTACCCGCTCCGCACGCTATCGGAATTTCCGCATCAGTGTTCCGGGACAATGATCGCCAACCATACCCATCATGAAACCAAGAAGAACACCTCAAGCCGTTAGGTTGCTCGCAGTGGCGGCAGCCGCTCTGCTCGCCCCATCCGCCGTTGCAAAACTGGTGGGATCGAAGCCGAACGTGATCCTTGTCATCACCGATGATCAAGGCTACGGCCCGGTCGGAAAGCATGGTCATCCATGGCTCAAGACTCCGAACCTCGATGGGTTGCACGATGTCAGCACGCGTTTCACCTGTTTCCAAGTCGCGCCCACCTGCGCACCCACCCGCGCGGCCTTGATGACCGGGCGGCATCCCGAAAAAAATGGCATCACCCACACGATCCTCCAGCGCGAGCGCCTCGCGCTGGCGGCCGTCACCCTGCCGGATGTGCTCCGCCAAGCGGGCTATGCCACGGGTATTTTTGGCAAATGGCATCTCGGCGATGAGGCCGCCTATCAGCCAGAAAAACGCGGATTCGACGAAGTTTTCATCCACGGCGCGGGTGGCATCGGCCAGAAATACGAAGGCTCTTGCGCCGACGCGCCCGACAACCAATACCAAGACCCGGTGATCCGCCACAACGGCCGCTTCGTGAAGACCCGTGGCTTTTGCACGGATCTCTTCTTCCAAGCCTCACTCGGTTGGATCAAGGAGCGCAAGGACAGCGGAAAGCCGTTCTTCGCCTACATCTCCACCAACGCCCCCCACAGTCCCTACATCGCACCCAGAAAGAACGCCAAACGTTTCACTGACCTCGGCTTCGGCAAGGAACAGGCGGGCTTCTACGGCATGATCGAGAACATCGACGAAAACGTCGGCCTGATGCTCGGCAAGCTGGCGGAATGGAAAATGTTAGATGACACCGTCGTCATCTTCATGTCCGACAACGGCATGACGGGCAAAGGCTCAGGCCTGCCTGGCGGCCAGGGAATGCCTCCTAACAGACCTCCCTACAACGCCGGCATGAAGGGACTGAAGGGCAGCGTGGATGAAGGCGGCACGCGGGTCCCGTTCTTCATCCGCTGGGATGGGAAAATCGCCGCAGGCCGTGATATCCCCACCCTCGCCGCGCACACCGACCTCCTTCCCACCCTCGCCGCACTGGCCGGTGCCAAAATCCCTCAGGCGCAAGTGGAAGGCCGCAGCCTGCTGCCCTTGATCGAGAACCCGAAGGCGGAATGGCCGGACCGCTTCATCTTCGCCCATGTCTGCCGCTGGCCGTCCGGTGCCGAACCTAACGATTTCCAGTGGAAGGACTTTTCCGTGCGCAACCAGCGCTTCCGCCTTGTCGGAACGTCCACGCTCTATGACATGGAAAAAGACCCTGGCCAGACCACCAATGTGATCGCCGGGCATCCCGAAATCGCCGAAGCAATGAAGGCCGCCTATGCCCGATACTGGAAAGAAGCTCGCCCTCTGATGGTGAACGAAAACGTCGCACTCTTTCCCACCCGGCCGTATCACGAATGGTATGCGGAGCAAATGAAGGCCGGCGGGATTCCCGATTGGCAGAGCCCACAGCTTTGATGACACCACCGGCCTATTCCATACAAATCTCTGAATCGATAAATCCATCCTAACCATCAACCATGAATCATTTAACCCACCGCTCGAATCGCTGGCTCGTCCTTTTAGCGCTCCCCATCCTCTTACCCTGCTTTGCGCTGCACGCTGAGCCCACCGGGAAAAAACCCAACGTCGTCATCATCTTCATCGACGACATGGGCTACGGTGATATCGGCCCCTTCGGCGCGACGAAGCAGAAGACGCCCGAGCTCGACCGCATGGCCGCCGAGGGCATGAAGCTCACCTCGTTCTATGCCGCGCCGGTCTGTTCGGTTTCACGCGCACAGTTGCTCACCGGATGTTACGGCCCGCGCATCGATGTGCCTTGGGTTTATGGTCCTGGCAGTGCGAACGGTTTGAACCCGAAGGAACACACCATCGCCGAGCTGCTCAAGGAACTCGGCTACACCACCATATGCATCGGCAAATGGCACGTCGGCGACCAACCGGAATTCCTCCCGACCCAACAGGGCTTTGACGGTTATTTCGGCATTCCCTACTCCAATGACATGCAGCGGAAATCGACCGAGACCGGCCAACGCGTGACTCCCCTGCTGCGCGACGGCAAGGTGGCGGAGCTTCTCAGCGATGAACAGCAAAGCCGCATCGTCGAACGTTACACCGACGAGGCCGTCCGTTTCATCACGGAGAACAAGGACAAGCCCTTCTTCCTCTATCTGCCTCACACCGCCATCCACACGCCGATCTTCCCGGGCGAGAAATTCCGTGGAAAATCATCCAATGGCCGAGTCGGCGATTGGATCGAGGAAGTGGACGGGTCCACCGGACGCGTGCTCGAAACCCTGCGCGAGATCGCCCCAAATACTCTCGTCATCTTCACCAGCGACAACGGCCCGTGGCTAGTCAAGGAGGCCGACAGCGGCAGCTCCGGCCCCCTGCGCGGTGGCAAAGGCAGCACTTGGGAAGGTGGCATGCGCGTGCCGACCCTCGCATGGTGGCCTGGCAAAATTGCGGCTAACAGCTCGGTGGATTCCATCAGCGGTACCATCGACCTGCTGCCCACCGCCGTCGCCATCGCCGGAGGCACCCTGCCGCAAGAGCCCGTCATCGACGGACGCGACCTCTCACCGATCCTGTTAGGAAAGACGCAGGAATCACCGCGCGACGCACATTATTATTTTTCCCAATACAAACTTCAAGCTGTGCGTCAGGGACCATGGAAACTCGCCCTCGCGCCGCAGAACGAAACCATGGGCCGCCCCGTCAAGCCCGATGCTCAGACTGACGCTCCGCGGCTCTATAACCTCGATCAGGAAATTGGCGAGACAACCAACGTCGCCGCCGCCCATCCCGAGATCGTGGCAAAGTTGACCGCCCTTGCGGAAACGATGAGCCAGGAAATCGGTGGGGCTCAACCCGCCGCCCGCCGCCCTGCCGGAAAAGTCGCCAACCCATCCTTCCTCTATCCTTCCGAGTCGCGCGCGAAGCCAAAGACGCCCAAGCAAACCAACCGTAAGAAAAAATCGGAGTGACACGATCTAACGAAGATCATGGGATGACGAGGAAGCTCACGAGTGCCGCGACCCGCGCTGGACGAAAAGCTTCGAGTTACCCTTCGAGCAGCCAGGCGTCGATGCCGCCGGTGACGTTTTTCACGCGGGTGAAGCCGTTTTCCAGCAGGAGTTGGACCGCCTTAGCGGAGCGGCCGCCGGCTTTGCAATGGATCAGAATTTCGCGATCGGTCGGCAGGTTGGCGAGTTGGGCGGAGAGGGTTTTCAAGGGAATAAGTTGTGAGCCTGCGATTTGGACGATGCGGTATTCATCCGGCTCGCGGACGTCGATGAGCAGGCCTTGGAAATCCCCGGCGAGGATTTCACGGAGTTCGAGAGTGGTGATGGATTCCATGGGATGGGTGAGAATTTCGCAGCTGCCGGAGGCGGTGGTTTCGGGGTTGGAGACGGAAGTGATTTCCGGATGATCGCCACAAAGGCGGCAGGCGGGATCGCGGCGCAGGGTGAGGGAGCGGAAGCTGCTGGCCAGCGCATCGTAAACCGTGAGTTTGCCTAACGGAATCTGACCGGTGCCTAGGATGAGCTTGATGGTTTCCATCGCCTGCAACGAGCCGATGATGCCGGGCAACACGCCTAACACCCCGGCTTCCTGGCAGGATGGGACGCTGCCGGGGGGTGGCATTTGGGGCAGCAGGCAACGGTAACAGGGGCCGCCAAGGTGGGGGGCGAAGACGCCGGTTTGGCCCTCGAAGCGGTGGATCGCACCGTAAACGAGCGGTTTTTTGAAAAAGAAGGCGGTGTCGTTGGTGAGGAAGCGGGTGGGAAAATTGTCCGAGCCATCGACGATGATGTCGTAGGAGCTGGCGATGGCGATGGCGTTTTCCGGAGTGAAGCGGACGGGATGAAGCTCGACGGCGATGTGGGGATTCACTTCGCGGAGGCGGGCGGCGGCGCTCTCGAGTTTGGGTTTTCCGATCCAGGATTCGCCGTGCAGGATTTGGCGTTGGAGGTTTGAGGCGTCCACCACATCGGCATCGACGAGTCCGATTCTGCCGACGCCAGCGGCGGCGAGGTAGAGTGCGGATGGGGAGCCGAGCGCACCGGTGCCGATGATCAGGACGGCTGCGTTTTTCAAGCGCAGTTGGCCGTCCATGCCGACTTGCGGGATGATCAAATGGCGCGAGTAGCGGAGTTGTTCCGCTGATGAAAGGCCGGCTGGCATGGTGGCGGGAAGATGCAGGGGGATCGTTGCCATTCCAAGGTGGAAATCTGTTTCGCGTGTGAGGGAATTTGTGATAGGTTGCGGATATGGCTGAAATACTCTCTACATTCCAATTGAGCCCGGGAGACAGCGCACCGGATTTTACCCTGCCCGATGCCGCAGGGCGGATCGTAAGCCGCGCGGAGGCGGCGGGCGTTGGAGGGCTGATGGTGGTCTTCGCATGCAACCATTGCCCTTTTGTCATCCACTTGGCCGACGCACTGGGGGATTTGGCCCGCGAGATCGCCTTGCAAGGGGTGAACACGGTGGCGATCAACTCCAACGATTTGGAAAATTACCCGCAGGACGGGCCGGAGTTCATGACGGCGTTTGCCGCCGAGCGGCGCTGGGATTTCCCGTATCTGATCGATGAATCGCAGGAGGTCGCGAAGGCGCACGGCGCAGCCTGCACCCCGGATTTTTTCCTGTTCGATGCGGCGGGCAAACTTTTCTACGCCGGGCAATTCGATGATTCGCGGCCGCGGAGTGGGGTCGAACCGCACGGCGGCGACTTGCGCGAAGCGGTGCGGCGGATGCTGGCGGGCGAGGAGCCGCTCGCCCGGCCATACCCGAGCAGCGGCTGTAACATCAAGTGGAAGCCGGGAAATGAACCGCAAGTTTAGAAGGGGCTGCCATTCCCTCCGCGACGTGGCATCGGTATCCGTATTGAAATTGACCCTGAGTGCTTGGCAGGAGAGTCTGCCCGGGTGCGTTCGATTTTAATCACCGGAGGAAATGGCGGGCTGGGCCTCGGCATCGCACGCTATTTCCTCAATCACGATGTGGAGACCAACATCTGGCTGGGGGTGCGGAAAAACCGCGGACAGGCCGAGCTCCTGGCAAACGAATTTAACGGGCGCTGCCATTTGCTGGATCTGGAAGTGACTGATCCCAAGGCGTGGAAGCTGGCGGTCGAAAAAATCATCGAAACCGATGGCCGCCTCGACGTGCTGGTGAACAACGCCGGTATGCACCGCGATTGTCTGCTCGCCGCGATGCCGGATGAAACGTGGCACTCGGTGATTTCCGCAAATCTGGACGCCGTCTTCCACGGATGCCGGGCGGTGGTCACGCCGATGATGCGCCAGCGTTTTGGGCGGATCATCAACATCGCCTCGCTCAGCGCGGTGCTACCGCCGCTCGGTCAGACCAATTACGCGGCGGCGAAGGCCGGCGTGGTCGCCCTGAGCCAGACGCTGGCCAAGGAAGTCGCGCGCTCCGGCATCACCGTGAACTCGCTGCTGCCCGGCTTCATCGATACCGAGGCGCTCGGCGAAATGGACGCGGAGGCGCGCAAACAAGCTCAGCGCGCCATCCCGATGCGGCGATTTGGCAAACCCGGGGAAGTGGCGGCGGCGGTTTATTTTCTCGCCAGCACGGACGCTGCCTATATCACGGGTTCCGCATTGAAAATCGACGGTGGCATCTTGTAAAATTCCTTTCAAACAAATCATGGACGGCGAGGCACTGCGACAGAAAATCAAGGAGGTGATGGTGGATGAGCTGATGCTCGATCAGGATGCATCGGAGATCGGCGATACCATTCCCATTTTCGGCGCGGGTGGGCTCGGGCTGGATTCAGTCGATGCGCTGCAACTGGTGGTGGGGCTGGAAAAACATTTCGGCCTGAAAATCGGCAACTCGGACGCCGCCAAGGGGATTCTCGAAAGCGTCGAAACCATCGCGCGGGAAATCGAGAAATCCGCCTGAGGCGATCGTTTTCCCCGGCTTGCATGAAGGCGTTCCTGATCTTTTCGCTCAAGCTGGTGCTCACGGGACTGTGCCTCTGGTGGGCATTTTCCCATGTCGAATTCGATCATTCGGTTTTCACTCAACCCGGTGCGGTGGATTACCGATGGCTGTTAGGCGGGGCGGCGCTGGCGGGCATCTCGGTGGTGCTGCAAGGGGCCCGCTGGTGGTTTTTCCTGCGAGGGCAGTCGATGTCGGTCAGCATCGGCCGCGCGGTCGAGTTGACGATGATCGACAGCCTTTTCAGCCTCGCATCGGTGAGCGGACTGGGTGGTGATGCGGCGCGGATCATTCTGCTGATGCGCGATCATCCGGGACGCAAGTTAGTCATCGTGATGGCGGTGATGGCAGATCACTTGGCGGGATTGGTGTCACTCGCGGTGTTGTTTTTCATCATCTCGGTGGCGAAGTTCGACACCATCATCGATCAAAGCGTACTCGGCCGCGGGGTGATTCACTTCGCCTGGTTTTATCTGGGCGGCGGCCTGGCGATGGTGCTGATGATCTTCGTCCTCGCATCGCCGCCGGTGCACCGCCGGATCCACGGCAACGACCGCTTCGCCCGCTGGCCGGTGATGAAGCGGATTCCAGAACTCTACGACGTTTATCGAAAAAAGTGGCGTTATGCGCTCGCCGGTTTGGGCGTTTCCTTCCTGATGTTGTTCGCTTATTTTTCCTCCTACTACTGCGGAATGCGGGCCGTCGGCGGCAACGCAGAATACAGCGTGGTGATCTCCGCCATGCCGGTGATCGACGCCATCAGCGGCATGCCGATCTCGATTGCGGGCGTCGGGGTGCGCGAAAAATTGTTCGAAGTGCTGATGAAAGATTTGGCGGGAGTGCCTGCTGAAACGGCGGTCGCCGCCTCGCTCGCGGGATTTGCCTGCAACGTGTTTTGGGCGCTGCTGGGTGCCTTGTTTTTCCTCAAAAAGCGCGATCGCATCAGCGTCACCGAACTGGAAGCGGGCAGGAACTAGTGTCTATTTCGAAAGCTCTCCCTCCAGCACCTTCCAAACCGTTTCCGCCACCTTGCGCTGACCTTCTTCGGTCGGGTGGATCCGGTCCGGCTGATTGAGTTTTTCATCGCCGCCGACGCCATCCAGCAGGAATGGGATCAGCACCGCCTTTTTGTCCGCCGCCACTTTGGGGAAGAGTTCCTTGAATTGTGAGACGAACTCCGCGCCCATGTTACCCGGCATTTCCATGCCCGCGATGAGCACCTTGGTTTCCGGGTTTTTCGCAAGCGCCTTGTCGACGATGCCTGCCAGATTTTCCGCCGTTTGTGTGGGGGAAATCCCGCGCAGCCCATCGTTGCCGCCGAGGGCGACCACCAGCACGTCCGCGCCCGGCTTGCCGAGCGCCCAGTCGATGCGCCGCAGTCCGCCGGCGGTGGTGTCGCCGCTCACGCCTGCATTGACTACCGTGTAGGGCAGCGCTGCGGCGTCGATTTTCTTTTGTAGAAGCTCGGGGTAGGCTTGTTGCGGATCGAGCCCGTAGCCCGCGGTGATGCTGTCACCGAGAATGACGATGCGCTTCTTTCCCGAGTTTGCATTCGGCGATTCCCCGGCAAATAATACGCCGCCGCCCAGCAGCAGCCCTAACTTGAATAAATTTCGCGATGTCATCCGTTTTCTCAGCCATTCTAGAACCCGCCATCGATGCTGTCAAACGGCCCATCCTCGAACTCATCGATTTGAAAAAAATCCACCGCACCGCGAGTCACGAGCTGACCGTGTTGCGCGAGGTGAATTTCCGGCTGGACGAGGGCGACACCTGCGCGATCGTCGGGCCTTCCGGCAGCGGTAAGACGACGTTGTTAGGGTTGTGCGCCGGTTTGGACGATGCCACCAGCGGCTCCGTGTTGCTGGACGGGCAGGCGATGGAATCCCTCAGCCAGGACGCCCGCGCCGCGCTGCGCAACCGGCTGGTGGGTTTTGTGTTCCAAAGTTTTCAACTCATTCCCACTCTAACCGCCATCGAAAACGTGCTGGTGCCGCTCGAACTGCGCGGCGAAACCGGCAGGCAGGCCGATGCGGCAAAACTGCTCGCGGAGGTCGGCCTCGGCGACCGGCTCGACCACTATCCGCTGCAACTTTCCGGCGGCGAACAACAGCGCGTCGCCCTTGCCCGCGCTTTCATCCACCGGCCGAAAATCCTGTTCGCCGACGAGCCGACCGGCAATCTCGACGCCGAGACCAGCGGCCCGATCGTGGAAATGTTGTTCCGCCTCAACCGTGAGTCCGGCACCGCGCTGGTGCTGGTGACCCATGATCCCGCGCTGGCCGCCAAGGCCCGGCGGGTGGTCCGGATGAGTGGCGGGAAAATCATCTCGGAGGTGGAAAATGCCGGCGCCTGAATTTAACGGCCTGCCGCGCAATCTGGTGACCGCACTGCTTCACCCGTGGACGTGGCGCATGGCATGGCGCGACAGCCGCACCCAGCGGCAGCGGCTGGTGATTTTCTCGCTGGCCATCGTTTCAGGCATCGCCGCGCTGGTGGCCATCCATTCGCTCAAGGCCAGCGTGCAGGCGGGAATCGTCACGCAGGCGAAGGCGTTGTTAGGTTCCGATCTCCAGGTGTCATCGCGCCGCCCAATCGCCGAGGCCGACGCCGCGCGGCTCGCCGGGATGGCCCGCAGCCTCAGCCGCGAAACCTCGTTTCCTTCGATGTTGAAATTCCTCCCCGGCGGTGCGGCACGCCTGGTGCAGGTGCGCGGCATCGAGGGTGCCTATCCTTACTACGGCGAGGTCGTGACGCGGCCGACCGATGCCTGGAAGCTGCTTGCCGATGAGCCTGGAGTTTTGTTAGAGCCTGCATTGCTGGAGCAGTTCCAAGCAAAAATCGGGGACGAGGTGGAGTTGGGAAACCTGCGGTTGAAGGTCCTCGGCGTGGTGGACAAGCCGGCGCCGCGTGCCAGTCGCTTCGGTGCCTTCGCTCCGGAAGCCTACGTCCGGTTAAGGGATCTGGCAGGTAGCGGTCTGTTGGGCACCACCAGCATGAGTTCGCACCAAGTGTATTTAGAAATCCCCGGTGGCCTGCCCTCCCAAGCGCTCAAGGACAAGATCCGTGCGGAGTTTCCCGACGAGCCGTGGCGATTGGAAACCCCCGATGACCGGCGTGAAAATCTGGGGGATGCTTTGGAAAATTTTC
>JBBECN010000002.1:0-9111 GCA_040881795.1 Akkermansiaceae bacterium
TCCTTTGGATTCACTTTCTTCTGGTTGCAAGATGCAGTCAGGAGCGTAACAAACATCAGCGGTAAAAGCGTTTTCATTTCCTTTGGCGAACAGTGTTATTGAACGACCGGTCGGGTTTGGGGGGTGTTAACCGACCGGTCGGTGATTAGGGTCAAAAGCGACCCGGAAGTGCGGATTTCTGCGATCTCGTTCATGAACCTCTTGATAGTGTGTTCAAGCTGGCGAGCGAAGCTGTAAATCTGGATGTGGGGAAATTTTAGTGGTTTAGAGATTATCCAGGGGGCTCGGGTGTGGGCAGAGCGTTGCGGAGGGAAACAGGTATTGCCAGCACCACTGGCGGCAAGCGTTGGGCCATTTGCGCTGGAGGGATTCAGGCATATGGGCGTCACCCGCGCCAACAACGAGGTCTTGGAGGTGTTTTTCCTGTAGGCTGGAGAGATGGCGGTTGAGCCGATCTTCGAGAGCTTTCGGTAGGGTGACGATGCGGTGTTTGCCGCCTTTGCCATCGTGGATGGTGATCGTGCCTTGGCCGAAATCCAGATCCTTGACGCGTAAGCGCATGGCTTCCATCAACCGTAGACCGCTGCCATACATGACTTGGGCGCTCAATTTCCACGGATCCTCAAGCCGTGCGAAAACCGAGCGGACTTCCTCGCGGGTCATGACGACAGGCGGGCGGCGCTGGCCGCAGGCAGGCGTGATGTTGGCGAGTTCGTTGGTGGGTGTCTCGGAGTGAGGTGCTCCGGGGATGGACTGGCGCGAGGGCGCTCCGGCTACGATGGGGAGTCCGGCACGGACTTGAATCGTCTCACGGGCAAGAGTCCGGTGGTCCGGTTCCAGGGATCTGGCCTGATCGGAAAGTCCCTGCCAGTCGAATGCGTGAGGCCTTGGTTTGGTCAGAGCGATTGGTGGGGTGTATCTGCCGAGAGCCTTGGCGCGGATGTTCCGCCGGGCGGCGAGTGGATCGCTGAGCTTGAAAGAAGAAGAATGATAAGTCGGGGAGGAAGAGGAATGATGATTGAGTTTACCGCAAAGACGCTAACGCCGCAGAAGGCCGCAGAGGGCCGCAGAACGGGTTGGAATCAGAGGAAGGTTGAGGCACCACGAATCCTACGAATCCTACGAATCTGACGAATCCATGGAGAGGTTGGAAAGTTTCCGCTTGCTATTTATTAAATATCTTAGATATTAGATGAATGGCGCGTGCGAAAACGGAAGGGTTTGAGGAATCATCGGTGGAGTTGGCGGTGTTTGCCAAGGCGCTGGGACATCCGGCGCGCATTGAGATTTTGCGATATTTGGCGGTGATGGGCGAGCAGCCGTGCATGGCGATCGTTGCCGAACTGCCGCTTTCCCAGCCGGCGTGTTCGCGGCACATCAACGAGTTGCTGCGCGTGGGCCTGCTGGAGTCCCGCTCGGTGGGCACGCAGATCCTGTTCCGCCTGCGGCAGCAGGCGTTGGATTCGTTTTGTTCGATGATGAACCAAACCCTGCATCCGAAGACCGCCGCGCGTTGACCCTATTGAACAATCAGAAAGTGACCTAGCCATGAACAACTTGCCTGAAACCATTGTCATCATCGGCGGCGTCGCCGGTGGTGCATCCGCCGCCGCCCGTGCCCGTCGTCATTCGGAGTCTGCCCGCATCATCGTCATCGAACGCGGGCCGGATGTTTCGTTTGCCAATTGCGGGTTGCCCTATCACATCGGCGGCGAGATCGAGGATCGCGCGGAGCTGCTCTTGCAAACGCCTGAAAGCCTGCGTGCTTTGCTCAACTTGGAAGTTCTCACCCGCACGGAGGCCACGCGCATCGATCCTGCCGCGAAGCGGGTCGCCATTCGTGATCTAACTGATGGTGCCGAATCCGAGATCGCTTACGACAAGCTCGTCCTCGCACCAGGGGCGAGCCCGCTGCGGCCGCCGCTTCCGGGCATCGACCACCCGCAGATCCTTACCCTGCGCAATCTCGACGACATGGACCGGATTCAAGCGACGGCATTCATCGTCGATCATGTGGTGATCATTGGAGCGGGATTCATCGGTCTGGAAATGGCCGAGCAACTTCACCACATCGGCAAGCGTGTGACGGTGGTGGAAATGCAGCTGCAGGTGTTGCCCCAGCTCGATCCTGAAATGGCGGCACCCCTCGCGAACGCGCTGCGCGAAAAGGGTGTGGTGTTGATCCTCGGTGATGCGATCGAGGGCTTTACCGCTACGGATTCCACCATCGGCGCGCGGCTCAAGTCCGGTCGTGTGATCAATACCGGATTGGTGGTTCTTTCGATTGGTGTGCGTCCGGAGAGTGGTTTGGCGAAGGATGCCGGCCTCACCCTCGGCGCGCGCGGCCATGTGCAGGTGGATGCCTGGCAGCGAAGCTCAGCTCCGGACATCTATGCCGTCGGCGATGTGTGCGAGACGAGCGATCCGATTCTCGGACGTCGTGCGGCGATTCCGTTAGGTGGCCCTGCGAACCGCCAGGGCCGCACGGCGGCGGATCACATTTTCCTTGGGAAAAGAGCCCTCCGCTATCCGGGCAGCATCGGCACGGCTATCGTCCGCGTGTTTGGCATGGCGGGCGGCATCACCGGATGGTCCGAGGCGCGTCTGCGAGCGGAGGGTGTGTCGTATCGCTCCGTGACGGTGAACGGCTCATCCCACGCCGGATATTTTCCCGGAGCGGAAACCATCACGCTCAAGTTGTTGTGGTCTCCCGAAGATGGCCGCGTGCTGGGTGCGCAAGCGGTCGGTGCCGATGGCGTTGACAAGCGCCTCGATGTGATCGCCACCGCGTTGCGCGGCCGCCTTACCATCGATGATCTCGCGCATTTGGAACTTTCCTACGCTCCGCCATTCGGCAGTGCCAAGGACGTGGTGAATGTGGCCGGTTTCGCCGCAGGTAACGTGCGGGATGGATTGTTGATTCCAGTGATGGAGGTGCCCACGGCAGGCGAACAAATCGTCGATGTGCGCCCCGCCGGCGTTTCCGCCCGCCAGCCGGTGCCGGGAGCCGTCAACATCCCGCTCGCCGAACTGCGGGGACGGGTCGATGAGCTCGACCGCTCACGTCCGGTGTTCACGATGTGCCAAATGGGAAAAACCAGCTACTTCGCCGCCCGCATTCTTGCCCTCCATGGCTTCGACGCCCGCAGCATCCTCGGCGGTGCGCACCACCAACTTCGCTGAGCCCGTGCGGGGACGATGCGGCGCTCAATGATGGGCTTGTCAGTGGCGGGGATCGGTGCGAACGATATCAAATCATGACATTTCGTATTTCCCTGTGCATGCTGCTGGCGGCTCATTCCTTGGTGTTGGGGGATGAAACCCGCGCCGCGCCGGAGGCAAAAAGCGTGGATCAAGCCGCCCCGGCCGATTTGCGGAAAGTTTCCCCCGAGTTGAAAGCCACGCTTGAGAAGTTGGTTTTGCCGGGGGTGAAGATCAATCTCGAACAATGGAGTGCGGACGTGGAAAGCAGCGTGTGCCTGCAGGAGGGTTTGTTAGAGCTGATCGCCTGCACCCGGGATACCAAGGAGCACGAATCCGTGCTGCGCGTCGAGGCCAAGCCGAGCCACATCCACACTGCCTTGCTGCTGCTAGGCGCCCGCCCTGGCAGCCCGGCGCAGCAGCAGGCGATCGATCCGGAAATGACGCGCTTTCGCTCGGTCCCGCCGAGTGGCAGTCCGGTGGACGTGTTCATCGTGCAGAAGGATGAAAAAGGGTTGGAGAACGAGCAACCGATCAGCGAGTTCATCGTGCGGGCCCGCGGTTACGACGGCACGGAGGAAACGGAGGTGGAGGCCGCAAAGCGGGAGAAGTTTCCCACTCACACGTTTTTGTTCGCTGGCTCGGTTTTGGTGCCGGATGGCGATGGCCCCCGGCGATATGTGGCCGACGAGACGGGCAGTGTGATCACCATTTCGACTTTCGGCGACGAGCTGCTCTGTCTATCAGGTTTTCACGGGCAGGACAACGAGTCATTGGTGTGGGAAGTGGATGGTGAAAAGATGCCCGCTCTCGGAACCAAGGTGATCCTGCGCCTGAGGCCCCAGCGCCCGCCGGGTCCGGCGGATGAGGGGGCGAAGAAGTAGGCGGACGTGCGAAGCGGTTAGGTATCAATCGGGTCGTTTGAAATGCCGATCCTTTGGAGGATACTGGGAACCGTTTGATCCGCTTCGACCGGGCCGTAGTGTTTCTCGAAGCCGCCCCGGCGCAATGCCTCCCGCACCACGCTGTGGGTTTCGGCCAGCCGCAGCTTAATTCCGCGTTTTTGCAGGTTTTCCCGCAACTCGGTGAGGAACTCGACACCCGCCATGTCGATCATGGGCACGGTGCCCATGAAGAAAATCGCGAGTTTTACTTCGTCCGGACGCGCTGCCAGAAGTTCAAAGAAGCGGTCGTGCACGTGTTCCGTGTTGAAGTAAAAAATGCCGCCGTTGCAGCGGAAGATGAACACGCCCGGCAGCCGCTCGTTGGCCTTGTGACGGATGCGGTCCGCGAAATAATCGCTGCCGGGCACGCGGCCGAGTTCGGTGGTGGGTGGTTGCATCGCGCGCCGCAACAGCAGCGCGATCGAGAGCACGGCCCCGATCAGGACGCCCATCAGCAGGCCGGAAAACAACACTCCGGCTAATGCCGTGATCGCCACCGCGAAATCCGCGCGGCTAAAGTGCCACATTTCGCGGAGCGCCGTTAGATTGACCAGCCCGGTAACGGCGGCCAGCACCGGCTGCCGCAGGTGCCGCAGCAGGCTGGAGAGAAACAGGATCACCCAACAAGCTCAGGATCGAGGAGATAAATCCGGAAAGTGGCGTGCGCGCGCCGCTCGACTCGTTCACGAGCGATTGCGACATGCCGCCGCTGGTGGGAAATCCCTAGCCGAGGCCCGCCGCGAGATTTGCGCAGCCAGCCGAGGGCGGGAATGATGCCGCTGATGCGGGAGGAAATGCTGCGGTTCATGATGGGGTAGGGTGGGTCCCAGTCACGGATTTTGAGCATATGCTGAAGTCCACCCCGCCCCGGAGTGGATGCAGGAAACCTTCGTCATTCCGGCTTTCATCTCGTTGGGATGTAAAAGCTCAGCTTTGTGCCATTCCGCTGTCAATAGGCAAAAGGGAGGGGGGCGTGTGACTGGATCACCGGGTTACTTATGGGTTGGGTTGTGGTTCGGAAGGTCGTCTGAAAACCATTGAGGTATGATCACGGCAAGGACGTGCGCGTGACGGATCACAGGCTGGCAGCTTGGAACCAACCGCCGAAACCTTCGGCTGGACTCCAATCAAATGTCCCGTGCTCCGAATTTCCCCTGCCTAATTCCTCTTGCCTGAATTATTCGAATTGCTTAGATTTTCTTAGATATTAAGTCACTTTTCAACACACGCACACGTCTGAATCCTTCTCATGCCAGTCCTTTTGTCACCCGCTGAGGGAATTATTTTCCGAGCGTTCTTGTCCCGATGGGCGTGCTTCACCGCTCTGCGGAGTCATTCGCCGACCCGACTGCGAGCAGGCGACAATCTTTACTTGTATTACCGTTAGCCCGAGCGAACTTACTGCGCCGATTCCTGAACCTCAAACGTTGACCCGACAAATCAGCTCAGAATTTCATGAAAAAAACCTCGTTTTTAGCCACGGCTGCCTTGCTTGCCTGCCTTTGCTCCGTCACCTCACTGGCGTTTGCTCAAGAACCACCCCGCAAGGCGTTTGGCAAAAGGAACCCTTTCAATGTCGAAAAACTGCCGGCCGGGAAACTGAAAGCCAATCTTCAATCGCTCGACCCGCAGGCGCGGGAAAAAGCCATGAAGCGGCTGCACACCTTCGACTTCACTGAATTCGACGCCGCAGAGCACCTCCGCGCGGACAATACCGGTGGCATTTTCATCGTCTGCCCGGATAATCACGGAAATTGCGACGGTCACTCACACGGACCCGCCGAGCCCGGAGAACCCCAAAACAGCCCCAGCGCGACCGAAAGCATCGCTCCGGAAGCGGCACAGGCCATCGAGCCGCGCATCGAAGCGATCTCAGTGTCGGTCAGCTCCCCTCCCGCCTACAACTCCAAGCCCAACTCCACCAAGCACATCTACCTAGACTTCAACGGTGGGATCGTGACCCGGACCCAGTGGAACGTCAGCAATGTCGCCTCTTACAATGTCAAGGTCTGGTCCCAAGATGCCGACAGGACGACGTTCAACGATGCGGAGCAAACATGGATGCGGCGGATTTGGCAACGCGTGGCGGAGGACTACGCGCCCTTCGACGTGAACGTGACCACGGATGTCGCGTACGACCCGGTCAACTACACCGGCAACAAGAACAACGTGGGCTGGTTGATGATTTGTGAAACAACGGATAACAATAACGTGGCGTTACCCCATAACGGCTCTGGAGGGGTCGCCTATGTCGATGTGTATGGCAGATTGGATTACACGAGGTATCAGCCTGCCTGGGTATCCAGCACGAATGGCGGTGGAAACGAAGCCATCGTGGCTGAAGCCGCCTCGCATGAAATGGGCCACAACATGGGACTGTCCCATGATGCCACTTCCACGCTGGCTTATTACGGTGGGCATGCAGCGACTGCATCGGCCCCATCCTGGGGGCCCATCATGGGCACTGGATACAATCGGAATGTTTCCCAATGGTCCAAGTCCAGCGAATACTTCGACGGCAACCAAGCGGAGGATGACCTAAGCATTCTCTCCGCTAGAATAGGCTACCGCGCCGATGACCATGGCAACAACTTTGCTGGAGCCACGGGGGTGGTCGCAACAAACAACACCATTTCCCAGAGCGGTATTATCGAGAGAACCAATGATCCGGATGTTTTTTCATTCATCACAGGTCCGGGAGCCATCACCTTGACCGCAAATTCTTTTCGCTGTGACGCCAATACCTGGGGCGGCAATCTCGATATCATTCTCGAACTCTATGACAGCTCGCAGACGCTCATCACCTCCAACAATCCGGCGGCCGAAACGAATGCCTCTATTTCAACGACTGTTCCCACCGGAGGCACTTACTATGTCATTGTCAAACCGACCGGCACCGGGACCCCGCTAGCCAACCCTCCATCGGGCTACTCGGTTTACAGCTCGCTGGGTCAATACACCTTAAGCGGCACGCTCCAGCCATTCGACCTGCTGTGGAGCGAGAACTTCGACGGCACCATCACCGGCTGGACCTCGCAAACTATCAGTGGAACGCCGAATTCCTGGGCCGTTACCACGGATCAGAGTCATTCACCCACCAAGTCCTTTTTTGCCACAGGTCTTGCCAGCACATCCGTCGCCCACCTCATTTCGCCGGCCATCAGCATCCCTGCGGAGGTAGGCAGCCCGCAGATCGAATTCTGGCACCGCTACAACCTGCAAGCAGGCCGCGATGGCGGCAGGCTCTCGTTGTCTTTGGACGGCGGAGATTGGTTCGATGTGACTGACAGCGCCTCCGGTGCCGCATTCACCCTCAATGGCTACACCACCGGCATGGCCACCACTGGCCAGACCGGGCCCTTCGCCGGCATGCAAGCGTGGTCGGGCGGCAATAACACCTTCTCCAAAACAATCATCACCCTCACCGATATCCCCAAATATGCCGGCAAGAACCTGCGCATCCGCTGGGAAATCGCCACCAACAACTCAACCGCCAGCACCGGCTGGAATGTGGACAGCGTCTCGCTGATCGGTGCCTTGGGCGACACTCCGTCTAACCAATCTCCCGTCATCACCGTCGCCGCCAGTACCACTTCCGGAGAAACCGAAATCGACGGCCCCACCACCTATCAGATCATCCGTGGTACCGGCAGCAACCTATCCGTCACCGCCACCGACGATGCGGGTGAATCCAACCTCACCTACACGTGGTCACAAACCAGCGGCCCGGCACCTGTCGGTTTCTCGGTGAACGGAAGCAATGCCGCCAAAAACACCACTGTCACATTCAATCAAGTCGGCGACTACATACTCACGGCCACGGCCTTGGACGTTGGGGCTCTCTCGTCCTCCAGCAGTGTCAATGTGCGGGTGCCGGTCGCCGGGACCTATGTCGTCACACCATCCAGCGCGAGCGTTCAGGTTGGAGCTTCCCAGCAATTCAATGCCAGTCTATTCGATCAGTTCGACGTGCTGGTCGCCAGTCAGCTATCACCTATCGACTGGTCCACCAGCGGTGGCGGTGCCATCAGCTCAAGCGGCCTGTTCACGGCCGCATCGATAGGCGGGCCCTTCACGATCACGGCGGTGAGTGGCTCCTACTCGGACACAGCATCCGTCACCGTCACCCCCGCCGCAGCGACCGTCGAACTCACCAATCTCTCTCAAACCTACACCGGAGGATTCAAAGCTGTCACCGTCACCACCACGCCCGCGAACTTGGATCACACCGTCACCTACAACACATCCTCCACCGTGCCCACCAACGCCGGCACCTATGCCGTGGTGGCCACCGTCATCGATCCCAACTACGTGGGAAGCGCCTCGGGTAGTCTGGTGGTAACCAAAGCCTCACAAACCATCAACTATGCCGCGCTCGGTTCTGTGCCCGGGAACCAGGGGTCTCTCGCGCTGCCCGCCACCGCCACATCCGAGCTGGCGGTTTCCTACACCAGTTCGAATACCGCCGTCGCCACCATTTCCGGCAGCACCGCGAACATCATCGGCTTGGGCACCACCTCCATCACCGCCTCACAGACAGGGGACGCGAACTTCCTCGCCGCCACAAACGTGCAGCAATCGCTCACCGTCGTCCGCGCCGATCCACTCGCGGTCGCCGGCGGCCCTTACAGCGTGTTGATTGGCCAGTCACTCTCCCTCAACGGCAACAGTTCCGAACCGTCTTTTGGAGAAAACATCACTTCCTACGAGTGGGACCTTAACATGGACGACACCTTTAGCGACGCCACTGGCGCCAATCCGGATTCCATCAGCTACGAAACGCTCAATACGACATGGAGCAGGGTTCCCGGATCTAACATCATCCAGCTCAAAGTGACCGATAGTGCCGGGAAAATATCAATCGCCACCACCACCCTCACCGTTGACGGCACCGCGCCGACTCTAACCAGCATCACCGATGACACCCCCGGCGGTCCGATCCTGGTCAACACCCTGGTCACCTACA
>JBBECN010000003.1:0-34957 GCA_040881795.1 Akkermansiaceae bacterium
AGGCGGTCGCAAACCTGAATGGCGATCTCGTTGAGAATCCTCGATTTCAACCCAGGAAACTCAGCACTCAGCTCGTCGAAAAACGGCCTACCGATCACCCGGCAATCCACAGCGGTCACCGCCACGATATCCGCGGAGCGCGGCGAACCGTCGAGGAACGCCAGCTCGCCGAAGCTCATGCCGGCGGAGAAAACGTCAAGGCGTTGGTGGCGCTCGCCATCGAGCCGGAGGCGGACTTCGACGCTGCCGGATACCAGGATGAAGAGTTCGTCGGCACGGGTTCCCGTCTGAATGATCTTTTCGCCGGCGGCGTAGGATTTGAATTCCATGCGCTCTTCGAGCAGCTTCATCTCGGCCTCAGTGCAATTGGCAAACAGCGGGCAACCGTGGAGCGTGACCGGCGGCGGCGCCAGCCATTGGCCTTGCATCAACTCGGCCAGCACCGCGTTCTCGCAGGATTCCAACGCCGCATCCTCATCGGCAAACATCGAGTCCGGCTCCAAACCTGCGGCGATGAGCGATTTGCGGACTCGCACCATGTTGCAACAAACCAGTCGCACGCCACCTGCCGCGAGTTTTTCCCTGATATCGCTGAGCATCCGCAGACAGACCTCGTCGATCGAAAAAACGTAGCCCAAATTCAAAATGATGTGTTGGCAGTAGGCCGACTGCTTGACCAGCTCGCGGACCACGGGCTCGAACGTGGAAAACAGCAGCGAGCCTTGGAGTTCCATCACGCGGATGCGCTCGCCATAACGCCGCAAGGTTTGGAAAGCCTTCGCTGGCAGCCTGCGCCTGGAATTTACCTGGGTGGCGTTGTAACTGCGGCGCAACGCCGGCGGCGGAACCGCGCTGGGGTTGAACATGTGCAGGGCCAACTCGCGTGCGAGATCCATGCACACCCGGATGGCGCGGACGCTGTTCCCCTGCCCGTCCAAGGGTGGTGAAAAAACTCCGATGCCCAGTTGTCCTGGCAGCACCGCGAGGATCCCACCGCCGACGCCGCTCTTGGCGGGCAGTCCCACCCGATAGATCCATTCGCCGGACCAATCATACATCCCGCAGCTCGCCATCACCGCGAGCACATTGTCCACATACTCATGGGCGATGGCGCGCTCCCCGGTGAGCGGGTTGATCCCGCGGTTGGCGAGGGTGGCTCCCATCACGGCGAGATCCGCACAGGTGACCTGCAAGGAACATTGCTGGAAGTAAGTCTCGACGATATCGCGCGGATCCTCATCGATGATGCCGAAGTTTCTCAACATCCAGCCGATCGCCCGGTTACGGTGACCGGTCTCGCTCTCGGAACGGTAAATGTCCTGGTCGATTTCCAACTGCGCGCCGGCACATTTCGACAGGTAGTTGGTGATCCGCTGGATGCGGGTTTCTCCATCGATGTTGAGAATTTGTCCACAGGTGGCGATGGCCCCCGCGTTGATCATCGGGTTGAGCGGGACCCCGGTGCCGGGTTTCAGGCTGATCGCGTTGAAGGCGTCGCCCGATGGCTCCACGCCGATTTTGGAAAGCACGTGTTCCTCCCCCCGATCCTCAAGGGCCAGACCGTAGGAAAGCGCCTTGGAAATCGACTGGATCGTGAATTTGTGGCGGGTATCACCGACCTCGTAGATGTGGCCGTCCCGTGTCGCAATGCAGATGCCAAACAGGCTGGGATCGACCTTGGTGAGCTCCGGAATATAGTCTGCGACGGCACCTGTGTTGAGGGAGGCGTAGCGGTCATGCAGGGTTTTGAGAATTTGGGCAACAGGGGATTTCATGGGAGAGGGCTCTGGTGGGCAGCAGCTCTCATACCCAAAACCGCCGACTCCGAAAAAATTCGGAGGTTTTGACGACTGTCAGCGAGATCGCCCCTCCGGATTCACCGCAGGCGGTGCCGCATTCCGCAAAGCGGTCGCTGAAAAACGTCTTGGATTGGGCCTCGATCCTGCTAATTAAATCGGGGGTCAAACTTCAAACGAAGTTTCCAAGGCCATCCTTCCTAACCCCTCCCATTCCATGCAACAGCCATCCTCTCCGCTATCAGAATTGCCGGGTGCCGGTTTCCTTGCCGCGGATCCCGAGGCGGGAATCTCAGTGATGAAGGGCTTGCTGCGTCAGGTCGCCAAAAGAATTCGCACCATGAATGAGAAACTCGCCACCGCCGAGCAACGCGCTTCCATTCACCACTTCTGGACCGCCCGCCCACAGTGATCTCTCTTGTTGAACAGGGACCCTTCGCACTCTTCGCCGCATTCGTCGTCATGCACGCGCTGGCGGATTTTCCCCTTCAAGGCGATTATGTTGCCAAGCAAAAAGCTCGTAGCCAAGCTGACAGCTGCAGCGTTTGGATCGTCGCGCTGTCCGCCCACTCCGTGATTCATGCCGGCGGGGTTTGGTTGGTTTCGGGATCCCTCGCGTTTGGTATGGTGGAATTGTTCGCCCATGCCTTGATCGACGTCGCCAAAGGTGAAGGGAAATTCGGCATCATCACCGATCAGCTGCTGCACTTGGGTTGCAAGGTGGTTTACGCAGTGTTGCTGGTCGATGCTTGGGGCGCGTCTTGATTCGGAGTTTTCAGATTTACGTCGCCGAACTTTTCCTACAATTTGCCTGAACCCATGAAAATTCTCTTTGTCGCCGATCTTCACTACTCGCTCAAGCAGTTCGACTGGCTACTCAGCTCCGCCCCGGACTTTGACGCGGTGATGATCGGCGGGGACTTGCTTGATCTCGGCTCGTCGCTGGACCTGGATACGCAAATTGTGGTGGTCGAAAAATACCTCAACCGCATTGCCCGGCAGTCGCGGCTGCTGGTCAGCTCGGGCAATCACGACGGTGACGAGCGCAACGCCGCGCAAGAATCCATCTGCCGCTGGCTGCCGGAAGCGCGGACGGAGAAACTGCATGTCGATGGCGATAGCGTCGAAATTGGCGACACGCTTGTGACGATTTGCCCGTGGTGGGATGGCGAAGAAACGCGTGCCGAAGTCGAGCGCCTCCTGGTGCAGGACTCTCTGAAGGCGAAACGGAGATGGGTCTGGATCTATCATGCTCCACCGGACGGTTCGCCGGTCAGTTGGACCGGCCGGAAGTCCGCCGGTGATGGTTTTCTAACGGAATGGATCACCCGCTTCACGCCAGACTTGGTGCTATCAGGACACATTCACAACGCGCCATTTTACGCCAACGGCGCGTGGATCGACCGCTTGGGAAAAACCTGGGTCTTCAACGCCGGTCGGCAAATCGGCCAGCAACCTTCCTATGTCATCCTTGATTTCGAAAAGATGACCGCTCATTGGGTCTCCGCCGAGGAACAGCTGAGCCAAGACCTCGCCGCGGTCTAATTGATCATCGCGCCGAGCGGGCCCGCGGACGGTGCATGAGCGACTCCAGCACCTCATCCACCATGCCGATGTGATCGTGGCCTTCGTATTGCTGCTTCACGTCGATCAGATATTTATTCAGCGAGTCCAGCCGCCGGGCCAACAATTCTGCGACGAAAAGACTCACCTCCGGGTGGGCGATGAGAAATTCGCGCGGCTTCTCAATCACCGAGAAAACCGCGGGGGTCAGCGTCCGCACGGTAGCGGTGGCAGGCCCGCCCAGCAGTGCCGACATCTCGCCAAACACCACACCTGCCTCCGCAGCTTTTGCCACTCGTATCTCGTCACGCAGGATTTCCACTTCACCGGACACCATCACCAACAATTCACCGGACCATACTCCCTGTTCGATGACAATCTCATCCGCCGCAAACTCGCGGGACGGGTGGCTGCCTATGTGGTCGAGAATCGGAGACATCTTCGGAGTGCTTGGTGTGAAAAAACTCAAAACCCCGGCTGTTGGCTGAAGGGCTGTTTGTCGACATTGACTGGCCGACCATCCACCTCGCTCTTTTTAAGCTCGGTGAAATTTCCGTTTTTGCCACCGTTGTTAAAGTTGTAGGAGTAGGAATACACGGTCGTGCCGTTTGGATTGGAAAGACGCACCCGGCTGCCGGGATCGATGGTCGCGCTGGAGCCCGCGATGTCCACCGTGCTGCCACGCAGCGCGGTGTGTCCCACAAACCGAGAGAGGGGGTATTTCATGGTTAAAAAGACGAATGGCGGGTTGAACCATCAGCAGTTGTCGGGCCTATTCTGATAAAAATCACAATTGAGATTTCAAAGCTCGATTTCAAACCGCTGAACCGTCGCAATTACGCATTTTCATGCCGATGGCGGCACCACACTTTTGCTGCTCGCGTTGACCCTGACGGGAGTCGCCGGATTCCGGGCGTTCCGCCGGACGCAATCCCAAAGCGGATCCAAGGCCTGAAATGTGCGAGGACCGGAGGCATGGATGCGGTCTAGCCGCAGTTGCACATGCCACGGGAGACCTGCAAGGCGAACTACCTGAAGGCGGGCATGGCCATGTTCGAGGGGTCGGAACACGTATCTTTACTCCGCTTTGCCCGAGGCTTCTTCGAGCGCTTTGATGCGGTCGATCAATCTTGGGAGGCGGCGGACGAGCGCCTGGAGCTTCATTTCCTGGCGCATCGGCATGGCGGGCTTGCCAGCGTAAACTTGGTCGCCCGGGAGGCTGGTGGTGACGCCGGTGCGGGCGGAAAGGATGGCTTTGGAGCCGATGGTGACATGGCCGCCGATGCCGACTTGGCCGGCGGCGGTGACGTAGTCGCCAAGTTGCGAACTGCCGGAAATCCCGGTTTGGGAAACGATCAGGCAGTGTTTGCCAATGACGACGTTGTGGCCGATTTGCACCAGGTTGTCGATTTTGGTGCCCTCGCCGATCAGCGTTTTGCCGAAGCGGGCGCGGTCGATAGTGGTGTTGGCACCGATTTCCACGTCGTCGCCGATTTCGACGATGCCGACCTGATCGATCTTGATGTGGCGGCCTTGGGAGAGTTCGTAGCCGTAGCCGTCGGAACCGATTACGGCACCGGGTTGGAGAATGACGCGGTCGCCCAGAATACAGCGCTCGCGGAGGGTGACATTGGCAAGGATCCGGCAATCGCGGCCGACGATGGCATCGTCGCCAATGACCGAATTCGGGCCGATGTCCGAGCCGTCGCCGATGGCGGCCCCGGCCATGATGACGGCCCCGGCTTGCACGCGGACTTGGGTGGCGTCGAGCACGGCGGTGGGATCGACGAACGCACGCGGATGGATGCCGGGTTCGAATTTCCGCGACGCAGCGGCGAAGTGGCGGACCACGACGGCGAAGGCGAGCGACGGATTGTCCACGGCGATGAGAGCCGTGTTTTCGTGGCCGCCAGTCACACCGCGCGGGACGATGACGGCAGCGGCGCGGGTGCTGAGGAACTGGGCGTGGTATTTTTCGTTGCCGAGGAAACTAACGTCAAGGGGCGTGGCGGCGTCGAGCGCAGCCATCCCGGTCAGAGACAAATCGAGCTCGCCCCGGACGATGTCTCCATCGATCCACTGGGCGAGCTCGGAAAGCGTGAGGGCGAATGCCAACTCTTGAAATGTCAGGGGCTTGTGAAAATCACTCGGCTCCACCAGGAGCTGGAGTCGCTTCCGGGATTTCCGGAAGCGGATCGCCTTCGGCAGGGAGGGAGTCGGCAGGAGCGTCCTTGTTGAGGGTCTTGAGCAGGCCGGCGGTGATGTCGGTGGCGTCCTTGGTGTAGAGCAGGAACGGCACTTGCGAAGTGCTGAGGCCGGATTTGTCGAAGACGTAGTCGTAGTTATCGAGCTTGGCCTTTTCTTCGACGAGCTTGCGGATTTCCTCAAGAATGCCCTTCATGCGTTGGACCATTTTCTCGTTGAGAGCTTGGTTGCGGCGTTGGAGAAATTCGCGGCGCTCGCGGTCGAGGGCGATGGCTTCCTGCTGTTGGGTCTGCCAATCTTTGAAGAGGGTTTGTTTCTTGGAATCGGCGAGCGACGGGTCTTCCAGTTGCTTGCGGAGGCTGGCGAGGGTGCCTTCGAGCTCACGGATGCGGGCGAGGCGCTCGTTGTTGTCCTTCTGAATGCGGGCGCGCTCGACGTTGATTTGTTTCTGGGCCTCGTTGGTGCGGTAATACTGCTTGAACAGCTCCTGCATGTCCACGGTGGCAATGTTGAGCTTGGCGTCTTGGGCGACGGCCATGGTGGCGAGGGAGGCCGCGAGGGCGATTGAGAAAAATCGACGAATGAGGGTCATTGGATGATAAGTTGAGGGTCCTGAATCAGATAACGGCCGTAAAGTGAACCGAAAAATTGGAGTCGTCAACGCTGATCCCGCCGAGACCCATGGGCTTGGTTGAATGCGGTGTTGTGCTTTCAGTCGCGCGTTTATCGCGGGCCGGTCATTTTTGCAGGAGTCAGCAAGTCGTCCAACTGCTCTTTGTTGAGCCAGCCTTTTTGCAGGACGAGATCGTAAACGCTGCCGCCGGTGGCGAGCGCTTCCTTGGCGATGGCGGCGCTTCGTTCATAACCGAGGATGGGATTGAGCGCGGTGACGAGGCCGATCGAATTCTGGACGTAGGCGAGGCAGCGTTCGGCATTCGCCTCGATGCCGGAGATGCAGCGGTTGTGCAGGGTGATGGCGGCGTTGCGTAGAAGTGTTAGGCCGAAGAGCAGGTTGAAGGCGATGATGGGCTCGGCCATGTTGAGCTCAAGTTCGCTGGCTTCCGAAGCCATGCCGATGGTGACGTCCGCGCCGATGATCTGATAGCAAACCTGGCTGACCATTTCCGGGATCACCGGGTTCACCTTGCCGGGCATGATGGATGAGCCGGGCTGCATCGCGGGCAGGCGGATTTCGTAGAGACCACAGCGCGGGCCGGACGAGAGCCAGCGCAGGTCGTTGCAGATTTTCGAGAGCTGGACGGCGGCGGTTTTCATCGCGCCACTCATCAGTGAGAAGGCTCCACTGTCTTGGGTGGATTGCACAAGATTGGCCGCCTGATAGACGGGGAGGCCGCTGATTTCCGCAAGGTGGTTGGTGCAGAGCGCGGCGTATCCGGGCGGGCTGTTGATGCCGGTGCCGACGGCGGTGGCTCCCATGTTGACGGCGAGCAGTTCCTCGGCCGCGCGCTCCAGATAGCGGATGCCATCACCAATCATCGCGGCGTAGGCGCTGAACTCCTGGCCAAGGGTCATGGGCACGGCGTCCTGGTTTTCGGTGCGGCCCATTTTCAGAACTTCGGCGAATTCGACGGCTTTGAGCTCCAGGGAAATCTTGAGTTCGCGCAACGCCGACGTGGCATCGCGAAGGGTGAGAATCACGCCGAGCTTGATCGCGGTGGGGTAGGCGTCGTTGGTGGATTGGGAGCGGTTGACGTCGTCGTTGGGGTGGAGGAATTCGTATTGGCCCTTGCGGTGGCCGAGGATTTCGAGGGCGCGGTTGGCGATCACCTCGTTGGCATTCATGTTCGTCGAGGTGCCGGCCCCGCCCTGGATCATGTCGATGGTGAAATGCTCGTGGAGTTTTCCGGCGATGATTTCGTCGCAGGCGGCCATGATCGCATCGGCGCGGTCGTGCTGGACCACGCCGAGCTCGCGGTTCGCGCTGGCGGCGGCCTTTTTCACATACGCCAAGCTGCGCACGAAGTGGCCGAAGTGATGGACAGGGATGCCCGAGATGGGGAAATTTTCCATGCCGCGCAGGGTTTGCACGCCGTAGTAGGCGTTGTCCGGCAGCTCGCGCTCGCCGAGCGAATCATGCTCCTTGCGCCAAGTGGCAACGACCGGTGCCTTGCTCGAAATGGTGCGCTCGTTGGCCGCCCGCAGGCGGGTGCTCAAGCGTCTCGCGATGTGACCGACCATTCGATAGAAAACCTCGGGTTTGGCCGCGCGGAGTTCATCGAAAACGTCGCGCGGAATAAGCCAGACCCGCACCTCGGTGAGCGCCACGCCGGATGCGGCGTGCGGCAGGTCATCGAGCATGACGCCCTCACTGAAGGCGGTGCCGGCGGTGAGCGTGGCGAGGCGGGTGGTGCTGCCATGGTTACCCCGGACGATTTCCACCTCGCCTTTTTCGACGATGCCCATCCACAGCCGCGGGGTGGATTCGTGGAAAAGATAGTCACCCGCCTGATAGCTGTGGGATGCGCCGCGACGGATGATGGATGCGAGTTCCACAGGCTCGACGGACATCGTCCGGGCCAGCGAGTCGATTTGTGTTTCGGAGAAAACCATGGGCAATCAGATCGCTGGTGGGCGCTGGGCCGTCAATAGATGACGCAAAAATTTCTTGCGACGTGAGTTGCCGGAAGAAGAATGCTTGGCGGTGAGTGACCTATGCCATAGGAAATCGTCCATGAATCGCAGAACCTTCATCCGCGCCACCGCCGCCACCTCCGTCATGCTTGGCCAATCCGGGAACCTCTTCGCTTTGGAAGCGGAGAACGCCTACCGGAAAAATATCGGTATCCAGCTCTACACGCTTCGCAAAGAGCTCGGCAAGGATCCCCTCGGCACGCTCAAACAAGTGGCCGCCGCCGGATACAAACAAGTCGAGCTCTACGGATTTCCCAATGCGGACCCCCTGATCAACAGCGCAAAGGAAGCCGGACTCGCCTTCAACTCGTCGCACTTCGAATGGGATTCCGTGGTGAACCCGAAGGACGCCAATTTTTCCGATTTCCAGAAAGTCCTCGAAAAAGCCAAGACACTCGGCCTCAGCCATCTCGTGATTCCCTACCTCACGGGCGAAAACATCAAGGACCTCGACGCCTATAAAAAGGTCGCTGCAAATGCGAACCAAGCCGCCGCGCTCGCCAAGCAGGCCGGCATCGAGCTTTCCTATCACAACCACAGCTTCGAGTTTGCACCCAAGGACGGCGGTAAATGCGGCTACGATATCTTCATCGAAGAGTTCTCCGAAGACATGAAATTCGAGATCGACGTCTTCTGGGTGAAGGCTGCCGGACTCGACCCCGCCGCGCTCATCAAAAAACTTTCCGGCCGCGTCACTCAGCTCCATCTCAAGGATCTCAAGGAAGGCCTCACCCTGCCGAATTACACCGGCGGCTTGCCCGCAGACGCCTTCCAAGAACTCGGCGACGGCATCATCCCGATGGAGCCGATCCTCGTCGCCGCCAAGGAAGCCGGAGTGAAACATTGCCACGTCGAGCAGGATCAATCGCCCGACGCCCTCGCCAGCATCAAGCAGAGCATCGATTTCCTGAACAAACTCTAAGAAACGCCCGCGCGGCTTTGAAATCGCCGGTTGAAGAAATCCCAAGCGGGTGTAATTTTTCACTCCTCCCTCGGGAAAAACGATGAGCGCCACCGCCACATCATCGTCGGACCTGTCCACGACACGAAGCACACCCGCCTTGCGCGCCAAGGCCGATGAGCTTTTGGCCAAGGCCGATATCCTCGCAAACGGAAGCCGGCCGTGGGACATGCGTCTCAATAGAGCCGGCGTGCTGGAACGGATCGCCGCGCGCGGCAGCCTCGGTCTCGGCGAAACCTATGTCGATGGCGAATGGGATGCGTAAAGCCTCGACGAGTTCTTCACCCACCTCCTGCGGGCCAGGCTCGACCGCGAGGCGAGGCCGTTGAATCTGCTTCTACCCATCTTGAGGGAACGGCTGTTCAACCGGCAGAATTCCCGCCGCGCGTGGCAGGTGGGCGAGGTGCATTACGATTTGGGCAATGATTTCTATCAGGCGATGCTCGGCTCCCACATGGCCTACAGCTGCGGTTACTGGGAGCTGGCCGCCAGACTGGATTCGGCGCAGGAGGCCAAGTTGGATTTGATCTGCCGCAAGCTGCGGCTGGAACCCGGCATGCGGGTGCTCGACATCGGCTACGGCTGGGGTGTTTTCATGGCGTATGCGGCGGAAAATTTCGGGGTCGAGTGCGTCGGTGTGACCGTTTCCAAAAACCAGGCCGCGTTTGCCAGTCAGCATTATCCCGGGCTGCCGCTCGAGTTCCGGCTGCAGGATTACCGAGACCTCGACGGGAAATTCGACCGCATCGTCAGCATCGGCATGTTCGAACATGTTGGTTTGGCAGTGGGTTCTAACCAAAAACGGGATCCCGGGCGGTTGTCAGCGGGTGGCGTAGCGGCCGTGGCTGAAGAATCCGTTTCTAACAAACAGCCGCGTGGAACTTCGTCGAAATCCCGTTCCCCGCGATGATTCCCGCGAGGCGTTCCGGGTGGCGGCCGTGGGCGATGTGGGTTTCAATCCCGGCGTCCACGGCGAATTTCACGGCGGAGAGTTTCGACGCCATGCCGCCCATCGAGAAGCGGCCCTTGTCCTCGCGGACGTGGCGGAAGACGTTGTCGATGTCGGTGACTTCGTGGATGAGTTCGTTGGACGCAGGATCGAGCAGACCGTCCACGCTGGTGAGCAGGATCACCCGCTTGGCGCCGGCGAGTTTCGCAACACGGACCGAGAGCATATCGTTGTCACCGAATTTCAATTCCTCGACGGCGACCGAGTCGTTTTCATTGATGATCGGCAGGATGCGCGGCTCCGTCAGCAAGCGGCCGAGGGTGTCCGAGACGTATCCCGCACGCTCCGGGGTGCCCAAGTCCGCAGCAGTTAGAAGAACTTGTGCGATGGTGATATCGAAGTTGGAAAACAGGCTGCTGTAAGTCTGCATCAAGCGCGCCTGGCCGACCGCCGCGCAGGCTTGGCGGGTGGCGGTATCTTTCGGATATTCCGTGAGCCCGAGCGCGGAAACGCCGGAACCCACCGCGCCGGAGGAAACGAACAAACAACGGTGTCCGGCATCCATCAGCCCGGCGATCGCGGAAACGAGGTGTACCAGTGCGGCCTTGTCGAGTGTGCCATCGGCGGACTTGGTGAGGACGCCGGTGCCGGCTTTGATGAGGGTGAGTTCAGGGATCATGGGGAAAATTTACGCTGCGGCGCGCGCGGGTCATAGCGGGATTCTGCCGCTCGCGCCAGTGTAAGCTCGTGAAAATCCGAACCGCACCCGCGACTGGATGGCCGGGCTCTTTATTCACCCTGCGGGCCGCGCAAGGACAAAGACACCGTTTTCACCACCAGATTGCCGGAGGCATCGGTGGCGGGCGAGACACGCTCAATTCTTTTTCAATTCGAAGCCACGGGACGCGGCCTTGTCTGCGGACGGGAAATCCGCGGGACCCCGCAGGCGGGAATAGCACTCGTCCTTGGTACGCATCCAGAAATCGGGCAGCCCCTTGGTGACGGGGTGGGTTTGATCCCGCATGGTGATCAGGAATTCGTCCTGCGGGCCGTGACCACCGCATTTGCCAGGCTCATCCTTGCGCACGACTTTCCCCTCTGCGTCGTAGTAAACGTAGGGGCCGGATTTCTCGCTGCGGCCACCCCATCCGCCGAGGCCGATCATTTTATTGAACTCGGGCCAATTCCCCCAACTGTTGTTCGCCGCGTGCACGATGACGAGTCCGCCGCCATTTTTCATATAGCTCTCAAGGTTTTTTCGGGTGGGCTCGGGCCAATCCGCAGCGCCAAATCCAAAGTTGCTGACCACGATGGCGTATTTCGAGAAATCGGGGGAAAAATCCGGATCTGGCTTCGGCTTCTCGGTTCCTTCCGCTTCCGCGGCCCCTGCAAGCGGCAGCCAATCTTTTTCGCGTTGGAAATTGGAGATGAACCGGGTGCGGGCGACCTCGACTTCGAATAGGCCGGTGCCTTCGAGGTATTGTTTCATCATCACGGTGGACTTAGGCCACACCGCGTGGTTGTTCTGCCCATCGACGATGAGCGCCTTGAGTTTCTCCGCCGCTGCGGCGGACAGGCAAAGCCATACGCAACCGATCTTCGAAATCTCTGCCGACGTTCACTCAAATTGATCACTCTTGAAACTCCCTCTTTTCCATAGTTTTTTCGATATTGTGGTATTCACAGTGCACAATGATTGGGGGAGTGATTTGATCCCAAACGCTCAAAGCGCACGGGCGATTTCGCGGGCGAGGCGGGCGAGGGCTTCATTCATGGCGGCGATTCTTCCTGAATGCTCTTTCGGAGTATCGGCAGGTGAAATGGCCACGCTGGTGCGGAAGGAGCGGGTGTCCGCCACGCGGCCGCTCACCGGTTGGAGTTTCCAGGTGCATTCGAGGATGAGGTGGTTGGACACATCGGGCTCGAAGCGCGTAATGCGGATTTCCAGCAGGGTTCGGTAGTCGAGAGTGACGAAGCTTTCGACCGGCTGGATGTTGAGCGAATTGGTCAAGCGCCCGAGATTGAGGGCGGTGACGCGTGAAATGGCGGAGTCCAGCGGCTCGGCCCAAAGGTGATAGCTGTTCATTTGGACGCGGCCGTCGCCGCTGCGGCTGACGAGTTGCTGGCGGTCGAGATAGCTGGGCAGCGCAGGCCGCGAAATGGCGATGGCCGGTCTGGCTCCGGTGATCCGCCGCTCGGGAATGACGGGGTCCAACAGGTGGTTGACCGCCTTGTCTTCGACCGGTTCGAGCACGCTGCAAGCAGCGAGCAGGAAAGGGATGGTTAGAATGAGGAATGGGAATTTCATTTGGGTATGGCTCTGCCTCGGAGGAGGGTGTCGGGGTCTCGTTTCAGGTCATTGGAAAGTTCCTTGAGCGCCCGCGAGGCGCGTTCGGTTTCCTGAAGCACATTCTGCAAGCGCATCATGACTGGGGAGCGGGCATTGGAGAAACCAGAGATTTCCTTGGCGGCTTGATCGATTTGGACGAGCCCGGCATCGGTCTTGGCGATGACGGCTTTGAGATCGGCCAGCAGCGGATCGAATTCGGCATTGGCCTTGGTGACGAGGGTGTCGATTTGGGCCAGGGCCTCATCGAGATTCTGGACGGCGCTGATGAGTTTTTTATCGCTGGTGATTTTACGGACGTCCTTGGTGATGGCCATGACGTTGTCGTTGATTTCCTTCATCTGCAACGCGGCGATCTGGTCCTCGGCACTGACTAGAACTTTGCGGAGATCCCCCATCACGCCGTCGAGGTCGAGCGCGTTGAATTTTTTCAAGCCATCGGCGATGCCGGCGATGAGCTCGTCAAATTCGGTGCCGATCGTGGGGACGACCGGATAAAGATGCTCGCCGGATGGCTGATAGACAAATCCCTCGGAATTAGGAACGATGTCAAACTCGACGTAAAGCTGACCTGTTAGAAGGCTCTGCTGTTTCATGCCGGCGCGGAGTCCCTGGCTGACAGCCCGATCGACGCCTTCGAATGAAGACAAATCGATGCCGCCGCCCTCTTCGGTGCTGATCAGACTCAATTCCTTGTCGCCCAATTCGACGACAACGGGAATGATTTTGCGGTTTTCCTTGCGGTCCACCAGCACGTTGATGGATTTCACGCTGCCAATGCGCACTCCTCCAAAGCGCACGTCGGAACCGACTTGAAGGCCATAAACGCTTTTGTCGAAATAGACGAGGATGTCGTGGGTGGTTTTGAAAAGCTTGCCCGCGCCAAAGAGCACGATGGAGGCTCCGGCGAGAATGATGCCGATGAGGGTGAAAACGCCGATGACGGTGGGACTGGCTTTTTTACTCATGAAGGTGGTTGGGATAAGGGTTCCGAGTCCTCGCCGCGGCGCAGGAAAAGGCGGACGGCGGGGTTTTCGGAGTGGTCGCGGAGTTCGGTGGGATTGCCAGTGGCACCTTGGGTGCGGGTGGCAGTATCGAGAAAGATCGAGTTGTTCGCTATCGCAAAAATGCTGGAAAGCTCGTGGGTGACGATGACGACGGTGGAGCCGAGGCTGTCGCGGAGGCGGAGAATGAGGTCGTCAAGACGGCGCGAGCTGAGCGGATCGAGGCCGGCACCGGGCTCGTCGAGAAAGAGGATTTCGGGATCCAGCGCCATGGCGCGGGCGATGCCGGCGCGTTTGTTCATCCCACCGCTGATTTGGGCGGGATAGTAGTCCTCGTAGCCCGAAAGGCCGACCAGCGAAAGTTTGTAGGAGACGAGATCGCGGATGGACTTGGGGCCGAGCTCGGAATGTTCTTCAAGCGGCAGGGCGATGTTTTCAGCGAGTGTTAGAGAAGACCACAGTGCGCCGGATTGATACATCACGCCGCAGCGGCGGATGAATCTGGAGCGTTCCTCAGGACTGGCGGCGGTGAAGTCCTCACCTTCGAAAAGGATGGTGCCACGGGTGGGTTCCCGCAGGCCGATGAGGTGGCGCAGGAGGGTGCTCTTGCCGCAACCGCTTCCGCCCATGATGATGAAGATATCCTTCTCCGCGACTTCGAAGTTGAGATCCCGCATGACCACGAAAGGACCGTAGGCCATCGTCAGACCACGGACGGTGATTTTGGCTTGGGCGGGTGGATTTTTCGGGGAATCGGTCATTTATTAGATGTCGAGAACGGTGAAGATGGCTGCAAAACCCGAATCGAGGATGATGATGGCGGTGATCGAGGCGACCACCGCACGGGTCGTCGCCTCGCCGACGGCGGCGGAGGAATTTCCCGCGTGCATGCCTTGCAGGCAGCCGCTCATGGCGATGACGGCTCCGAAGAAAACGCTTTTGAAAACGCCGAGGGAAGCCATTGTTAGGTCGATGGTGGCAATGGTTTCATTCCAATAGAGCACCGGCGGGATGCCCACCGCCGCGCCGACGAGCATGCCGCCGAGAATGCCGACGAAGTTCGCATACAGGGTGAGCAGCGGCATCATCAGGATGAGTGCGAGCATGCGGGGCAGGACGAGGAAATCGAATGGATCGAAGCCGAAGGTTTTCAAGGCGTCGATTTCCTCATTCGCCTTCATGCTGCCAAGGTGGGCGGCAAAGGCGGCACCGGTGCGACCGCTCATGATGATCGCGGTCATGACCACACCCATTTCGCGAACCATCGCGATACCGACCAAGTCGGCGACGTAGAGGCTGGCGCCGAAGCTCGCGAGCTGGACGTTTCCAACAAAGGCGAGGATCAGCCCGATGAGGAAACTGATCAGCGAAACGATCGGCAGAGCCTGCGCCCCGCATTCTTGAACGACCATCCAGAAATCCCGGGCGCGGAAGCGGGCTTTCCCTGTTAGAAAGCGCCCGAGCGCCAGCATCGATTGGCCGGTGAACTCGGCGACGGATATAACACTCGCCCAGACACGGATTGAAATTTCCCCCAACTTTTTGATTTCGGATGGGTCTGAGGGTTTCTGACGGGCGTCACTTTCCTCTGGAACAGAGAGCGCCAGCTCCATCAGACCCAGCAGGTTGGGTGGCAGGCCATCGAGCGAGGGCATTTCGTTTCCCGTTGCCCCCGCGGGTGTTGCCACGCTTCTCAAGTGCGAGAGGATGAATGCAGGCAGTGTGGAATCAAAATCACCGAGCTGGTCGGTGACATATTTTGCGGGTGCCTCGGCGGGAGTTTCCCCTTTGATCTCAGGAGCTGATCCGTCGCGCAACCAATCGCCAGAAAGCTCCAGCTCCACCCGTGTGCCATCCCGCTTCCAGCGGGCGCGCGGCGTGGGAGTTTCTTTCGACGGCATGGCTTAAGATGCCCGAGGAAAGGTCTGTTGTAAACAGGCTACTCGCCTTGCTCCGGACGCAGGTTGACGCGGAGTTCGAAAAGATCGCGGCGGCGGTCCATCAGCGGGGTCACCGAGCCGGATTCGCGGCTACGGTAGAGGTCGTTGATATCCAGATCCGTCACCAGCATGGTCTCCACGTTCGGGTCGGCCTCGGCTTGGATGCCATCGCGGGCGAACTCGAAATCGGATGGGGTGAAAACCGCGGCACGGCCATAGTGAATATCCATCGCAGGCACATCCGGCAGGTTTCCCACAACCCCGGCGGTGACCACGTAGATCTGGTTTTCAATCGCGCGGGCGGCTGCGCATTTTGTCACACGCAGGTATCCCTGGCGATTGTCCGTGCAGTAGGGGACAAATAGGATTTCCACGCCCTGTTCCGCCAGATAGCGCGCGGCCTCGGGGAACTCAACGTCGTAACAGATCAAGATTCCGACCTTCGCCTTCGGCGTCTGCACGACCAATAACGAACTGCCACCGGTGATCCCCCACCATGTCGTTTCGGAGGGCGTGATGTGGAGTTTGGGTTGTGAGACGAAGGTGCCATCGGGCCGAAAAAGCATCGCTTCGTTTTGCAAGCGGCCGTCCGCCTGGATCACCGGATGCGAGCCGGCGATGAGATGCAACCCCTGCTCGCGGGCGAGTGTGGACATCAGCTCGCGGAACTGCGGGGTGATTTCCGCAAGCCGCCGGATGCCCTCGCGCGAACTCATTTGACCGAGCGAGGATAACAACTGCACCGAGAAAAACTCTGGGAAAAGCACATAGTCCGCGCCATAGTCCTCACCTGCGGTTTCCACGAAATATCTCACCTGCGCGGCGAATTCCTCGAAGTCCGCGATCTTGCGCATTTGATACTGCACGCAGGCCACACGGACTTTGCGGTCCTCTCCCTCGTGTTGCTGATAGGATGGGTTGAGCCACTCGATCAATGTCGCGTAATTGCGGCTGCGCGGGTCGCGGATGTAGTTGGCCATCACATCGCGCACCACGAACCCCTCGCGCAGTTGAAAACCCATCACCGGATCCCGGATCTCACCGTCCTGCACGGCATGCACATATTCTTCGGGATTGTATTTATCTGCGTATCGCTCGAAATTCCACAACCGTCCGCCTGCCAGGATGCGCCGCAGGTTGAGACGCTTGCACAACTCGCGGCGGATTTCATACAGCGCCGCACCGATTCCCAACCCGCGGCAAGCGTGGTCCACGTAGACTTCCGCGCCGTAGAGCGTGTCGCCCTGGGGATCGTGATTGTAAAAATACCCGTCGTCAGTGACGCCGTAATACGTGTGGTGGCGCAGCGGATCGCGGCCCATCGCGACGATCAAGCTGGACGAGACCCCGACGATTTTCCCCTCCCGCTCGATGACCACCTGGCCCTCTTCAAACACCATCAAATGCGATTGCAACTGGTCCTCACGCCACGCCTCGTCCGGGCCCATCGTCGGCGGAAAACAGCTGCGATGCAGCTCGATCATCGCAGGAAAATCCTCCACCCTGGGAGTGCGGGCGATAATCGGTCCGCTGGCCAACAAAATTTCACGAGCTTCCATGGACGGGACCTTGGAGCCGGAACCGGTTTGAGTAAACCGCGATTCTCACGAGGCTCAAAGCCCGGTATCCGCGACCACCGGCACATTCGGTGGCGGAGCGGTGATGAAAGGGGGAGCCTTCGGCGTGACATCCAGCCGCGCGACCACCAACGCCATTCCTAACAATCCGGCGAGCCCACCCCAGCCGAGCGTCACCGCAGTCGCCATCCCGATCACGAACGGTGAGAAAACCAACAAGCCGAGGACCATCCCACACGGTTTTACCTCGTAGGCCATGATCGCAAGCCGCAGCCGCGAGCGCGCCAGTGAAAGGCCCATCGCCACATAGCAAATCACCGCCGCAAGTGCCGTGAGATGATAGGCCAACCCGCAGCCACCACTGCGCATTGCCGCCCCGAAGAGTGGAGCCGCCGCACCCGCCACCATCGATGCCAAAAACAAAAACAACACGCCCACCCGGCCGCCCATGCCTTGAAATGCCGAGGCTCCGATCGCTCCCGCGCTGATCATCGCCGAGCCACCCAGGATAGTCGTGGCACAGGCCGCTTCATGCCACCACTCGATGCCACCCACCATATAGCGCACCACCACGTAAGGCAGCAGCGAAATGAATGTGAGAGCGCACAAGCCCCACAGCGTGATGAATTTTCCGAAAACAATTTTCCAGCGGTCCAGCTTGGTCAGCAGTAGCAGCTCGTGGTTTCCCTCCTCCAGCTCCTGGCCCATCAGGATCACCCCGCTCAACGGCATTAGGAACAGGCAAATCGCCGAAACCACCATCCAAAACGGGCCCGAATTCCACAACAGCCAAAGATTGAGCATCCCCTCATATTCCGAACTCACCGCCGCATGGCCCATCTGAAACTCCGCCGCCATCGCGCACACAGCGAGAAACTGAATCCCTAAAAATGGATAAACGAAGCTGCCACGCCGCAAGCTTTGCCGCAGTTCCTTCGCCGTCATCGGGTCAAATCCCTCCGGCAAGTCGCTTTTCCAGATCAATTCCAACGCGTAAAATCGTGACAGGGGAATCCCCCGGGGGCAACCCTAGCAACCCTAACAAGCTTTAGAATTGAATACTCAACCCGATATTCAGCTGAATTTGAGACCAATCATCCTTAGCGTCGTTGAAAGAGTAACGGAGCGAGGAGCTGAATCCAATACGATCTTCAAATAGCGGCCTCTGATAGGACATGAACACGCCGAAGTTGTTTTCATCACTTTGTGAAACCCCGGTTGGCCCTACCGTATCGAAGCTCGAAAACTGCAAATCGACGCCGACGCCGGCCGAGCCGATCAACAGCGCACGATTCAAGGAAGATGCCACAAGCCAATTGTTGATGACATAATTCGTCGTCGCAGGCGACGGGACGACTCCTGACTGGATGGAACTGCCCCACGACCAAAGCTCGTTGATTTGGTAGGAGGCATTCAGACTTCCCGTTAGACTAAAATCGCCGCTGTCCTGCTCCCGCGAGTTTTCCGAATATTGGAATCCGAGCGAGCCCCCGAGCTGGATTTTCTCAGCCGCCTTGTAGTTTGCCTGCAGGGAACACCCCCACGAATCGCGGCTTCCCGTATTGTCGGAGGTGTTTGTGGCGTAGCTGAAGCTAGGGCCGAAGCTGAAACGCTCGGTGGCGGACCAAAATCCACCCACACTGAAGGAGTGGTCATTGAAGCCAACTGCTGAATCACCATCACCAGCACCATCACCACCACCAGTCCCTTCCTCGCCGTTGCTATAATCGATCAGACTGGATGACCAGCCTGCAAAAACCGTAGTTCTGGGAGCCAACTGGTAGTTTCCCTGAAGCCCGACGCTCAGCGAAGACCCAGTGAAAAACCCCCCTGCCAGGCGATCGGCTCCCGAGTCCTGGCTGTATCTGGCGTAGGCACTGATCGTCGTCCTCGAGCCCGAGACGATCATTGAAAAACTCCCTGACTGGTCCACCGTGTTGAAGTCGGAGTTGTTTAAATACGCATTGGCCGATGGGAGATAGGCTGCGGAAATCGATATTCGAGCGCCACCTTCCGGATCCGAAATATACACAATCGACGGGGTCAGGCTCAGCGTAACCTCGCTCTCCTCGTCATCTGCCGATTGGAAAAAATTGGAATCGTATACCGAATCGAATGCAATTCCAGTGCTCAAGCCCCCTTTAATTCCGGCACCGCCCAAAGAGTCCATCGTCCGGCCGAAGGGTAGGGGACCGTTGGCACCGAATGGGTTGAGGCCCGCCGATCGGGCGGTGAAGTTTTGAGCACTCAGCTCGCCACATACTTGAATCAAGATCAACGCCGCATGGATGGCGGCTTTTTTTTTGAAGTTTCGGGGGCGCGCTAACATACTAAGAATGCTTTAATAACAGGCAAATTCTTAAAGAAACGCATCTTTGCTGTCAATCCATTTAAGCCGGAGACAGCGTGCGAAAACCGTAAATCGGGGGCGGCTTCCAGAGCGCTTCAGTGGTCCGCATTGCCTGCAAACTCTCCCTCTCCGCCCACAATCGAACAAGCCTGTCAAGACGGCCTGATCCGAGCCATTTCCCCACCCTCCCGAAGCCGGAACATCAAGAAACACGAAAAGTTTTGCTATCAGTGTTTTAAATTCATCGGAACGGACGAGTAGAGGGTGGCGTCCCACAATTCCAACCGTACCTCCAATCGCAAAACTTTAACACTGGTGACACCCCTCCCTCAAGAATGTTCAAAAAAATTAAGATTATTCTTGTTGAGATTTCCTTATTTTTTATAGTTTCGCGGAGCATCAGAGATCCAAACAGTCAATAATCTACGGCACCTCAACTGCTATCGAACACCTAACACAATTCAAGCGACTCACTGGTCGGCTTGAATCAACACTGAAATCTTCCTGAGGCGCGAGTCCCTTCGCAACTCAGGCGGCCCGAATCTGGATCTGTCCCACAAGGTGGGGTCTGCTTGGAGAGCTTCTCCCGGCAACCACGCCGAGTTCCGAAATCGGGTTGTCCGTTTCTCCAGAGAGTCCCACTCCGGGGGCCAAAGGCGGGAGGATTGCTCCAAAATCGCACCCTTACAATCAGCCATGAACACCAGCCATTTGGCCCCACAGGCCAACTCGGGGGGAGCCTTGCCAGCGAGGAGTTCCGCTCGCCGCAAAACACTCGGAATCTTCTCCCGCTTCCCGACCGGAGCCTTGGGGATCCAACTGCGCAGACTGTTTCTGATCGGATCCTTTCTTCTCCCAGCCTCTCAGGGACTCGCGTCCTCCTCCACGGTGACTCTGGCCTGGGATGCAACCGCTGACCCCGACATCTCGGGTTACGAGCTTCGCTACGGCGAATCTTCCGGGGATTATACTTCTACTGTCCAGGTCGGTAATACCACCACCACGTCCGTTTCCGGCCTCACCGAGGGAAAAACCTATTATTTCGCCGTCTACGCCTACAACACCGCAGGCTTGAAGAGCGCCCCCTCCAATGAAGCCATGCACTCTGTCGGGGTGGATATCATCGCGAGCGACATCGTCAAAGTTCAATACGTTAGCAGCGAGCAAGCGGATGTTCATCCCGCTTGGCACGCCATCGATGGCGACCCGAACACCTTCTGGCACAGCGAGTGGAAAACCTCAGCTCCGCCGCCACCCCACGAACTGCAACTCGATCTTGGATCGGTTCAAAATCTTCGCGGCTTCCGTTATCTGAGCCGGCAGGACTCCGTTTTCAGCGGCACCATCGCCCAGTATGAGTTTTACGTCAGCGGTGATGGCATCAACTGGGGAAATCCCGTCGCGAGCGGCTTTTTTCAAAAAACCAGAGCCGTCCAAGAAGTCCTGTGCGCCGCCACGAGCGGCAGATATGTCCGACTGAGGGCGCTCTCGGAAGCCGATGGCCAACCTTACACCAACGTCGCGGAGCTCACATTCCTTCAGGAAACCTCCTCCGCCACCAACACCGCCCCGTCTTTCACCAAGAGCTACTTTACCTTTCCGAGTGGAGCCGAACAAGCCCCTTACACCGGCCAAACCCTCGCCGGGACCGCCACCGATCCCGATAAAGACGACACCCCGACCTATTCCAAAATCAACGGCCCGAACTGGCTCTTGATTTCCAAAACCGGGGAGCTTTCCGGCACCCCGCCGCTCGGCAGCAAGGGATTGAACAAATTCACCATTCGCGCCACCGATCAAGCCGGAGCCTCCAGTCGGGTCTCCCTTCAGATTCAAATCGAGCAAAACAGCCTCCCTCTCCCCTGGACCGCAGACACCATCGGCGTGGCCAGCATGGAGGCCGAAGCCGAATACAGCGCTGGAAATTACACCCTCGCCGGTGCCGGAACCCTCACCCCGACCGAAGACACGGGAACCTTCGGCTACCAAACCCTCATCGCAGATGGTGAGATCATCGCCCAGGTCACAGAACTTGATGACACTGGCGCGGCCGCCCATGTCGGCTTGACGATCCGTGGATCGCTTGCACCCAATTCCCGGCTGGTTTCCATCGGCGTCAACGGCGCGGCAGTGACAAAGCAACTCACCCGAACCAAAACCGGTGGCAAGACCACCAAGATCAGCGGCAAGACCAGTTCTCCAGCATCCTACGCCGCCGGTCCCCCCCCTCAAAGCGCTGCGAAATCGACCAAATCCCGGAAAATCTGGCTGCGTCTCGTCCGCAAGGGAGACACCATCACCTCTTTCACCAGCAGCAATGGTAAAAAGTGGGAAAAGTTCAGTGCGGCTAAAGTCAAGCTGCGCAAAAATTGTTACATCGGTCTTTCCGTCAGCAGCGGCAAAAACAAGCGCCTCAACACCGCCACCTTCAGCAACGTCAAAGTAAGACGCTGAAATCAGTCGCTGGCAGGCTCAAGATCCTCTGGCGTGATCGGCTCTAACGCGGGAGCCTCCCCTTCCGTCAACTCCAGTTTGAGCAGCTCCAAGTGCAATCGACTCAACTCCTGCGCCTGCTCGATTTGCACCGGCGACATCTGTTTCTCAAGAGTCATGCGTAGGTTCTTCGCCGCCATGTCCCCTTGGCCTGCGGCCAGACTAGCCCACTTGTAGGCTTGCACATCGTCCTTCGGAACCCCCGCTCCCACCGTGTGCATCCGGGCGATCTGGCACTGCGCCGCCGCGCTTCCCTGCTCAGCCGCCATCAAATACCACTTTGCGGACTCCTTGCTGTCTTTCAAAACGGATCGTCCGCGGAGGTAAACTCGTCCTAAAAACAGCTGCGCCTCCAAGTTGCCCTGTTCGGCCGCCTTCAAATACCATTTTACCGCCTCCTTTTCGTTCTTTGGCTGCCCCTGGCCCCCGGAATGAATCTCACCCAACGCGACTTGCGCCTCAAGATTGCCCGCCTCCGCCTTGACCGTCAACTCAGGGATCGGATCCCCACATGCCATCGGCGATCCGAAAATCAAACCCATCATCAAGCACCACCGGAAATTTTTCATACCGAGATTCATACATCCCACAACCCGATCGCCAAGGCTGATTTCCAACCCCGGCCCGATCGGCAAATATTGGCCCCTTGCGTGCAACATGCCATCGGCTAAAATCGATATGCGATGAGGCAACGGGAGGTGATCATAAAAGCAGTTTTGGTTCTGGCCATCGTTTGGTGCGCTGTCTGGGGAGTCCGTGCCTACGCGGGTTCTAAAAAAATCACCGCCGAGCGAGTCAACCGCGAGGTGGCCGAAGCCAACTTCACCGATTGGTCCCAAACCTCCGCCCCAACTGATTCCGCCGAAGCCAAACGCCGCGAGAAGGAACTCCGCAACATCGCCACCCTCGTCAACCGCCTCGATTTCCAGGAACGCGAAAAAAACCGCGATACCCGCGTCGGCGAGAATTTCTTCCGCGCCCTCAGCCCGGACGAAAAAAGCCTCTTCATCGAGCTCACCATCGTCGAATCCATGAGCCGCTTCATGGAAACCCTCGACGCCATGAAACCCGAACAACGGAAAAAATTCGTCGAGCAAGGCCTCAAGGAAATCCAGGAAGGCCGCACTCAGGGGGAAATGGCCCGCGCCGACGAATTGAGCGCCGAGCTGCTCGACAAAATCAGCCAGGAAGGAATCCGCGCCTATTTTGAAAAATCCACCGCCGACACCAAACTCGATCTCGCCCCCTTGATGGAAGCGATGAACGAAACCATGCAAGGCCTGCGCGGTAACGAATTCGGCCCCCGGCCATGATGAAAAAATTCCGCGGCTTCACCCTCGTCGAAATGCTCGTCGTGCTCGCCATCATCGGCGGGCTCGCCGCCATCGCCATCCCCGTCAGCCGCTCGTTCATCGCCAAATCCCACGAAGCCGGTTGCCTCACCAATCTCCGCTCACTCGGCGTCGCCCTGCAAAACCACCTCCAAGAGCACAACAACATCATGCCCGATCTCCTCATCGGTCGCGAATCCAAAGACCAGGACGTCGCCGTCCTCGAAACCGTGCTCGTCGAATTCCTCGAATCACCCGCCGCATTCCAGTGCCCGGCCGATCCGACGGAGTTCGCCAAAACCGGCTCCAGCTACCATTGGAACCACCTTCAGAGCAATCGCAACGCCTCCGATCTCCAGTTCTTTAGCGTCCGCCCGGACAGCATCCCGCTCATCACCGACAAGGAAGCTTGGCATCTCGGCAAAACCAATTTTCTCTTCGCCGATCTTTCAAGCTCTAACAAAAATCGGTTTGTCGCCGGCAACTGACGCCCCAACACCATGCTCGAAGCCACCGGCCTCTTCAAATCCTTCGGCGGAAAACCCGCGCTCACCGACTTCTCCTTCAAGGTGAAACGCGGCGAGATCTACGGCATGCTCGGCCACAACGGTGCCGGCAAGAGCACCTCGCTCGGTATCATCCTCGGCATGGTCATGCCCGATGCCGGGGATGTCACCATCGGCGGCATCTCTGTCTTGAAACACCGCTCGCAGGCGCTTGCCAAAGTCGGCGCCGTCTTCGAAGCCCCCGCGTTTTACGAATACCTCAGCGGCTGGGAGAATTTGAAGATCCTGATGAGCTACTCGCACGGCTTCGATCCGCGCGCCGCCCGCGAAGTCATCGAGCAGGTCGGCCTCAGCAAGCGCGTCCACTCGAAAGTCCGCACCTACAGCCACGGCATGCGCCAGCGCCTCGCCCTCGCCCAGGCGCTGTTGCCCGAACCCGAAGTCCTACTGCTGGACGAACCCACCGACGGCCTCGACCCCGAAGGCATCAAGTGGTTCCGCGATTTTATCCTCAACCTCCGCAAGGAACGTGGCATGACCGTGCTGTTCAACTCACACCTGTTAGCCGAGGTGGAACTCATGTGCGATCGCGTCGCGATCCTGCGCGAAGGCAAGCGCGTCTTCGAGGGCCCCGTCGGTGGACTGCATGACGACGCCCTCGTCTTCGAGGTCGATCTCGAACCCTGGGGCACCGCCTGCGGCATCATCCACAGCACCGGCGGCGATGTGCTCGTCGATAAGCGCATTTCCCTGCCCCACGGCACCGACCCGGCCGCCCTCGTGGCAACCCTTGTCGGCGCCGGCGTCCGCGTCCGCGCCTTTGCCCCCGTCCGCCGCTCGCTGGAAGACCTCTACATGGAAATCCTCAACGGTGCCGGAAGTCCTAACTGATCTCCCATGCTCTTCTTCCAACAACTCCGCTGCGAGCTCCGTAAACTCTTCGCCCGTCCCCGCACATGGATGGGCTACGGCGCATTCCTGACGATGGAGGCCATCATCCTCATCGTATACAAACTCGATGCCAGCCAGCGCTATATGCGCGGAATGCTGGAGCGCAACGGACTGGAATTCGGTACCTACTACAGCTCGCTCACCATCACCTTCACGATCATGCTGCTGAGTATGTTTTTGTTAGGTTCTATCTATTTCGCACTGGTCGCCGGGGATATTGTGGCCAAGGAAAACGAGGATGGAAACCTGCGGTTGGTTTTCGCCCGGCCCATCAGCCGGTTGCGGTTGTTGCTGGTGAAATACACCGCCGTTGCGCTTTTCACCTTCACCTTCGTGTTTTTCGTCGGCATTTCCGGTTACCTGATGGCCGTCGCCGCCGTCGGCTGGGAAGGCGGATTGTTTGTGATGGAACCTAAGATGAAAGTCTTCGCCGCCTATCCGGATTGGTGGGAGGGCGCATGCCGCCTCGCACTCTCTGCCGCAGGCATCGGCATCAGCATGATCACGCTATCTTCCATCGCCTTCATGTTTTCCTGTTTTAAAATCAAACCCGCCGCCGCCACCATCATCACCCTGACCGTGCTGTTTGTGGACATGATCCTGCAGGGTTTTCCATTTTTCAAACCCTACGAGAGCTACTTCGTCACTTGGCGCATGAGCGCCTGGGTTTTCCTGATGGAACAACACATCTCGTGGCCGAAAATCATCGAATCCTACGCCTTCCTCATCGGCTTGAACATCTCGCTCTTCACCATCGGCTGGCTGTCTTTTCAGACGCGCGATTTCAAAACGTAATCACTTCTCCCACACCCGCGCGCGGAGCGCTTCGGCGGCCGCCCGCGCTTCCGCTTCCTTTTTGCTCTTCCCCTTGCCGGTCGCCAGCACCAGCGATTGCCAAGAGACTTCGGATTGGAAAACCCGGCGGTGATCCGGCCCGCTCTCGCCGACGATCCGATAGACCGGCGCCTGCGGATGGATCGCTTGCAAAAACTCCTGCAGCTCGCCCTTCGGATTCCGCTCTTCCGGGCTGGTGATCATGTTGCCGATCTCCGCCTCGAACAACCGCAGCACCAACTCGCGCGCTGGCTCCGGCCCCGAGTCCAGATAGACCGCGCCGATCAATGATTCGAAAGCATCCGCCAACGTGGACAAACGCCGCCGCCCACCCGTCGCTTCCTCGCCTTTTCCCAGCAACACATAGTCACCCAGATGAATCGCCATCGCGAAGCGCGCTAACGCCCGGCGAGAAACCACCCGCGAGCGCAGTTTGGTCAATCGTCCTTCCGTGAAATCCGGGAACATCTTGAAAAGCTCCTCCGTCACGATCAACTGCAGCACCGCGTCCCCGAGGAATTCCATGCGCTGGTTGTCAAAATGAGGCTTCTGCGACTCATATGCCAAACTGGGATGAGTCAACGCCTCCGCTAACAGGAGTGAATTACGAAACTTGTAGTGGATCCGACTTTCTAGCGGCTGCATCAGTCAATAGTCTTAGTTTCCTCCTCCCCCGTCCAAACTTCCTACGAAGTCCCGATGGGAAAGATGGGGTGATCGACGGGACTCGAACCCGCGACAACCGGAATCACAATCCGGGGCTCTACCAACTGAGCTACGACCACCATTTCAGGCGGGCGCGAGGGGTAAGCCATCGATGCCGATTTGGGAAGGGAAAAATTAGCCATACTCCTTAAAATCCGGGAATTCTCCCAAAGCCCCCGGTTTTCCCTCCGAAACAGCGCCAGTTTCCAGACTTGGCAGAAGGCGGGTAAAAGCCATCCTACCGCCTGCGCCGTCCCGCAGCCTGCCACGATGAACTCATTATTGCTACGAGCCCCTGTCATTTTGTTAGCCACCGTGTTGTTGTGCCATTGCGGCGCGCCGCAGCCGCCGCAGTGTCGGCGCGTCCCGATGGCGTCCCGCGCTCCTGCCGATTCGCTGATTGCCAGCGCCCGCAACGATTGGGCCACTTTGGGCGACCCTTCCCGCAAATCCCAATGGCCAGCCGCCCTAGCGAACTACAACAGCGCCGTCGCCCGACTCTTCGACCAACTCTGCTGCGGACCCGGCGATTGGAATACACGCGCCACCCGGCTCGGCACCCGCATCGCTCCGGCGAGCGGCCCTCAAACGGACTTGGAAAAACTCGACGCGGTTTTTCCAGCAGCCCAGGTGAATGTCCGCCAAGTCGCCAGCCACAAAAAAACCCCGGGCGTCGGAGTTCCTGCCGTGGGTTGGAAAAAAACCTCCGCCGTCGGCGTCAAGCGTGCCCCTTACCTTCTCCCCAGCGGCCTGCCTTACAACATCACCGCCACCCTCGAATTCGACCGCTCCGGCAGCCCGGTCTGGCAATTTACCAAGCGCTGGCTTTGCGACGACCTCACCATCGGCAAGGCCAGCCACACGCTCGCCGCCGACTGGACCGCAAGCAATGCCTTCTACTGGCAGATGTGCGAACTTGATGACCTGAAAATCCAAAAAATCATCTTACCCGACCGCTTCTCCGAGGAAATCGGCCTCTATTTCCTGCAACCCTACGATCCTGAAAAAATCCCGCTCGTCCTCGTCCACGGCCTCGTTTCATCCCCGGACGCATTCAAGAACATCATCAATAATCTCGCCCCGGAACCATGGTTCCGCGCGCGCTATCAGGTCTGGTTGTTCAACTATCCCACCGGCAATCCATGGCTCTACAGCGGCATGCGCTTCCGCCAAGAAATCAATGCCGCCTGCGCCTACGCCCGCGCCCGGGGAGATGACACCCAGCTCAATAAAATGGTCATCGTCAGCCACTCAATGGGTGGCCTCGTCTCGCGGTCCAGCGTCACCGACCCCGACACCAAATTTTACGACGCCGTCTTCAAAGCCCGGTTGCAAAATCTCAGAGTCCCCCCCTCCGCCCGCAAACTGATCGAGGATGCCACCCTCTATCAGCCGTTGAAAGAGCCGAAGCGCGTCGTCTTCCTCGCCGTCCCCCACCGCGGCAGCCCGCTCGCCACACTCAAGGTCTCCATCTGGATCTCCCGCCTCATCCGCCAGTCTAAAAGACTCACCATCGAGCTGATGGACGCCACCGCGCAAGGGGTGAACAACGCGATGAAAGGGAAGCAGGCAAAACCGGACATGCCCAATTCCATCAGCAGCCTTTCCCCCAAGGACAAGTCCAACCTCTTACTCAGCAGCATGCCACTTCCCCGCCACATCAAGTTTCATTCCGTCATCGGCGATCGCGGCCGCGGCGACTTATCTAACAGTAGTGATGGCGTCGTCCCCTACTGGTCGTCCCATGTCGCCCCCGTCGAGTCCGAGCTCATCGTTCCATCCAACCACGGCGTCCCGGACAACGATCGGGCCGCCGCAGAAGTCAAACGCATCCTCAAGCTCCACCTCGGCCCTTCCTCCACCGACTGATCCGCTTTTTTCACCCTCCGATGTCTCCCGAACAACAACTCGCCCACCTCACCGCCGGCACCGCCAAAGTTCTATCCGAAAAAGAACTTTTGGAAAAACTCCGTCTCGGTCGCCCGCTGCGCATCAAGCTCGGTGTGGATCCCACTGCGCCGGACATCCATTTCGGCCACACCGTCGCCTTGGAAAAACTCCGCCAGTTCCAGTTGCTTGGCCATCAGGCCGTGTTGCTCATCGGCGATTTCACCGCCACTATTGGCGATCCCACCGGCCGTTCCTCCACCCGCCCGCCGCTCACCCGTGAGGATGTGTTGGTCAACGCCGCCACCTACACCGACCAGGCATTCAAGATCCTCGACAAATCCAAAACCGAAATCGTTTACAACGGCGACTGGTTCCGGAAAATGACCTATGAGGAAATCCTCAAGCTCAACGGCCGCGTCACCCTCCAACAAATGCTCCAGCGCGAGGACTTCCGCACCCGCCTCGATGCCGGCCAGGAAATCCGCCTCCACGAACTCCAATACCCGATCATGCAAGGCTGGGATTCCGTGGAAATCCGCGCCGACGTCGAAATCGGCGGCACCGACCAACTTTTTAACATCCTCGTCGGCCGCGATCTCCAGAAAGAAGAAGGCCAGCCGCAGCAGGTGGTGATGGTGATGCCTTTGTTAGAGGGCCTCGACGGCGTCCGCAAGATGTCCAAATCCTACGGCAACTACGTTGGCGTCAGCGATGCGCCGCAGGAAATGTTTGCCAAGCTCATGAGCGTTTCCGACGAACTGATGGACCGCTACTACCTGCTTCTGCTAGGCGAAGCCCGCGATCCCGCCGGCCACCCGATGGATGCCAAGAAGTCGCTCGCCGAGAAACTCACCAGCCGCTACCACGGCCCCGAAGCCGGCCCCGCCGCACGCGCCGACTGGGACACGCGCTTCTCCAAAAAAGACCTCGCCGCCGCCGAGCTGCCGGAACTTTCCCTCGCGAATCTTCCTGCGGATCTTACCGTGCTGTCACTCAGCGCCTTCGGATTTCAAGCCGCCTTCGGACTGGAAAAATCCAACGGCGAGCTGAAAAAACAATTCATCACCACCGGCTCCGTCCAGCTCAACGGCGAAAAGCTCACCGACCCCAACGCCGCCATTTCACCCGCTGTCGGCGACGTGCTCAAGCTCTCGAAGAAACACGCGGTGAGATTTATTTGATACCACCACCTGCGGCGGGGGCATCAGTCCATTAGATTCACTTGTCCGGCAGGTTGATTGAAGGAACCACACAAAGGCCGCGTATGAAGGAAACCCTATGACTCCAAAATCCATCCCAACTTGGTCTGTGCTCGCAATTGCGGCCGTTATTTCCGGCCCGCTTCAAGCCGATGTGAAACCCAATCCGCTGTTCACCGACGGCGCGGTCCTGCAACGCGGCCAGCCGGTTCCGGTCTGGGGCACGGCGCGGGATGGCGAGAAGGTGACCGTCGAATTCGACCGCCAAAAAGTCAGCACCACCGCCGCCGGCGGCAAATGGAGCGTGAGCCTGAAGCCACTGAAAGAGGGAGGCCCTTTCACGATGAAGATCACCGGCGACAATGCCGTGACGGTGAACAACCTGCTCGTCGGTGAGGTCTGGGTATGCTCGGGCCAGTCAAACATGGAGTGGTCCTTCGCCAGAGCTCACAACGCCAAGGAGGAAGGCCCGAAGGCGGCTTTCCCGAAGATCCGGATGTTCACGGTGAAAAAGAAAGTCTCCGCCAAGCCACTGGGGGAAGCCGTCGGCAGCTGGGTCGAGTGCTCGCCACAAACGGTCGGTGGTTTTTCGGCGGTCGGTTACTTTTTCGCACGCGATCTTTATCAGAAGCTCGGCGTGCCCGTCGGCATGATCCATACCTCTTGGGGTGGCACACCCGCTCAGGCTTGGACGAGCGTGGAAGGGTTTGGAAACGATACTGAGCTGAAAGGATATGTGGATTCCGCGAAGAAGAAGCTCGCCAATTACGATGCCGCTCTCGCCTCGCACACCGAGAAGCTGGAAGAATTCACCGCCCAGCTGAAGGAATGGAATGAAACCGTTGGCAAGGCCCATCAGGAGGCTTTGAAATCTTGGAAAAAGGACACCGCGAAGGCGCAAAAAGCCGGCAAACCACTGCCGCCACAACCTGCCCCCTCCAGCCCGCAGCCCAAGGCACCGCCTCACCCGGACGGGGGACAAAACAACCCGGCGACTCTCTACAATGGCATGCTCGCCCCCGTCATCCCCTACGGAATCAAGGGTGCCATTTGGTATCAAGGCGAGTCGAACGCCGGGCAGTCGAAGCAGTATCGCACGCTTTTCCCAGCCATGATCGCCGACTGGCGGGCGCGCTGGAAACAAGGGGATTTCCCGTTTTTCTTCGTCCAGATCGCACCCTTCAAGAGCCAGCCGCCGGAAATCCGCGAGGCGCAGTTCCTCACCCTCGCGAAGGTCAAGAACACCGCCATGGCCGTGACCACCGACGTGGGAAATGCCAACGACATTCACCCGACGCAAAAAGAGCCCGTCGGCCAGCGTCTGGCGCTCGCCGCACGCGCGCTGACCTACGGCGAAAAGATCGAATACTCCGGCCCGCTCTATGACTCGATGGCTGCGAAAGGCGGGAAAGCGGTCCTCAGTTTCAAACACGTCGGCGGCGGACTGGTCGCTAAAGACGGCGATCTGAAAGGCTTCACCATCGCCGGGCCGGACAAAAAATTCGTGCCCGCGCAGGCGAAAATCGATGGCTCAACCGTCGTCGTCTCCGCCGAGGGCGTTTCGAATCCGCAAGCCGTGCGCTATGGCTGGGAAAACGTCCCCGACGTCAACCTCTTCAATCAGGAAGGCCTGCCTGCCTCGCCTTTCCGCACAGACGTTGATTGAACTTAAATAGGAAAATGGCTGCCACTGATTTTACTGAAAGCACTGATTTTCAGTAGATTGTAAATAGTTCTCTGCTCACCCACAAAGGGAGTGAAAGTTCTATCAATCCTGTCTGTGAAATCAGTTAGAATCAGGGCAATCAGTGGTAAAGCGCACCATGGCTGGAAAGCTGCGCCCGATCCAGACCGCAGAAATTTCGCCGGAAGCGCGACATGACTTCGTCGCGTTCCACAGCCCTGCATCTGCACAGATCCGGTCTTGCCGCCTGCCGCCGCGCCTGCTTCGCTTCGCGCCCCAACCTTTCAAATTATGGCCAACAAAGACGTTACCGATCCCGCCCGCATGGAAAAAATCGTGTCGCTGTGCAAACGCCGCGGCTTCATTTTCCAAGCCGGGGAGATTTATGGAGGCCTCAACGGTTGCTGGGACTACGGCCCGCTGGGTGCCGAGTTGAAGCGGAATTTAAAGGACTACTGGTGGCGCAAAACCGTGCAAGAACGCGACGACGTGCTCGGCATGGACGGCGCAATTCTAACGATGGAGCAGGTGCTCGTCGCCTCGGGGCACGTCGGTGGATTCAGTGATCCGATGTGCGACTGCCTTCTTTCCCGAGCGCGCCTCCGCGCTGACCAGATCCCGGCGCAAGACGGCGTGGCGGTCTATTTTTCGGGAGCGAAACACACCGCCACCGGTTGGAGCAGCGAGCGCTCGTTCGCGGTGTTGGTGACGACGGGCAAGGATCCGATCGAATCGCACAAAACCGCCCGCAAGTTTTACGCGGAGCTGATGCCCGACAAGAAGATCTCGCCAAAGGAACTCGAACTGACCGAAGAACGCCGCGAGGAACTCACCGGCACCACCGGATTCAACCCGGAAAACGGCTCGCTGCTCACCGAGCCGCGCCAGTTCAATTTGATGCTGCAGACGAATTTCGGCGCGACCGGCGATCAAATTGCCTACCTCCGCCCGGAGACCGCGCAGTCGATTTTCTGCCAATACAAAAACGTGCTCGATTCGAACCGCGTGAAGCTGCCCTTCGGCATCGCGCAGTGCGGTAAGTCGTTCCGCAACGAGATCAATCCGCGCAATTTCACGTTCCGCTCACGCGAGTTTGAGCAAATGGAGATCGAGTATTTCTGCCATCCGGACGACGGCCTGCGGCTCACCGACGAGTGGCTGGAAGAACGCCTCAAGTTTTATGGGGAAATCGGCATCCCGCGCGAAAAGCTCCACATCCTGGATATTCCGGACGGCGAGCGCGCGTTCTACTCGCAGAAAACCTACGATATCGAATACGAATTCCCCTTCGGCATTCAAGAGCTCGAAGGCGTCGCCTACCGCACCGACTACGACCTCGGGGTTCACGAAAAAGGCGCTGGCAAATCGCTGGTTTATTTCGACGAGGAGACCAAGGAAAAGTTCCTGCCGCACGTCGTCGAGCCGTCCGCCGGTTGCGATCGCACGGTGCTCGCTCTGATTTGCGAAGCCTTCGACGAGGAAACGCTCACCGATGAAAAGGGCAAGGACGATGTCCGCACCGTGCTGCGCTTCGTCCCGCGCATGGCACCCATCAAGGTGGGGATTTTCCCGCTGCTGAAAAAGAACGAAGAACAAGTCCGCATCTGCCGCGAAATCCAGAAATCCCTCCAGCCGTGGATGAATGTCTTCTACGATGACGGCGGCGCGCTTGGCCGGCGCTATCGCCGCCAGGACGAAGTCGGCACCCCGTTCTGCGTCACCGTCGATTTCGAAACCCTCGGCGAGCAAGGCGATGAGCTGAAAGGCACCGTCACCGTGCGTCACCGTGATTCCATGGAGCAGGAGCGCCTGCCGATCAGCAGCTTGCTTGCCTGGCTGCTTGAGCGAGTGCGCTGAACCGATTTCCAACAAGCTTCAGCCAAAGCGGACTCCCTGCCCGGGGTCCGCTTTTTCGTTGATGGCTGCCCGAGCCCACCGCAATTGCTTGCGCGGCGATTCACCAGGCCTGTAAATCAACGCATCAGATTGGCTCAAATCCTAAACCCATGAAATTCCTCCTTCTCCTGCTGGCGCTTGCCTGCCCGCTACTCTCGCAAGATCGACCTAACATTCTGTGGATCACCAGCGAGGACAATTCCTCGCACTGGATCGGCTGCTATGGCAACCCACAGGCGAAAACCCCAAATCTCGACGCACTTGCCAAGGAAGGCATCCTCTTCGAACACGCCTACTCGAATGCCCCGGTTTGTGCCGTCGCGCGCGCCACCATCCTCACCGGCGTCTATTCCCCGACCATGGGCACCCAGCACATGCGCAGCCGCCATGCCATCCCGAAAACCTACCGCCCCAACGTCGAATACCTCCGCGCCGCCGGCTACTACTGCACCAATCAATCCAAGACCGACTACAACTTCAAAGGCAACGACAACTCCTACTGGGATAAACCCTCCAACGGCGCGCACTACAAAAAACGCCCCGACGGAAAACCCTTCTTCGCGATTTTCAACTTAGGTGAATCCCACGAAAGTTCCCTTTTCGCAAACAAGCCCGCCGAACCGCAACGCCTCAAGCCGGAGCAAATCAATTTCCCGCCCTATCTGCCCGACCTCCCGGAAATCCGCAATGACTTTGCCCGCTACCACGACCGTATCACCGAAATGGATGCCAAGGCCGGCAAGATCCTCGAAGACCTTGAAAAGGCCGGCCTGGCGGAAAACACCATCGTCATTTACTACTCGGATCACGGCGGCGTCCTGCCACGCGGCAAACGCTACCTCGAGGAAACCGGCGTCAAAGTGCCCTTGCTCGTCCGCATCCCGGAAAAATTCAAAAACCTCTCGCCCTTCAAACCCGGCCAACGCGTCACCGAGCCGGTCTCCTTCGTCGATCTCTCGCCGACTCTTTTCTCCCTCGCCGGATTGGAAATCCCCCAACACATGCAGGGCCGCCCGTTCCTCGGAACCCAACGAATCGCACCCGCCGCCGATGAAATGGAGTTCCTTTTCGCCGATCGCTTCGACGAACTCTACGGCATGCGCCGCGGCTTGACCGACGGGAAATGGAAATACATCCGCAACTTCAACCCGCATCTGCCGCTCGCCCCCTACTCGTTCTATCAATTCGGCCAGCCGGGATGGACCGCCTATCAGAAAGCATGGCGGGACGGCAAACTCAGCGGCATCCACAAAGCACAGTGGGAAGCGCCCAATGGCCCGGAGCAACTCTACGACCTCACTCAAGACCCGTGGGAAATCAACAACCTTGCCGCCGATCCCACCCATGCCGAAAAACTCACCGCACTCCGCGCGCGATTGAAAACCACCATGATCGAAGCCCATGACACCGGCCTCGTCCCCGAGCCGATGTTCGAAAGCCTAGCCGGAGAATCCACCATCGCCGGTTACGTTCAAAGCCCTGCATTTGAGATCAAAAAAATCGTCGACCTCGCCTTCACCACCAGCGCGGCAAACCCAACCGACCTCCCGATCTTCGCAGAAGCCATCGCGTCCAAAGACCCCGTCGCCCGCTATTGGGGCACCCTCGGGTTTCGCATGCTAGGCGATAAAGCTGCCTCCGACTCCCTGGTTCCGCTCCTCAAGGACAGCCAACCGGTGATTCGCACCACCGCCGCTGAGGCGCTTTTCCTTGCCGGAAAGCAAGAAATCGCCTCGAAAGTGCTTCTAGCAGATGCAAGCTCCACCATGGATGAATCCTCGCTCCTGCACGTCCTTAACACCCTCCGGCGCCTCGATCTCCTCGCCCAACTCCCCAAGGACTGGGCAAAAGGGAAACCCGACCCCGGCAACTACATCCAGCGCTTTATCAAGAGCGGCAAGGCTCCCTAGTTGGCATGCAATGCCTGACCCGCATCTCCTGCCGCTCGGAGCGCTCGGAGAATCACACGGACCATCACAAAATTGGGAGAGACGGAAACAATTAGATTTTTGCATGCCTTGTAAGTTGGGGCGGGTGAGAACCCCAATGCTTTCGCCGCCAAGGTATTTTTTCCGGCGGTGTCCGTTCCTTGGTCTTGCCTCTTTCCACCTGCCGATCAAACTC
>JBBECN010000003.1:35057-48590 GCA_040881795.1 Akkermansiaceae bacterium
AAAATGGACGCCGCGGTTTTTGCCGCCGCCGTCGCCGACTACACCCCGGCGCGCGTGGCGGACCAGAAACTCAAAAAATCCGGCGAAACTCTCACGCTCGAACTCGTTCGCACCGCCGATATCCTTGGCTCGGCGAGGGAGAAATTCGGATTCACCGGCACCCTCGTCGGCTTTGCAGCGGAGACGGAAAACCTCGAAGCCAACGCCCGCCACAAGCTGCTCGCCAAACAGTGCGACCTCATCATCGCCAACGACGTTTCCAAAGCCGGCATCGGTTTTGATTCCGATCACAACGAAGTCCTGCTGGTCTATCCGGACCGCAGCATACCGCTCCCTCCCGCCTCGAAATACGAAATCGCGCTGCAACTCGTCGATGCCATCTCCTCTCTCAAATCTGAAATCTGAAATTTCCCATGACCGACCTCGAACTCGCCACCCACGCCGCGCTCACCGCCGGCAAACTCCTTCGCGCCAACTTTGGCAAAGACGCCACCGTCGATGAAGCCACCCACCACGATATCAAACTCGCGCTCGACAAGGAGTCGCAGGACCTGATCACGGAAATCCTGTTAGGCGCGCGCCCGGGCGATGCGCTCTACGGCGAAGAAGGCATCGCCGGAAACCAGGACTCCGACCGCCAATGGATCGTCGATCCCATCGATGGCACGGTGAATTTTTTCTACGGCATCCCGCATTTCTGCGTTTCCATCGCCTTGCGCGAGGCGGGCGAAATCGTGGCCGGCGTGATCCATGATCCGATGGTGGGCGAAACCTGGACCGTCGAAAAAGGCGGGCCCGCCATGCTCGACGGCATCCCGATCCAAGTCAGCAAACGCGGCACCCTCGCCGAGTCGATTCTTTACGTCGGTTGCGGCAAGGATGAAGCTGCGCTCAAAACCGGCATTGAGCGTTTCCACCGCGCCTCGCTCAAGGCCCGCAAAATGCGGATGATGGGCTCCGCCGCACTCGGCATGGCCTACATCGCCAGCGGTCGCATCGACGGCTACATCGAATCCCGCATCTCGCTCTGGGACATCGCCGCCGGCCAACTGCTCGTCGAGACTGCCGGCGGCAAGGTCGAACTCACTGAAGTCCAAGGCCACGGCGACGCCTGGTCCATCGTCGCCAGCAACGGCGTGATCCCACTCGAGGAAATCCTCTGATTTGAAACCCACCCCATGACCGGCATCGGCTACGACGTTCACCAATTCGCGGAAAACCGCCCGCTCGTGCTCGGCGGGGTGACCATTCCGCACACCCACGGCTTGGCCGGGCACTCCGATGCGGACGTGCTGTGCCATGCCATCGCGGACGCGGTGTTAGGCGCGCTGGGCCAGCCGGACATCGGTTATTTTTTCCCGCCCGGCGATGCCGCCTGCAAGGACATCTGCTCGTTGAGGATCTTGGAAAAATGCCGCGCGCTCGCCGATGAAGCCGGTCTGAAAATCATCAACGTCGACTCCACCCTCATCGCCGAAGCACCGAAAGTCCTGCCCCACCGCGACGCAATGCGCGCCAACATCGGCACCGCCCTCGGCATCCCGCCGGAACGCGTCGGCATCAAGGCGACCACCAACGAAACCATGGGATTCATCGGCCGCAAGGAAGGCATCGCCGCGCTCGCCGTGGCCCAGGTGGACCCTACTGCTACGCATGAGAACCTGTGAAAATACCCAGGCAGGAAAGTGGCTGGCGCGTCTCGCGCCAGACCGTTGCGGAGGCGTCTCGCCTCCCGCCTGTCCGATCCGGGCGAGACGCCCGGACAACGGACTGGAGCGAGACGCTCCAGCTACATGAAACCCACCCTCATTCTCTGGCTGATCGGCGATGGCAAGCCGGGACATGAAAACCAGTCGCTCGGACTGGCGGACGCGCTCGCCCGCCGGCTTCCGTGTGAGGTTCATCGGATTTCCCTGGCAGGCGTTGGTGGACTCATGAAACGGGTGAAAACCGCGCTCGCCGCCAGTGAGGATTTTCCTAACAAACCCGATTTCATCATCGGTGCCGGTCACGCCACCCACCCCGCGCTGTGGTGGCTCGCGCGTAAATACCGGGCGAAGAGCATCGTCCTGATGCGGCCGAGTTTGCCGCTCGCCTGCTTCGATTTTTGCATCGCGCCCGCCCACGATTTCCCAAATCCACCGCAGCGGGAAAACCTCATCCTCACCCGCGGCGCACTCAACCGCGTGGCGCCCGTTTCCAGCGGAAAATCCGGCTGCATGATCCTCATCGGCGGGCCGTCCAAAACCCACAACTGGAATGGTGAGTCCGTGCTGGCCGCCCTTGCGAAAATCACCGCCACCGGCACCTGGCAACTCACCGATTCCCGCCGCACGCCTCCCGGATTCATCGATCAAATCCGCCGAACCCTCCCCGCCATCGAGATTTTCCCGCATGCCGGAACCCAGCCCGAATGGCTGCCGGGAAAACTCGCCACGGCGGACGAAGTTTGGGTCACCGAAGACTCGGTCTCGATGATTTACGAAGCACTCAGCTCCGGCGCGAAAGTCGGCCTACTGCCCGTGCCACGCCTCACCCAAGCCTCGCGTGTCCTGCGCGGGCTCGAAGCACTCGTCGCCGACGGATTTCTCACCCCATTTGCGGAGTGGGAAAAGGCTAGAACGCTCAAGCATCCGCCCTCCATTCTCCGCGAGGCCGACCGCTGCGTTGAAGTGGTCATCCGAAATATACGCGGATGATTTCACGCCCCATGGACTGCGGTGGGAAGCGAAGCGCCACACCGCTTTGGATGTTTCATCAGCAAGGTCTTTGCACCGGGGCACTGCGGAAGAATCCAAAGCGGTGTCGCCCCTGCGCTCTGCCACCGCACTTCACACATTCGCGCCACACCACCGCACCATTTTAAACTGTTCGATCCCAAGCCGCCGTTCCAGAATCGCCCTGCCCATGGCCCAGCACCCCATCACCCTAGCACTTCTAACATGGAAGAGTCCGCTGACCTTGGGCAGGACGCTGAGGTCCCTAGCTCCGATCAAAGACCTCTTCACCGAGTGCTTGGTGGTCTGCCAGGAAGGCGATACTGAAGAAATCGCACTCTGTGAGAAATATGGGTTTCTCGCAGTTTCCACCCCGGTCAATTTGGGGATCCAAGGCGGGATCGAACATGCGGTTAGATCGGCCTCAAACCCGGTGGTGGTGTTTCTGGAAAATGATTGTGGCTACATCGGCGGCGACGGCGGGCGGGCCGCACTTGAAGACGTCATCCATCATTTTCATTCTGGAAAATTCGACGTGATCCGTCTCCAGGCCCGCGGATTGAAAAAATTCAGACGCTATTGGCGACTGAGCGGTGGAGTGGTCAGGCGTAGCCTTTATGGTTACCTCCGCTGGCAGGAAGCGAATTCCTGCAGGGCGCAGGAGTTGTTTGTTAAGAATCACATTCCCACACCCTCGGAAGTTTTGAAAAGGGTCTCAGATCACCTTTGGGTCACGGATTCAAAATCCATTTCATGGGTCAACCGGCCTTTCCTGGTGAAAAGGAGCTGGTTTCTCGATGTGATCATCCCGTTTGCCAACTCACGTTCCCATTCCCGCGCGGTGAATGGCTTGCCGGACTTGGAAGTTCCTATCAATTCGCGGAGCGGTCGAAAGTGGTGGCGATCGAAGCAATTCACCATCGGCTTGGTCAAAAATGACTTGTTTGGTCACAACCGCTATGATCGCCCGGTGGATGACGAAAAAGTTCAAAAAGGGGTGATCGCGCTGCCCATCATGGAGGAGCTCAATGGTTCATCCCGCTGAGGTTTAGGCTTGTCGAGATGGAACAAGCGTGGCTCCACTCGCTCGCATGCTTTCCACCGACTCCCCAGCCACCCGCCAGACGGTCATTTGTCTCAAATGGGGCAAACGTTACGGTTCGGACTACGTCAACCGGCTCTACTCGATGGCGATGCGCAACACCCAGCGGCCGCTGCGGGTCGTGTGTTTCACCGATGACGCCACCGGCATCCGCGAGGAAGTGGACGTGATCCCGATGCCGGAATTCGACCTGCCCGAACGCATGCGGTTCCACCCGTTCCGCCGCATGTTCATTTTCATGCCCCAGCTCGCAGATCTTGAGGGAAATGTGCTGCACCTCGATCTCGACCTGCTGGTCACCGGCTCGATCGATGGGTTCTTCGACTACAAACCGGAACTCGATTTTGCCGTCTGCGAAAATTGGACGCAAATCGGCCAAGGCATCGGCAACATGTCCGTCTTTCGCTTCCGCGTCGGCGCGCTCACCAAGGTCTGGGACCGCTTCCGGCCCGACCCGCTGGCGATGATGGATCTCTATCGAAACAGCCAGACTTTTGTCTGTCGGACCCTCGGCAAGGTCGAGTTTTTCCCATCCGCGTGGTGCCTCAGTTTCAAGCATTCGCTGATCCCGCGCTGGCCAATGAATTTCCTGAAGACGCCGGTTCTCCCTGAGGAAACCAAGATCGTCGCTTTCACCGGCAAGCCGGATATCGACGAGGCCACGGTCGGCAAATGGCCGGTGAACGCCGCTTGGAAGAAGCTCTACAAGCACGTGCGCCCCACCCCGTGGATCGCCGAGCACTGGCGCTGATTGGTAAGTAGTCTAACCCTTTAGGGTGTCTTCCGAGCGCAATGAAAATACCCTAAGTGGTTAGACTGCATGTCAAGACCGCTGCCATTCCACATATTTCGTGATCCCCTCGCGGATCGCGGTCTGCGGGTGGTAGTCTAACAATCGTTCCGCCTTGCTGACATCGGCGTAAGTCCTCGGCACATCGCCGGGTTGGTCCGGCAAATCGCGGATCACCGCCTTCTTCCCCACAGCGGATTCCACCAGCCCGATCAACTCGTTGAGCGTGGTGGTGGCGGCACCGCCGAGGTTGAAAATTTCAAACGACGACTTCTCCGTGTGTTCCGCCGCCGCGAGAATACCGCGGACGATGTCATGGACGTAGGTGTAGTCGCGCGCCGTGCTGCCATCGCCGTAGCGGTCGATCGTTTGCTCCGCCAACAGCGCTGAGGTGAACTTGGAAATTGCCAGGTCCGGTCTCTGGCGCGGGCCGTAAACCGTAAAAAACCGCAGGCATGCACAACGCAGCCCGAACAGATGTGCGTAGTTCGAGCACATCTGCTCGCCCGCCAATTTCGTTGCCGCATACGGCGAAATCGTCCGCTCGATCAAATCGGTTTCGGCAAACGGCACCTTGGTGTTCACGCCGTAAACCGACGACGATGAGGCAAATACGAAAAATTTCACGCCATGGTGACGGCAAGCCTCCAACAAGTTGAGGGTGCCATCCATGTTTGTCCTGAAATACAAGCGGGGATTCGCGATCGACGGCCTCACGCCGGCCCGCGCCGCGAGATGGAAGACGCCTTCGAAGGCATGACGCTTAAAGGTATTCACCACCACCGCATCATCGCTGATGTCGCCACGGACGATTTCAATCTTCCCACGCAGCCCGGCGAGGTTGTTTTCCTTGATCGCCGGATCGTAATAATCATTGAAGTCATCCAGGATGACCACCTCATGCCCGGCCGCCACCAAGGCCTCGCTCAAATGCGAGCCGATGAAGCCGGCACCGCCGGTCACCAGGAACTTTTTGGGAGAATAATTGACGCTCAAGAGGATGGAAAATTAGCAAGCCGTCCCTCTTTGGCAACTCCATTCATGCAGGGTCCCTCCACAAGGGAGAGGTCTTATTCGAGGTCACCCGCTGAAAATCGAGGCATTGATTGGACCGTTGGAAAAAATCTGTGCAACCAGTGAAGAATGACCGGCGCGTTGGGATGTTGGCGGCTTAAAGCATCGGTTGCTGCGTCCGTTCGAGAGATTCGAGATGTTGGATGACGGGGCCGATCTTCAGTTCCATTGCAGCTTGAAGCCGGTTGCGTTTGATGCGTATGCAGGCTGCGACCAAATAGAGCATGCAAAACAATCTCTCACTCGGGCCAGGATGAGAGCGGATGCTCTCACGGAAATCGCGAAGCGCCACATCGAAGCCTTTGCGGTCGCGTTTGTGATAGAAAAATGCGAGATCCCAAGTGCGAATTCCTACGGTGTAATACTGATGATCGATTAGGCGGTAATCGCCGAGTGATCCAGCGAGGATGTTCGGTTTCTTGAAATCACCGTGGATAATGCCCTTGTCTTGGGAGAAAATCTCAGCCCAAGAATCCACCATCGGAGTGACGAGCCGCAGGATCCTTCCGACATCGCCCCAGGAATAATCGGCAGCACGTCTGCTGAAGAATTTTTCCAGATAAGTATTCACATGGACTGGATTTGGTTCGGTGACGAGGTGATGAAGGACTTCCCGGATGGGGCTGTCGGGTTGAATCTGCGATCTGAGGTTCTGCTCGGAATCCAAAGTTGCTACATGCGGATAGGCGGAGAGCAACCGCGTGTGGAGGGCATGAACGGCGGACATGTCATAACGTTCCGGTTGCTGGAGGAATTCGCTGCAGAGAACGGATGTGCTTTCGTCAAGTGACTGCAAACTGTAACATCTAGCAGTCAAATTGAGTCCGGTTTGATTTGACCAATGCATGAAGCGGTACTCACGTTGAGCAAGGATGCGATCCTGGATTTTTGATAGGGCGAATGGGCTTGGGGAGCCATTTTTGCAATGGAGGAACGTTCCCGAATTGCTGGCGCCGCCGAGATTGGCATAAAGGATATGGTTTCGATGGCCCGGATCTGGTCCCGCTGCCTGCTGTAGCACCTCACGGAGGGCACCGACGGTAATCCGGTGGCGACGGGCAATGAGTGCCATCCGGAGGCGTGTTTCGAGATGTTTGATCACGGATTGATGCATACAAAATACCCGAGTTGTGACAATCTCAACTATCATGAGGCGAGATTTGTGTGTCAACCCGTCAGTTTCAGCCGATTTGTGGACGGGTACCGTTCAGTCCGGGCAGTTAACGGCTTGATCCATCAGTTTCCATGGCACAGGATTCGTCCATCTTCATGACGAAAACAGGGATTCTCGAATTTCGATACGGCCACTCGGAAAACTTTGCCAAGCGCTTGCGCCGCAACGGCAGCTACACGATCAACCTCGGTGATTGGATCCAAAGTCTCGCTGTGCAACGGCTGGTGGAAAGCCTCGGATCAGGCGGCGGCGAAATCGTCAAGATCGACCGGGACTCGCTGCCAGCCTATCAGGGGCCGCCGGTCAGGCTGATCATGAATGCCTGTTTCCTCGAACATTGTTTCCCGATCCCGCCGCAGGTTGAGCCGGTGTTCATCGGTTTCCAGACGTCCAGCCGCGATTTGATCCTCGAGTATCTCGATTATTTCAAAGCGCACCAACCCATCGGCTGCCGCGACACGTCCACCCGCAATTTGTTCCGCGAGCAAGGGGTGGACGCCTACCTCACCGGTTGTCTCACGATGACCCTGCCGCTGCGCGAAGAACATCCCACGGTCCCGAAAACGTTTTTCGTTGGCGGCGAAGGTCCGGGGAAAATGCCAAAGAGTCTGAAACGGCAAACACCGGCACACATCGCCAAGACCTCGGTCTATCAGCACCAACGCGAGTCTGTGACGTCATTTCCGCTCGATGACAAGGACGCGCGCAAGGCGACGGAACTCGCCGCAGGACTGTTGGAAACCTATCGCCAAGAGGCGTCGCTGGTGGTGACTCCGCTGCTTCATGCGGCGGGACCAAGTCTCGCGATGGGCATCCCGGTGATCCTCGCCCGCAAGGATGAGCGCGACCGGTTCACCGCGATCAACCGCTTGCTGCCGGTTTACACGCCCGGTGACTTCGGCGCGATCGACTGGGACCCCGCGTGCCCTGGAATTGAAATGCTCAAGCAATGTCTCACCGCCGTGGTCGCCCGCGCGCTTGAGGGCGGTGGTGGGCCGAATGCGGAGGAACTGCGGATCCTGGCGGATTTTTATGACAAGCAACCCTGCCTCACCCCGGAACTCGCCGCCTTGCGGGCCCGGCGGGAAACGCAATCCTTCTGGCGGAAGTTTCCCTTGTTGCGGAATTGGTTTGGGCGTTGAAATCAATGTCCGGCATGCGTCGTGACGCGATCGTGGATGAACTTCGCCGCCGTGGCCGGGTTCGTCGCATCGACCGCGTATTCCGTGCGTAAAACGTAGAGGTAGCGGGTCAAATCATCGGCGGAAACGGGTAGCACATCGGGTTTGAAGCGTTGGTTGAACTCACCCTTCGCACGAATCCGATAACAGACGTGTTGATACTCCGATTCGCCGAAAACATAGACCGGTTTGCCATGCAACAAGGCTTCCGCGCCGACGCCGGAGTTCACCACGCACACCGCGCATGACCGTGGGATGAGGTCATGAATCGAGTTCTCCGAAAGTTGGAAATCATTTCCCTTGAGACCGGCGGCAAGTGCCCTTGACACCGCAGCAGATGTGCAGCGGGGATGTCGCTTCACCACCAGTGACAGACCGTGTTGCCTGCACGTCGCGGCGACTTCCGCCAACATCTCCAACATGGGAATTTTCGCCAACGCTTGCACCGCGTCATTAATCACTTGCAGGCCGAGAAAGACATAGCGGTCCGGCAGTTCAATGGTTCCGCCGGCCTGGACTTGTTGGTATTTTGAAATATTGCCACCGATAATCCGTTGTCGCATGGCTTGGACAAATTCACGCGCGCCCGCCAGATCGATCCGATCCAGCTTGAGATCTTCCAGCCGCGTTTGCGAGAACCGCGACCAGCCCGAATAGCCGCGCACGTCGAAACTGAAACAGGATGGCAGGTCGGTCACTTTGATGTGAAGTCCGCCTTCGCCACCGCTCTTCGTGTGATGCGAAATGTAACGCCTGTCGTTTGCGATCGCCACCACGCCGTGGTTCGCGAGCCTGCCGCGAACCTCGAAGGGAATGCCCTCCTTCCGGCAGATCGCCAGGATTTGGCCGAATACAAACCGCAAGCCTACCCGCAAGCCAGGCTGCTGGGGGGTCTCCAGTCCCATGGCCGTCGATGGCATGAAGACCACGAGGCCAGTGGCGGACCTGCCAGTCCAGCCGTCTTGCATCGAGGCCCGGGCGTCTTCCAACGAGTCCTTCCAATCCGCCGTCTGGGTCAGGATCGCGAGCACTTGGTCGAGCACTTCGGGCGAACCCGGCAGGCCACACCGTTGCGCCCGGCGGGCGGATTGTTCAGCACCCGTGAGGTCGAAAACCGCGAGTTGGAACCGCAGCAGCGCTTGCCAATCCCGCGCGAACGCCGGTTCGTTGCTTATGATGGCATCGGCCGCGAACGCGGCATCGGATAGCATCTGGCGCATCGTAGAGTCCTGTCCGGTTCGTTGCGCACGCTTCGCTTTGCTCACGGCGCGTGACAGGCATTTTCCTTCCTTACTATGAAATTGGATTTTCCACCAGATCCGCCGGAGTCGGGCGGCAAGCGGTCGTGAGGATTCAGGGCTCATGATTTCGGGTCGATTACCGGGCACTTGGTGTATTCGGACAAGCAGAATCAAGTCCATCCGAGTCGCTCGCAGGCGATCCCCGCAAGCGCACGGGTCGTCAGAACCGGCCGGTCCGGCACGGCCACCGGATGCCATTCAAACTCTGGCAAGGCGTTCATCGGCAGGCGCTGGATCAGCCCGAGTTTCTCCAGATTGCCCAAGTAGCCGGGCATGAAACTGGTCAGCGGAAACTCCACGCCCATCGGCTGGATCACGATCGTCGGTTTGCCTGACGCCACCGCTTCCGTCACCATCGAGACGCTGTCCTGAGTGACCCACAATTTCTCGGCGGCACCGAGATAGGCGGCCAGTTTTTTTTCCGGTTGGCGGCACCACCAAACCGCGTCTGCCACGATGTCGGGGGGAAGCAAACCGCTCAGGCGATTCTCCAGATCGATCCCGCTGCGCCGAGACGTGGTCACGAGCCAGCGGACGCCCTCGCGGCGGGCCAGTTCGGTCATGCCCTCGGCCATTCGCTCCCAATCGCTGTTCTGATAGCGGTGGCTGCGTGACGACCCGCCGATCAACATCGCCCACAGCCGGCCCGCAGGTCGTTCCGCCCAGTTGGCTGCGGCTTGGCAGACGCCCTGCGGAGTGATTTTCGTCGGGATCACGTCCATGCGGATGTCGTTGGCTTCAACGTCGATGAACGATGGGGTGAATGTGGTGTGAAACCATGTTGCCGGATAAGGTTTACGCTCGCCAAGGAAAACAAGGGGAACCCCATGCTTCGTGGCCAGCGTGCGGGCCGCGAACACGCTTTTCCCACCGCTGGCGATGATCACGTGCGGGCCGGCTTCATTTCTGCCCGGCCGCTCCAGCCGCAGCCAGTGGTCAAGGATTAAGTCTGGCAACGGCCTTGCGCGCTTGCCCATCCAGACCCTGCGGATGAAGTCGCGAATCAAGCCACCGCTGCGCGGCCGGCATTCCAACTGGCGGATCGTCGCCGGCACCTGCGACGCCAAGGCCTCGGCCAAGCCCACAGATTGGCTGACATGGCCCGGGCTGCCCTCGCTGATGATCCAAATGACGCGTTTCATGGGAACGCGCCTGGCGTATTCGTTAGAACTAGGATGCCGTTCATTTTCGTGCAGCGGTCGAGCCGATAGCCTCGCCCGATGAGCAGTTTTTTGAGCGGCTCGCCCCCGGCACCCACGATCTCGCCGATCACCAACCGCGGCCACAGCTCGCGCGGCGCGGATTTGAAAAATGCCTCCAACACCGGCACCTCGTGGCCCTCGATATCGATCTTCATCGCGTCCACCCGGCTGACCTCCGCGGTTTGCAATACCTCCAGCAGCGTCCGCCCCGGCACCCGGCGGCCAGTGCCATCGGCGCGAATCGAGGTCTCGCCGATGTTGCCCGCGTGCTCCTCAATGACCACCTCGCCCGGGGTGGGAGTGACGGCACAGGCGCAGAGGGTGACGGCGGAAGTTAGATCGTTGGCGGCCAGGTTATGGCGCACCCGTTCGAGCATGACTTCGGTCGGCTCGACGGCGATCACCCGCAGTCCGGCGTGGCGCTGGGACAGTGCCCAGAAGGTATAGAACCCGGCATTCGCGCCGACGTCGAGAAACACCGCTCCAGAATGCAGCGTAGCGGCCAAGGCCTCGCGCTCGGGCGCATCGTGGAAGTTGGGCATGGTCAGCCAGCGTTGCTCGGTGAGATTTCCGCGCGCGGCAAGGCGTAGCCTGAGGCCCCAGATCTCGCGATCATAGACGGCTTGCGTGCTGTTTTTTACCGGCTTGCGCAGGAGAAACGCCAGTTTCCTAAAAACTCCCGATGTCGGCAAAAGGTCGATCCATTTCAAACTGAATGCGGCAAACCCGCGTGGTTTCCATGTGCCCCATGGGGAAGTGGTGTCGAAATTCAGCATGCCTTTACGATTGTTAGTATTTCACTTGTGTCCGTGTTCCGCGACACAAAGTGATGGCAGTAAATCGCGGAAAATACCAGCCGGCAACCGATACCCCACTTTATACAAATGACTTGTTTCACAAAATGGTTAGGCGCGGGGTTGGGAAAGCAGGGTCTGATAAACCTCGAGCGTCGCTCGAAGCATGCGTTCGAGAGAGAAAACTTCAACGGACCTTGGAATGGGCGAAGATTTCAGGATTTTCCGAGTCAAGTCAATGGCCCCCATGACGTCACCGACCTTGACGAGCCCATGCGGAAAAATCACGCGCAGCTGCTCGGCGACGCCGCCGTGATCGTAAGCGATCACCGGCTTGCCCAAGGCGAGGGCTTCCAGCGAGACCCGCCCGAATGCCTCGGGATCGAGCGAAAGCGAGTAGACCACGGTGGAAATGGCCATGATTTCGCGCAGATCGCTGCGGTGACCGACAAAGGTGATGTGTTCCGTGATGCCGAGCGACGCGGCGAATTCCTTGAGTTCATCGAGAAACGCGAGCTTCTTTGGGTGCGGCTCGCCGACGATCAGGCCGTGGACGGGTTCGCCGAGATCGTTGAGTTTCGCGATGAGCTTGAGGAAATCCTCCTGGCCTTTCCAACGGGTGATCCGGCCGGGCATCAGCAGGGGGATGCGCCCTTCGAGTTGCGGTTGCTCCGCCTTCCATCGTGCCAACCATTCGTTGGAGGGGACGAAGCCGGCGGGACTCACCGCCTCATCCACCCCGCGGTGGATCACCCGCAATTTCGTGGGATTCGTCTTTGGATAGCTCTTTAAAATGTAGTCCCGCACGCTCTCGGAAACGGCGATCACCGCCTCACCGCGAGTCATGATTGCGGAGTAGGCATTCACCGAGTAGAAGCCGTGCACCGTGGTTACCAAGCGCGGCCGGGTGCGCCGGTCCAAGGTTTTCCAAGCCAGCCATGCCAGCCACGCGGGCAACCGCGAACGCAGGTGGATGATGTCCGGTTTTTCCTCGAGGAAAATTTTCCGCAGCGCCGGAATCTGCTGCAACGACGCCAGTGCCTTGCGGTGGACGGGCAGCCGGATGTGGCGCGAGCCGGCGTTTTCGAGATCCGCCACTTGCCGGCCGCCGTTGGAAATGACGATCGACTCGTGGCCGTTCACCACCAGATGCGCGGCGACCTCCAGCGTGCCGCGCTCGACGCCACCGGCATTCAGCTCGGGCAGGATTTGGATGATTTTCATGGCTGCGGCGGAAGTGAAATCAACGGGATGGCCTCGCGGCTGGCGGCTTTGAGGAGAGCTTTCGGCGCGCCGGGTGTTAGAATGTAATCGACGGGAAGGGCGTGGTCGCGATCGAGGGCGCGGATGATTTTCTGATAGCTTCCGCGGTCCGCGGCAGCAGGTGCGTTGTGGGGCTTTCCAGATCCGGAAAACCACTCGGGGACTTTCTGCCCGGGGGCGAGCACGAGTTCGTAAATCACATCCGGATGGATCCACGCCGCCGGGATTTGCCAATCATCCGGTGCGCCTGCCAGCCACAGCAGCGCGCGGTGGGGTGTGCCTTCGCCGAGGAGGTCGGGGCCGAACCAGCATTGAACGCCGCTCCTGGCGCTGATGTAGAGTTTCCATCGCTCTTGAAACCAAAACACATCCAGCGGGCTGGCCTTCATCGCTGTTTCCAAGACGGCCATGCAGGTGGTGGTGTTGAGTGGCCCCTCGACGGCATGATAGCGCACTTTCCATTTTCCCGGGGCATGGGTGATCAAGGAAATCCCCACCACCGGGCTTTTGCTCCGCCGCGCGATCAGGCTGGGCAGCGGGCTGGCACGCGTGAGCCTGCCGAAGAAGCGCACCACCTCGCCTTTCCGCCCGGTCCGTTGATCTGCTAGAATCCCCACAATCCCACCGTCGCGAATGAAGCCGGCGACCTGGTGAAAACTGTCGCGCTTGGAAAACAGGCGGGTGCCGTCGGTCCCACGTTGGGCGACCACCTGCGCGTCGATGAGCGGGTTGTTCAACGGACGGTAAAACGCGCCGATCGGATGGCCTTGCGGGAACAAACGGTTGAGGCGGCTGAGGATTTCCCAATTGCCCATGTGCGGCGGCATCAGCACCACGCCGCGACCGTTGGCGGCGGCATCTTCGAGCAATTGGGGGTTCTCGACGGACAGCACTTTGGCCACTTGATCCGCGTTGAGCCGTGCGGTGTGGGCGCT
>JBBECN010000004.1:0-8960 GCA_040881795.1 Akkermansiaceae bacterium
CTAATCCCAACTGAGGATGCTTCTAAGTCATATTGGGCGATCCACAAGATTTATTTTTAAAATTTTTCGACATCAATAGGGTCAGTCCCGGTAAACGAGCATTGACAGTTGGATTGCAGATCACTTTTCTGAACTCATGGCTAGACCGTTGAGATATGAGGCTTCCGGAGCGGTGTATCATGTGATGGCACGGGGAGATGGCGGAAAGACGGTTTTCGAGGATGACAAGGACCACTTCGCGTGGGTGGATTTGTTAGAGAGGGCATGCGCCCGCTTCGGCTGGCGGGTGCATGCATGGGTGTTGATGGGCAACCATTTTCATTTCTTGGTGGAAACGCCGGAGCCGAATCTGGTGCCGGGCATGAAATGGATGCTCGGAGTTTACTCGCAAGGCTGGAACCGCCGCCGGGAACGCCACGGGCATGTTTTCCAAGGACGCTACAAGGCGGTGGTGGTCAATGGCGAGGAGCGGGGCGGGACCTATTTCAAGATCGTGGCGGACTATATCCACCTCAATCCGGCGAGGTCGCGCTGGGTGGGAGGCAATTCGGGAAAGAGCCTGAAAAGCTGGCGATGGAGCAGTTTCCCGGCGTATGCGGGCGGGAAGAAGCCGGATTGGCTGGAGACCGGCCGGGTGTTGCGAGCGTTCCAACTTTCCGAGGATCGGCGCGGCGGGAGGGCCTACGGGGGCTATTTGGAGGCGAGGGCAAAGGATATGGATTCCGCCGTGAACGATGCCTCGCTGGCGGAATTAAGGCGAGGTTGGTATCTCGGGGAGAAGGGGTTTGGCGAGAAGGTGCTGGAAGCGGTTGCAGAAGCCGTGCGCCCGAAAAGGAGGAAGGGCAGCTTAGGTGGAGAGGCAGCCAAGGCGCACGATCATGCGGAAGCGGAAAACATCGCCAAGGGTGGATTGGCAGCTCTGGGCCTGCCGGATGTGGCGGACGATTTGCGAGGACGTGGGAAGTGGATCCGGGAGAAGGCGGCGATTGCCGCGGTGATCCGCAAACGGACCGGCGTGGGAAATCTCTGGATCTCGGGCCGTCTTGAAATGGGCCATGAAGGCAGCGTGACCCGTGCGGTCCGCTGGGTGCGGGAGGACAAGGAGGGCGCAAAACTCGGAAAGGCCCTTGAAAAAATGCTGAATTACCGGGACTGACCCTTTAGGGCTGATCCTGACGGTATCGGAAGTTCATACTCTTAGGCAGGCATGACAGCGAGGCTTGGGCGACCGTGATGGGTGAGAATTTTCGCCCGCTTTGTGCGGCGAAACTGGGCGGCATACTCACCACTTCAACTGCGATGCTGGCAGGCGCGTTTCATTGCGGTGGGAATTGATGATTTTTCCGTCTGATAGATAGAGGACGCGGTCGGCCATCTCCGCCATGACGGCGTTGTGGGTGATGATGACGGTGAGGGTGCCGAGTTCACGATTGATGCGTTCGACGGCTTCGAGCACAGTGATGCCAGTGGTGACGTCGAGCGCGCCGGTCGGTTCGTCGCAGAGCAGGACTTCAGGGCGTTTTGCGATGGCGCGGGCGATGGCGACGCGTTGCTGCTCACCACCGGATAGCTGCGACGGGAAATGATCCATGCGCGCGCCGAGGCCGACCATTTCAAGCGCTTCCTCGGGAGTCATCGGATTGCGGGAGATGCCCGTGATGAGTGCGACATTCTCGCGGGCGGTGAGGCTGGGGATGAGGTTGTAAAATTGGAAAACGAAGCCAACGCAGTTCCGCCGGAAAAGCGTGAGCGTTTTTTCCTCCGCGCCATCGAGCGGCCAGCCTTTGTAGATGAGCTCGCCAGAGGTCGGCACGTCGAGGCCGCCGAGGATGTTGAGCAGCGTGGATTTCCCGCTGCCGGAAGCGCCGAGCAGGCAGATGAGTTCGCCGGCGTTAAGTTCGATGTCCACGCCGTGCAGCGCCACCACGTCGAGCTCGCCGGTGTGATAGACTTTGCGGACGCCGCGCGCCTCGAAGACGACTCCCGATGAAACAGGCGGTGGGGAGGAATTGGCGGTCATCGGGCAGCGGAAACGTAGCAGATGATCACCGCAGCACAATGTTTCCTCGGAAAAGCGCAATGTTTCAGCCAAAAACAGGAGGTGATCGCCACCACTCAGGCCGCTGCGGTAGGTGGTGTTCGCGTGGTTGTCTCGATGGATACCGTCCTGCCACTGCTGTCGGCACCGAAAGCCAGGTTTCGCGAACCGGTCATTGCACCGATAACTCCAACACGCGACCGTCGATAGCGAAGCCTCTTCCCAGCGTAATTCCAATGACCTCAATCGACCGCGTGTCCGTTAAAGGGCCTGAAAAATCCGCAATCTATCGACTGTATGCCTGGGTCTAGAACGACATGCCCATGCAGCGATCTTCGAGGAAGAGCATGCGGTTCTATGCCGACCGCAAGCCGCAGACCAAAGTGGAGTTCGTGGAGTATGCGTTCGGCAACAGCCTGCGCCTCGATGTGCCCGGCGACTTCAATTTCCAAGTCCCCGAATTGAAATACTACGAGGGGAATGTCTGATACCCGCGCCATTTCACCGCAAAAAAGGATTGGGGAAACCGGCAGTATCTCTATTTCACCGGAGTCAGCTACGAGGCCGCAGTCTGGCTGAACGGCAAGGAGGCGGGGCGCCACAAGGGCAGCTGCACGCTCTTCCAATTTGATGTAGCGGACCTGCTGGTCGATGGGGAAAACGATCTGATCGTGATGGTGAACAACCGCCGTTGGTAGTGACCTAGGTAAGGTTTCCCGCAAGAATACCGGTGGGAGAGGTCGTCCACCGGCCGACAGTGGTGACACTCGCGCGGGTCCCAGCGGAGCCCCCAACCCGACGGGTCAGTGCGGTTGGCTCACTTCTTTTTGCAAAGAGGACTCAGCCTTCGAAGCACTCGATTCGCGGCGACGATCATCCGTCTCGCCCATCTCGCAGCGCTCGCCCCACGTCCGCCAGCCTTCTCTCAGCTCGAGTTTTGCCCACTCGCCGAGCATCGGGAAAATCCGACGTGTGTCGCTGCGCGCCAGAGTGAACCCCGGAATCAACGAGCGGCGATTGTCGTTCATTTTTCCAAGCGCGTTCAGTCGGCGGCGGCGGCGGGCGATGCAAGCGAAGCGCCGGCTGTAACAACTCATCAACGCAGCGAAAAATTTCCCACTCGGCGGCGAGAACGGTGGCGCTAACAGAGCGGCGTCCCCCATCTGGAACACCGGATGCACCACGCCCCAATAGTAGAGGCTGAGGTCGAGGCGGAAGGCGAGTTCCATCAGATCATACTCTCCCATGTAGTGATACTTGTCCTTGTAGAGCGCCTTGAACCAGCGCTCTTGGCTTGCGGTGAAATCCCGGTTGTGTTTTTCGATCCGCGCACCCATTTCCATGCCGTTGCGCTGTTGCGTGATGAGGTCTGCGGCGCAGCTACTGGTGAAGGAAATCCAGTCCATGCCCGGGCTGTAAAACGGATCCATGAAAGCGGCCGCATCACCGACGAGCACGAAGCCATCCCCCGCAAAGGTGGTGCTGGTGTAGGCGAGATTCTTGCGCCGGTGAACGTCTTCCTCGACGAATTCGGCATATTCTAACATCTCACGGGCCACCGGGTGTTTTAGCAGGAAACCCTTCAGCCGCTCTCCGAGTTTCCCGCCGTGCTGCGGGAAATCGACCAGCCGTTGATCGTAAACCACGCCCACACTCACGTCGCCGCCTTTGAGCGGGATGAACCACGCCCACCAGCCATCGCCGATGATGTGATTGGTCGCGGTGCCGCGCGTGCCATAAACCGCCGCCGCCCACTTGGGAAATTTTTCCGCCAGCTCGCGGCCATCCCAGTCCTTCACCCCGCGCCACCTCGACCAAGCGGCCGCTGTCGGATGTTCGGTGTTGGATCGCCACCAGCCATTTTTGCGCGCGAGCAGCGCGTTGATGCCGGAGGCATCGACGATCCAGCGGGCGCGCAAGCTGTAACGTTGCTCGCCCTGTTTCACCTCCATCGTCTGTTGGCCACCGGCGGTCAATTGGACCTTGGAAACAATCGCCGGTCGCAAAACTGTGGCCCCTGATTCCTCGGCCCGGCGCAGGACCTCCTCATCGATCGCCGCGCGGTCGATCTGATAGGACGGTAGCCGCGCAAGATATCGCGGGCCGACTTCCGCAGACTGGTCGAGTGCGCTGACCTTATCATTGGTGAACCAGAACCGCAGCCCTTGTTTGGAAATGTGATGTTCGTTCAAGTATTGCGTCAGCCCGAGCACATGGCCGAGGAAATACGCGCTGACCTCCACCGTCGCCTCGCCCACCCTGCGGCCGAGGGCTTCGGATTTTTCGACGATCAAAATCCGGATGCCGGGATTTTTGCGCAGCAGCAAAGTGGCGGCCGCACCACCTGATAGGGCGCCGCCAATGACGATCACGTCATAATTTTCGGAAATCCCGGGAGTGGCATGTGCTGACATCGCGCGAATCATCGGCGGAAACCGCCGGAATGCAATATTCCACTTCATCCGGCGGTTGCAAGATCACCGAGAATCCGCCAGAGCCGCCGTGTTCCACCCAGCATGCCACCATCTTCCGCAACCCATTGGGATGTCATCGTCAGCGGTGGCGGAGCGTATCAAGATCAGTTAGTCCGGCCCGGGACGGCCGCCCGATTGCGGAAATGATTACGCGGTATAGGTGCCGGGCAGGAGCGTTGGCAGGTGATCCCACCTATTGAAGGAAGGACCTTGGTGATAGAGATTAACGGGGCCAACGCACGTCGTCTTGGTTGGACCACCGGAAAGCTGGAGGTCAACGGCTGGCATCTTAATCCCTGAGTCATGAACACCACACTTTCCATTCTGAGAGAATACGAGGCCCGAATTCCCTGCGCGGGTGTAACCCTTCAAGCCGATGTCGCGATTCCGGCGGGAGCCGAGGGCATGGTCATCTTTGCGCACGGAAGTGGCAGCAGTCGGCTGAGCCCGCGAAACCGCCGGGTGGCTGCGGAAATGCACCGCAAAGGTCTTGCAACCCTGCTCTTTGACCTGCTGACGCCCGGCGAGGCTGCTTCCGAAGCGCAAACCGGTGCCCTTCGTTTCAACATCCCTTTCCTCGCGGAACGGCTGGTCAGCGTGACGGGTTGGGCGCGGCGGGAGAATCAGCTCAGGAAGCTCGCCATCGGCTATTTCGGGGCGAGCACGGGAGCGGCGGCAGCGCTGGCCGCAGCAGCGGCGATGCCGCAAATCCAAGCGGTGGCCTCCCGCGGCGGCCGCACCGATCTCGCCGGTGAGATGGTCAAGCGGGTGGATGCGCCCACGCTATTGATCGTCGGCGAACTCGATCATCCGGTGATCCAGTGGAACGAAAAAACCATGGAACAGCTGCCGGGGATCAAACACTTATCGCTAATTCAAGGTGCTTCCCACCTTTTTGAAGAACCCGGCACCCTAGAAAAGGTCGCTGAGCTCGCCGCCTCTTGGTTTGAGCTCTATTTGAGAAATTCCATCCCATAATCCTAATGAAAACCATGCTTGCCCCCCCAACCTTCATCTTCAAGAACCGCCACGATGCTGGCTGCCAGCTGGCGGCGAGCCTGTGGGCGTTTCTTGAGGATGAGGAAGACGTCGTCATTCTCGCCCTCCCACGCGGCGGGGTGCCGGTGGCGGCGGAAGTCGCCAAATTTCTTACCAAGCCATTCGATCTGTTAGTGGTGCGTAAGCTCGGCATACCCGGGCACGAGGAAACGGCGATGGGTGCGATCACCAGCGGCGGCGTGCAGATCCTGGACCAGGAGCTGATCTCACAGCTCAACATCAATCGCGAGGACGTGGAGACGGTGATCCAACATGAAATCCACGAGCTCGCCCGCCGGGAAGCCCTCTACCGAGGAGGGCGCAAGGCCCCTGCCGTGATGGGGCGCACGGTGATCATCGTGGACGATGGGATTGCCACCGGCTCGACGATGTCCGCAGCGATCCAGCTGCTGCGCGAGCAGGAGGCGGAGCGGATCATCGTCGCCGTGCCGGTCGCCCCGCAGGATACGGTTAGGCGCTTGCGCGAGGAGGCGGATGAAGTGGTGGTGGTGCATCAACCGGATCGTTTCGTGGCCGTCGGCCAATGGTATGAGGATTTCTCCCAAACCACTGACGAGGAAGTCCAGGCCCTGCTGGCAGACGACAATCCGCCGCCCGACTACGGCCTTGGCGAGGTGCCGTCATTCGTTCCGGATAAAGTCGTGTTGCGGCGCATCCGTCAGCATGCCAAGCCGCTGACCGGGACGTCGGAGGATTTCGACGGCTTGCTCAAAATGATCGGTGATTCGTCGGTGGTGCTGATCGGCGAAGCCTCGCACGGGACCCATGAATTCTATCGGATGCGGGCGCAGATCACCAAGCGCCTGATCGAGGAAGCCGGGTTCACGGCGGTGGCGGTGGAGGCGGATTGGCCGGACGCCTATCGGGTGAACCGATACGTGCGCGGCGGGTCCGAAGACCCGGACAGCGCCGATGCGCTGGGAGGCTTCGAGCGCTTTCCCGCGTGGATGTGGCGCAATGCCGATGTGGTGGATTTCGTGGGATGGCTGCGAAACCACAATGAGCAGGTCCATTCGGCGGATTACCAGGTCGGTTTCTATGGATTGGATTTATACAGCCTCCACAAGTCGATGAACGAGGTCATCCACTACCTCGAAACCAAGGATCCGGCGGAGGCCGCCAAAGCAAAAATCCGCTACGGCTGCATCGACCGCTACGGCCGGGATCCGCAAAACTACGGCTTGCTGGCGGGGACTGGCATCAGTGACAGCTGCCGCTACGAAGTGATTCAGCAACTCACCGATCTGAGGGCGAGGGAAGCCGAATACCTAGCGCGGGATGGCGCGGCGGCGATCGACGCCTTCTTCTTTGCCGAGCAAAATGCACGGCTCGTGCAAAATGCCGAGGAATATTACCGGCAGATGTTTCGCTCCGATGTTTCGTCATGGAACCTGCGGGACAAGCACATGATGGAAACGTTGGTGGAATTGATGGCCCATTTGCAGTCCCACACCGGCTCCGCTAAAGTGGTGGTGTGGGCCCACAACTCGCACCTCGGCGATGCACGCGCCACCCAGATGTCGCGCCGCGGCGAATGGAACATCGGCCAATTGGTGCGCCAGGCGTTTCCCTACCAATCGAAATTGATCGGCTTCACCACCTACACCGGCACCGTCACCGCAGCGTCCGGCTGGCACCTCCCTGCCGAGCGCAAACACGTCCAGCCCGGACTGCCCGGCAGCTACGAGCGGCTCTTCCATCAAGTCGGCATATCGAATTTCTGGATCGACATGACCGAGGACAACGCCGCGACCAAGGTTTTGCGCGAACCACGCATCGAGCGCGCGATCGGCGTGATCTACCGGCCGGAAAGCGAGCGGGCCAGCCACTATTTCGAAGCCTGTCTGCCGGAGCAGTTCGATGCGGTGCTGCACTACGATCAAACGCGGGCGGTCGAGCCACTGGAGCATACCGAGAACTGGAGCAAAGACGAAGCGCCGGAGACCTTCCCGGCAGGATTGTGAAACCGGCGGCAATTCTCGTTTGATTACGCGCCGGTGCTCCCACAAGCTCCGCGCATGGCGAAAGCGAAGGACGAAAACCGGGTGGTGGTGAAGGTGTTTATCTACGGGATCCAACCGCAGATCTGGCGGCGCTTTTCGATTTCATCGGAGGTCACATTTATCCAATTCAGCGATGCCGTGCAGGCGGTGATGGGCTGGGACAACAAGAGTCCCCACGAGTTCCGCCATGGCAAGGGCAAGCGCCTCGTCGATGTGATCGGCCCGATCGGCCTGGAAGATCAGACCGCCGGCGAGTTCCAGGATGAGGCGGTGCTGACGGTGAAGGAGTTTATCGGAAAACGCCGCCTGCCGATCCGCATTCTCTACCGCTACGACTTCGCCGACGAATGGATTCACGAAATCGTTTTTGAAAAATGGGCCGCAGGCGAAGGCGGGCCGGAAGTGCTCGACGGCGCGCGCGCCTGCCCACCCGAAGACTTCGGCGGGACCTTCCAATACATGCAGGCACTCCACGGCGATATCGAGTGGGCGCACCCGGGCTACGACCCCGAGGCCTTCGATCCGAAGGCGGTGAGCTTCGAGCCGAAAAAGGCTAGAAAACGGCGCTGAGTCGGCCGGAATGGATCGATTCAGACGATGGAGAAACTGGAAGCATCCCCCATCAAGGCCGTAGCGAAGGAACTTTCTCCGGCAGGCAGATCGCAGCGTTTGACCCACAGCCGCAAGTTGCCGTCGAAGGCAGTTTCCTCGCATTCGTAACCAGGCGGGACTTCGTGACAACTCCCCCAAAAAGTCACCACTCGCGTGCCAAGCCGCGCCTGAGAGAGTTGGCCGCGCACGTAATCGATGTAGCTGCCGTAAAGTTCCATTTCAACGGGCACCTCGTCGTCGATTTTAAGCTCCGGCATCAGATTCTCCTCGAACGGATTGAAAATATAGAATGCGTCAAAGTTGCAGAATGGCACGTCCATCACATTCGCATGCAGGATTTGCACTCGTGGGATGCAGTAGTGATCGAGCATATTCTGAGCGGCGCGGCAGAGGCGTTTGCGTTGTTCCACTCCGGTGAAATGCCCGGGGGTGGTGAATGCTCCGATCGCGCAAAACTTCCCCGGCCCGCATCCCACATCAAGGACCCGCGTCCCCGGCCCGGCGACCAACCAGCGGGCCGCGTGTTGGCAAACTTCCACCGACGTCCAATGCAAGGCGGAGAAGTCACGAAGGTGTTTCGGCCAAATCTGATCGAACTCACGATCGCCGGGAAGGCGTGGAAATTCGCGGTCAAACCAAACCGTGACAGGCCGGGAGTTGCGGTCGGGAGGCGTGGGCATGGCCCAGTAAAACGCAGCGGGCGGAAGCCAGCCATCAAAACATCACGACCCCATTCAGTGGCTGGCGCGTCTCGCGCCAGACCGTTGTGGGAGC
>JBBECN010000005.1:0-1487 GCA_040881795.1 Akkermansiaceae bacterium
ACTCTTAATCAATTGGTCCTTGGTTCGAATCCAAGCCGGGGTACTTCCACTTAATCCATTCACCTCCAATGGGTTACACGCACAAAATCGTGCGAAATTGACACCATTCCCAAGCCTATGAACGAGGCTGGTGACAAATTGGTGACAAATGGCGGAATTGGATTTTCAACTTCCAGTGAATCAACCACTTGCAAAAGCAACAAATCGGTTAGTCGCGCGAAAAACGCCAGAACCAATAGAGCGCGCAAGGCCGGACCTATCGCCACGGTGAAGTTCGGATCGGCCAACGTGCCGGTCTACCGCTCGGAATCCAAGGGGCGGGTCCGCTTCATGGTTTGCTCCTACCGCGACGGGAAAAGGATCCGTAAAATCTTCAACTCCCTCGATGAGGCGAAGAAGGAGGCGCTCTTCGTGGCGCAGCGGATCCAGAGCGGCATGCAGCACGTGACCGACATCAAGCCGCACGAGCGCGACCACTACGTGAAAGCGGTGGAACTGCTCGGTGGCTTTGACATCCCGCTGGTCGCCGCCGTGGAGGATTACGTGCAGGCCCGCAAGCTGGCGGAAAGCGAATCCCTCACGTCCATGGCCACGGACTACCGGAAGTTCTTCAAGCCGCTCACCCGCCGCGTCACGGTCACCGAGCTGGTGGCGGAACTCCTCGTCACCCGCAAACAGGACGGAGCCAGCAAGACCTACGTGGCGCAACTCAAAACGATCCTGACGCGCTTTGCCGATACCTTCCCGGGCGAAATCCTCGGCATCACCTCATCGGACATCGATGCCTGGCTGCGCGGGTTCAAGGTTTCCGCCAGTTCGCGCAATTCCATGCTCGTCTGTGTGAAAGTGCTCTTCTCCTACGCCCGCTCCCAAAACTGCCTGCCCGCCGAGCAGATGACGGCACCGGAGCAACTCAAGAAGGTGAAGATCAAGAGCGACGATGTGTCGGTGTTCACGCCGAAGCAGATGGAAAAAATCCTCCACGCCGCACCGCCCCACCTGATCCCGATCCTCGCCGTTGGAGCGTTTGCCGGAATCCGCATGGCAGAGCTCAACCGCCTGGACTGGTCGGCCTTTGATCTGGAACGTGGATTCATCGAGCTTCGGGCGGATCAGGCGAAAACAGCCTCCCGGCGGCTGGTGCCCATCACCGAAAACCTGCGGGCATGGATCGAGCCGCTTCAACGCAAGGGAAAGGTGGTCAGGCACGCGGCACTTCACCGCGAAGTCACCTCACTCGCCCGCGCCTTGAAAATGGAATGGCCACGGAATGTGCTCCGCCACTCATTCATCAGCAACCGGATTGCCATTGTGAAAAGCGCGGACCAAGTCGCCCTCGAAGCGGGCAACTCGCCATCCGTCATTTTCAAGAACTACCGGGAACTGACCACCGAGGATGAAGCGAACGAGTGGTTCGGAATTTTGCCGAAAGACGGCCAGTGGGAAAACACCTTCCAGTGGGATCGCCGGGCCAGGATCGTCACCCT
>JBBECN010000006.1:0-8686 GCA_040881795.1 Akkermansiaceae bacterium
CGTCCGGGGAGGCGCGCCAAGGAACTCCAAGCGTAGCTTTCCGGTGCGACAGGACGGTGGTTGATTTTTACCGTTTCTTTGTGGTTAACGTCATTTGCGTGATTCGTAGTGATGCTACATCACAGTGGAGAAGTGATCGAAGCCATCCCATGGTTTGCTGCCGTCGGCCAAACGCATTGCCCGCAGCGGCCAGTAGAGGGAGGTCGAGGTCCTTGTTAAACTGCGCTGCGCCGTAGAACACGCAGGCCTGGCCCCCATAAGGAGGGCCTGCACCTGATGTTTCCGGTCGAGCGCGCCAAGCTTCTCATCGAGATGGGCAAGGATCATTTTAGAGAGGACTTGTCGGATCGGGGTCGGGATCAAGGCTGCCTCCCATCGCTAGGTATTGGGCGAAAATCTTTTCACTTTCCCGAAAGCGCGCCATCGGCGTGAGCCGCGCCCACTCCTGCCACTCCTCGGGCCAGCCTTCGAACTTCACAATAATTACCTTCGGCACGACATCCGCCCTATCGAGAAGGCTGACAGGTGGGTGCCTGCTTGTCGGGGGGTAAGGCTGCAAAATATCAAGTAGCGGTGGCTCCAGCACGACTCCAAATAATATTGCAGGAAAGTGAAAGCTTCGGCGGTATTTACTTCATTCCGTTAAAGAGATTCATGTGTTGCTGTAGCCGCGGCACTCCGCTGCCGCGCCTCGCCTCGCTAAATTGGCGATACATCCGCAGCCCACGATCTGGAAATGTCAAAAGTCGAGATGTGACTCCCCTCAGCTACTGCGCACGACAACGTGCGGGTGTCTTGGTTTCTCTCAACGTCCCGGGGCGAGAGCAAGTTTGAGGTCTCCCTTGGCCACCATGTGCAGCACGCTGGCGGCGAGCGTCTGGTAGGGCAGTCCGGCTTCCTCGGCCCGCGCACGCAAACCGGCGATCGTTTCGTGCGTGGTGCGGATGTTGATCCGCGCAGGGCGGGCCGGCTTGCGGATCACGGTCATTTTTGCCGCGGCGGATGGCAAGGGCACGCCCAGGGCGCGTTGTTCCGCGCGGGTCAGTGCTTTGCTTTGGTCGAAGCCCCAGCCTTCGCCGGCCGGCTCTTTAACGTAGTTCGGTTTCTTTCTTTTGGTCTTCATAGGCTTTCTTCTGCTTGCGCCAATAATCGGCTCCGATCACGCGGATGGTATCGCCGCGCAGAGCGAACCGCACGGTGAGCACGCCATAGCCATCGTGGCCGACAGCATAGAACCGCGGTTCGTCGGAACTGTGCTTTTCGTTCGGGATAATCATGCGCTGCGGGTCTTCAAAAACTTTCCGCACGGTGGAAAAGTCGATGCCGTGTTTGGCGAGGCTGATCGCTTCCTTGTCCGGATCGAATTCCAGCCGCACGCGTACAATGTGTGCCTCTTGGCATCATATGTCAAGAGGTCCGGCGCCTGAGGTGGGAGGAAGGAATGATCCCCGCCGTGACGCGGGTGATGAAGCAGTTGGAGGCGAAGATACAAAAGAATCGCAAGCTGGCGAAATTCTTTGCGGTCTTCGAACAGGAAATTTCAAATTTTAAGATGCGACCCAAACACGAAAGCAAATCGGTTTATCAGGACCCGTCGGCAGCGTGGAGTTTTTCGTGGCTGCGCCGATCCCCCAGCCAGCTCCGTCGCCATCGTGAAGATCAGCGTGCCGTCGCCATCGCGGACGTTCCATTCGGTGCGTTGAGGATAAGACGCTGACGGCGTTTCGCAGAGTGGGTAGTGCGGCGGGATTTTACCGTCTTCGGCCTTGCGGCCTTTTGGACAGCATCCACCGAGTGCTGTGTCGTGTGAGATAGCCCAGTCGTGGTAGTAGTCGGGCAGGGGGTGGTCTTGACAGGGTGCGGTCCGCAGCTTATGTCAGTCGACTTCATGCAAGGCGACGACTTCGCGCGGGGCTTTCGCGCCATCTACGACCACGCGGTCACACTCTACGCTCGCGGGCAACGCGGGGCCGGCACTTTCTTCGACCCCGCGCAGCTCAACTTGCTCGCAGCCAGCGGACTGACCGCCCAGCATGTCTACGATTACGCCGAGGATGACTGCCACGGCGGCGAACCGGGCTATGAACAAGCGCTGGCCATCGAACTGGTCCGGCGTGATTACTTCCTCAATGTGCAGGGCGGGCGGCCCTCGCTTGTCGTGCTCGACGAGGCAGAGCTGCCAGCTAAGTCCGCCGCGGTCGAGGGCATCGAGTGGCTCCCGCGCCTCATGCCCAAAGCCCGGGCCAAGCTGCGGGGCGAGCTGCCGCCCTCGCTCATGTATTGCTGCGGCGGCGACCGTCGTTTTTTCAAAACACACGGAATCCTTCCCGCCGAGTTCCTGGCCTACTTGGCCAGCCATGAGGGCAACGAGCAGGCGGTGATCGACTGGGTCGTGGCCCGCAAGCCGTAGGTCGGGCTCCGGAGCCAGTTGCAGCCGACTAACTTTCGTCCCCGCTGTGATCGCCGATCTGCTTAGCCAGCACCACGTCTCTATCCTCCGCGCTCAAGGCGCTCCCGTTAGGCAGGTTGTTGGCGAGATTGGGAACCGGTTGGAGGCGAAGATGCAAAAGGACCGCAAGTTGGTGAAATTCTACGCGGCCTTTTGACGAGAAATCTCAAATGTCAAGATGTGACCCCCAACGGCTTTTTTCACGGCGCCGTGGAAAACCAGCATATCCTCCCGCGCGGATCGCCGGATGACGTGCGCAGGGAAGTCATCACCTGCCTGGAGACCCTCGGGGCCGCGGCGGCTACATCCCCTGTTCGTGCCACAACATCCAGGTCGGAACACCGCCGGAGAATGTCGTCGCCATGGTCCGCGTTGTGCAAAAGTGCGCCTGGCATCCGTGACGTCCGGGCATCGACACCATTCTGCTCACCCTTTCCTGCGCCGGACGGGGGCGGTCTTCTGGCCGAGACCGCGGGGTTTTGCGCGAACCGTGGAGTAAACCTGCTTGAAGCGCAGCAGCTCACCGACGCGGATAAGGGCTGGTTTTTCACCCGGCTCGAAATGCAGCCGACCGCGGCCTTCCCGCCTGCAAAGGGCTGGACTGAGCTGGGTGAAGGTTGCCATTTCGCGATCCAGCGCCGGGCGAACGAAGTCACTCTTCATCGTGCAGAAGGTGGGATCTGGCCCGAGGGCAGGCTGGCGGCTCCGGTGCCCTAGAGGGAACCCGAACTGGGCCTTTTCGGGTGCGGATGCTTCAACTGGCGTGCTCCCGGTGAATTGGTCCGGGTGATATGAGAGTTTCGCGGTGCTTTAGCGCCGCCGCCCTCTCATCAGAAAAAAGCGACGCACAGCCCGCTCAGCGTGTGGTGACTGCCCTCCATCAAAGCTAGAAATCTCTGCTTCTTTTCCATTTGTAACACGTTTTTCCAAAGCATGTTCACACCCTATACTTTCACCCATGTGCCTGGTCTGAGCCTGACCCTTTCTGCGCAGCCTCCCGTCTGGTCTGCTTTTCCTGCAGGCTCTGACGGTATTGCTCGGGCGTGATGCCAAGAATTTGGCGGAAGCGACGGTAGAAGTTAGCCTGGTTGCCGTAGCCGCAGCGGTAGAGAATTTCGGTGATGGTCAAATCGGTCGAAACGAGCTGACGGCAGACTTCGCTGATGCGCAGTTCATTGACAAAGCGGGGAAAGGTGCGGTGAGTCGTGCGCTGGAAAAACCGGCGGAAGCTAGCCACCGACATGCCGGTCACCCTCGCTGCTTCGGACTGGCTGACGGTTTCATAGAGCTGTGCCCGGACGTATTGAGTGATGGTCTCCATGCGGGAGGAGTCGAGCCCGCTGAGGCTGTGCCCGTAAGCAATGGAGGAGAGTTCCGCGTCCGGTGGCATTTGTGCCATCCGCTGGAGCGCTTCGAGAAAACAGATGACGCGCTCGCTGCCCCGCAGGGCTCCCAGGCTGCGAAGCGAGTGGCGCAGTGGCGCATGGGCCGCAAGGTTCCAGCGCAAGCCGCGTTCGGAGGCTGCCAGCAGGCGGGCGATTTCGCGCATCTCCGGTGCGTCAAAAAGTCTTTTCCCAAAGGCATCGCGCTTAAACTGAATGACTACGGTGCCGGCCTCCTTGGTGTCTTCGTCATTCCAAAAAATGTGGGGCAGGTTGGCTCCCAGCAAATAGACATTCCCCGCTTGGAACCGGGTCAGCGAATCGCCGACCAATACGCGCCCCGCGCTGCGCAGAATCCAGGCGATCTCGTATTCGGGGTGCTGATGATAGGGGCAGATGATCTTTTTCCCCTTGGTAGAAAAGCAGGCGATCGATTCGTCCGGGTGGTAGGAGATGGACTCGTAGTTGACTTGCACGACAGTTGGGTGCTTTTGCTCAAGGATGAGCGAAAAGTATAGCAAAATGAGTCAAAGGTAGAAGTGGGAATGACGCGGGCGTGCTAGTTTTTTGCAGTCAGCATGACCCCCAAACAACGCTACCGCGCCACCCTCGCAGGCCAGCCCGTGGATCATCTCGCGCGGTTGCCCATTTTGATGCAATTTGCCGCCGAGCATATTAGCAGCAATTACGGGGCCTTCGCCTCGGACTACCTGCCCCGTCAGCAGCGCTTGGTCAAAGGGCTGAAGGAAATGGGCGCCAAAGTCCGGATGCACATCTGCGGCAACATCACTCATCTTTTGCCGGGGTTGGACAGCCTCGAACTTGATGTGCTTGATGTTGCCCACATGGTCTCGCTCAGCAGGGTGCGTGAGGTCTGCGGTCGAAAGGTCACGATTTGCGGCAACCTCGATCCCGTCAGGGATGTCCTCCGAGGCACGCCCGAGTCGATTCGCGCAGGCAGCGAAGCTTGCTACGACGAAGTAGGCAATCCCTTCATGGTCAACGCCGGCTACGAGATCCCCAGCCGCACTCCAGTCGAAAACCTGCAGGCTCTCTGCACGCCCGTCGCCTGGAAGGCATAGTTTACGAAATCACATCAGCCACCAAAAACCTGCATCCACCATGCCTCAAGTTACCTTCATTCAACCAAACGGCGAACGAGTCGTCGTCGACAACGCCGCTGGCACACTGATGGAAATTGCCCTTGATCACGATGTCGAGGGCATCACTGGCGACTGCGGCGGCGTCTGTTCCTGCTCGACGTGTCACGTTTATATTCCGCCCGAATGGCAGAGCCTGGTCGGCGCGGCAGAGGCCATGGAATTGGATACCCTCTCGTTCAATGACCACCACAAGCCAAACAGCCGCCTCTGTTGCCAGATCGAAATGAGGGAGGTGCTTGATGGCCTCGTCGTTGAGGTGGCACCAAAGGAATAAATACCATGAGCAAGAAAACCTACATCACCGACGATCCTTTCAAAGAGGTGCGCGCCCGCTGCCCGGTCATGGTGGGTGACTTTCAGGGCGGGGAGAAAATCCCCATGCTGCTCAAGCTGGGGGATGTCCGTCAGGCGGCCAAGGATTGGCAGACCTACAGCTCGGATGCCCCCCGAAGGGTTCCGATTCCATCGGAGGAGGCCCTGCGCGATGTGCGCCAATACCCGATCGAACTTGACCCGCCGAGACATGGGCAATACCGCAAATTGGTCGAGCCGTTTTTCGAGCGTCCGAAGCTGCCGGAAGTCAAAGCCCGAATCGAGGGCCTGATTGGGTGCATGTTGGGGAGGATGCTGGCACGGCAGTCGTTCGACGCAGTCCATGACCTAGCCATCCCCATTCAATCCTACGCGCTGACTTACCTGCTCAATGTCCCCGAGGAGGAAGGGGAGAAGTGGATTCCCTGGGGCGTGCATGTCACCCGCGCCGGAGACGGCAAGGCGAAGGGGAGTGCCATGGAAGACTACAACCGGATGATGTTCAAAAAGGCCACGGAGAATCCCGGTGACGACTTTTACAGTGCCTTGAATGCCGCCGAGATCGATGGGCGCCTTCTCACTGACGAAGAGAAAGAGGGCTTTGCCTACCTCGCCTTTGCCGGAGGCCGCGACACCATCATCCATACCATGACCGCCATCATCGCGTATTTCGCGAAGAACCCCGAGGATATGGTTTATCTGCGTGAACATCCCGAAGCCGTGAATACGGCCGCGGAGGAATTTTTTCGTCTGGCCATTCCGCTGACCCACATCGGAAGGGTCTGCCCAGCCGGGAGTGACGTGCACGGATTCGAGGTTCAGCCGCAGGGGCGCATCTCGCTCACTTGGGCGGCGGCCAATCGCGATCCCGAGGTTTTCCAGAATCCCAACGAGGTCGATTTGGAACGCAAACCCAACCCCCATGTCGCCTTCGGCTTCGGCCACCATAACTGCCTTGGTGCGCATCACGCCCGCGCCATCATGCGCAGTTTCCTCACTCAATTCCCCCGGATGGTTTCGAGCGTCCAAGTGATCGAGGAAGTTCCCTGCATCGAAGTGGAAACAAGCTACACCCGTCAGATCGGATTCAACAAACTGGTCATCGCCTGCCGCGAGACTTCCGCCAAATGATTTTGCACGCATAGGCTCTTTCAGTGCGGGAAACTTCACGGGCTTCATCCGCGATGTCGTCCATGACCAACACCTCAACAAGCATCCTAATCCCCAGACCGTGGAGTATCACCTCAGCGGGCCGCCAATGATGATCAAGGCGTGCGGGAAAATGCTGGGAGACTTCGGGGGCCCGGTCAGCCAGATTGCATTCGACGAATTCTAAACCGATGAATCTTGTATTCTTTTGTCCCCGTTGGGGCAGTGAGGCGCTATCACCGGCGGAGTTCATCCGCAGGGTCGAGGACGCTGGCTTTGACGGGATCGAGGTCGGCTTGGCTGATGGTGATGTCGCGGCCGACGAGGTGCTCGACCGGGCCAAGGATGCGGGTTTGGCGGTGATTACCCAGCACTGGCAGACCTTGACCCCCGACTTGCCGCGCCATCTCGAGGAATTCGAGGCCCGCCTGCGACGTGCGGCGTCCTTCGATCCCGTCTTCATCAATAGCCACACCGGGCGCGACATGTTTGGCTTGGAGGACAACCTGCGGGTGTTTGAGTTGGCTGACCGGATCTCCACGGAGACGGGTATCACCATCCTCCACGAGACGCACCGCGGTCGGTGCCTGCACACGCCGTGGCGCACGGCGGAACTGCTCCGCGCCCGGCCCGGAACTCAGCTCGTACTCGACATGTCGCACTGGTGCAATGTCTGCGAATCGCTCTGCGAGGATCAGGGCGAGACCATCGCGCCGGTGCTTCCCGCCGTCGGGCACATTCACGGACGGGTCGGCCACGCGCAGGGACCGCAGGTTCCGGATCCGCGGGCACCCGAGTGGCAGACCGCCGTGGAGGTGCATCTGGGCTGGTGGGAGAAGATCGCCGCGGTCAAGCGTGCGGCGGGTGCCGCACAGTTGACCATCACTCCGGAATTCGGGCCGCCGCCCTACCTACCGACCCTTCCCTGGACGCAAATGCCGGTGGCGCTCCAGTGGGACATCAATGTCCACATGATGAGCCTGTTACGAGAGCATCTGGCCGCCACGCCACCCCCGCGGTAGCCCCGCAATTGCTTATGACATCGAAAAAACGAATCCTCGCTGCCCGCAACCAACAGCAACCAGATCTCATTCCGATTGATTCTGGTGCGTCCTGCATCACCGGCATGATCGACGCCGTAAGGGGGTTCCGCGGACCTTCATGAGGTCCCGACATGGATGCCATTCTTCTCACGCTTTCATGTGCGAACCGTGTCGGGCTGCTGGCCGAGACAACCGGGTTTTGCGCGAGCCGGGGACTGAATCTGCTTGAGGCGCACCAGCTCACCGATACGGATAACGGCTGGTTCTTCACGCGACTTGAAATGCAGCCGACCGGCGCGTTTCAAGGTCTGGATCGTTTGCGCGGGGAGTTGGAGCGGTTCGCGGCAGGACTGGGCGCGATCTGGATGCTGCGCTGCAAAGCAGATCGGCATGGCAAAGCTTTAAGGGGTCACATCTTGACTTTTGACATTGTTGACCGGTCGAAATTCCGGCCGGTTACCATAGCTGTTTGCGTGAGGGCCTGACCGCTCATCGCACGCCGCGATGGATCACTTTTTCGCCCGTAGCGGCTTGATGACTTCAGGGAAGTCGAACTTCCGGAAATCGGTGTCGGCGGGGTAAGCCGTAGATCGGAGTTGAGAGATGACAGAGGGTTGAGGGTTTGGGGAGCAGGCAGAGAGAGCGCGGAGATTTTTCGAGCACGGGGTAAATTCGCTATGAAATTTTAAGAAATGTTGTGAGCCTCTAATATTCGGTGCCGTGGATTCGCACACGGGAGGACAAGCTGGCGCCGCTACATTCAACGGTGGCATCGGCATCCTGCCGATGAACGAGGTGATTCGCGGCACCACCGAAGATTGGGCCATAGTCCCTGAACCCGCGCGTTGGCGGGTGTGTGCTGGGAGTAACTGGGTTTGAAAAAAAGGGGCGGCGAGGTAGGGCGCGAAAGCCTGTCCGTCGTGTGCGGATCCCCGGAGCGCCGGTGCGGGTGCGCGGCGCGCCGCCGGTTTCCCGCTACGAGCGGCTCGCGGGGACGCTCGCCCTCCAGAGAGGGGATCGTAGCGCTTTACCCTGAGCGGGCTTGGGCTATGATGCGCGTTCGATAGCCGACGTGGCGGAACTGGCAGACGCGACGGACTCAAAATCCGTTTCCCGCAAGGGAGTGTGGGTTCGACCCCCTCCGTCGGCAATTTTTCCACGGTGAATTTTTCCAAATCTGCAGCGGAG
>JBBECN010000007.1:0-1467 GCA_040881795.1 Akkermansiaceae bacterium
GCAGAGGCCGGAAGCGCTGGAGCGGGTGGCTTTCGAATTCATCGAGGACATGTTTTACGACGGCGTGCTTTATGCCGAAGTGCGGTTTGCCCCGGTTTTCCACACCGAGCGGGGTTTGACGGAGGATGAAGTCGTCGCCGCCGTCATCGCCGGACTCGCACGCGGCGAGCGCGCCTACGGCGTCGAGTGGGGGCTGATCCTTTGTGCGATGCGCCACCTGACAAATTCGTTAGAAACCGCCGAGCTGGCGATCCGCTGCCGGGATCTGGGCGTGGTCGGCCTCGACCTTGCAGGTGGCGAAGATGGGTTTCCGCCGAAAAAACATATGGAGGCGTTTCATGCGATCCAACGCGCGAATTTCCACATCACGATTCATGCGGGAGAAGCCTACGGGCCGGAATCGATCTGGCAGGCCTTGCAATATTGCGGTGCCCACCGCCTCGGCCATGCGACGCGGTTGCGCGACGATATCGAGATCCACAGCGACGGGACGATGAAGCTCGGGCGGCTCGCCCAATACATTCTGGATCGCCGCGTGCCGCTGGAAATGTGCCTGCTGAGCAACCTCCACACCGGTGCTTGTTCGAGCTTGGAAGAGCACCCTTTCGCCCTGTTTTTCCGCCGGGGTTTCCGCGTGTGCCTCAACACGGACGACCGCCTGATGAGCGACACTTCCATGACTCGCGAAAGCACCCTCGCGACCGAGTTGTTCGACCTGAATCTTTACGAACTCGAAAAACTCTCGCTCAATGCGATGAAAAGCGCTTTCGCCCCGTATGACACGCGCATCAAAATCATTTTCGACCGGATCAAACCAGGATTCGCCGCCGCCCGCGCCGGATTGGGACAAGCGGCTTGCGTGACCGATGCGGACTGACAAAAGTCCCGCATGCTCGCCACTCGCCACTGCCGGTTCACCGCCATCGATTTTGAATCGGCGGGCGCATCCCGTGGCAAAACCGACACCCCCGTGCAAATCGGCCTCGCTTCATGGTCGCTGGAACGGGGCCATCAATGCGCTTTTGTTTCCTACCTTTTCACCGATCAGCCGATTCAGTGGGCGGCCCGGAAAGTTCATGGCATCGGCCCCGAGCAGCTTGGCGACGCGCCCTCGCTTTTATCGCTCTGGCCGGAGCTCAAAACCCGGCTGGCGGGAGCGGTGGTGGTGGCCCACGGCAAAGGCACCGAAAAACGCTTTTTGCGGGCGTTTCCAGGGCATGGTTTCGGCCCATGGATTGATACGCTGCTGCTGGCCCGCGCCGCCTGGCCGGAGTTGCCGGATCATTCGCTCGGTGCCCTGTGTGAGTCGCAAGGCCTGACGCCGGCCATCCAGGAAATCGTCCCGGAAAAATCCTGGCACGACGCGCTTTTTGATGCGGTCGCCTCATTGGTTTTGCTCGCGCGCATCATCGAATCCCATCAACTCGCCGATGCGCCGATGGATTCGCTGCTTCACCCTGACACCTC
>JBBECN010000008.1:0-1434 GCA_040881795.1 Akkermansiaceae bacterium
GCTCCATGATGACGACGGTCTTGCCGACGCCGGCACCACCGAACATGCCGCCTTTACCACCCTTGAGCAGCGGGCAGATGAGGTCGATGACTTTGATACCCGTCGCGAGAACTTCGGTGTTGGCAGATTGTTCTGTGAGCGTGGGGGCGGGGCGATGGATCGGCGAGCGGAAGCTCGCGTCGGCGATCGGCACGTTTTCGTCCACCAAGTCTCCGGTAACATTGAAGATGCGGCCGAGGACTTGTTTTCCAACGGGAACGGAGATTGGCTGGCCAAGGTCGGTAAGAGCCATGCCGCGCTTGAGACCGTCCGTGGTGGACATGGCGACCGCACGCACCCAGCCGTCGCCCAAGTGCTGCTGCACTTCGAGCACGAGTTTGGTATCCACGCCGTTGAGGACGTATTGGATCTCCAACGCGTTGTAAATTTCAGGCAGCTTGGTTGCCTTGGAGAAGTCGGCGTCGATGACGGCGCCGATGATCTGGACGATGGTTCCTTGGTTGCTCATGCGGAGGTTTCGGTAAAAAAGTTATCAGTTAAAAGTTAGAAGGATCATTCCATGGCCTTCATGGCCGTGGTGATTTCGAGAAGCTCGGAGGTGATGGCTCCCTGGCGGAGCTTGTTGTATTCGAGCGTGAGCTCTTTGATGAATTTCTTCGCATTGTCGGTGGCGGACTTCATGGCGACCATCCGTGCGGAGTGTTCGGAAGCGCGGGCTTCCATGAGGGCTTGGAAGACCTCGTAATTGACATAGAGCGGAAGAATCGCGCTGAGCACGTCGCCCGGGCTTGGCTCAAAGATGAAGTCACGATTCGGATCGTTTTTATGCGCTTCCACCGAGAATCCGGCACCGATTTCTTCGAATGCCTGGCCCTCGCCTTGGCGGTGGCCTTGGATGGGAAGCAGCGTCACGACCTCGGCCTCTTGGCGCAAGGTGTTCACAAAGCTGGTGAAGGCGATGGAAACCTTATCGTAGTTCCCCTCAAGGAACTGCTGGGTGATGAACTTGGCGATCGGGCGGGCCTGGGAGAAAGGCACCGGATCCTTGACGGTGAAATCCGCGATGATTTTGATGCCGAGTTTCTCACCCATGGTGCGGAGTTTGCGGCCGACGGTCACGAAATGGGCGCCGGGCGAAGTCTGCAACTTGATCTTGCGGGCAAGGTTGGTGTTGATCGGGCCGCAGAGGCCTTTATCGGTGGAGATCACCAGCACCAGCTCGCGGCTGCCTTCGCGATGTTCGAGCAGCGGATGGGATTCCTCACCGAAGTTGGTCCGGATATCAAACAGAACCTGGGTGAGTTGCTTGGCATACTCACGACCACCGAGCGCCTGGTCCTGCGCCTTTTTCATCTTGGCGGCAGCGACAAGCTGCATCGCGCGAGTGATCTGCGCGGTGTTTTTGACCGACTTGATGCGCCGGCGGATGTCGCG
>JBBECN010000009.1:0-14256 GCA_040881795.1 Akkermansiaceae bacterium
GTTCAAATGGAAAGACACCTCATCGATTGAAAGCGGTTTTGAACTTGAGCGGAAAGTCGGTACCGGGGTGTTTGACTTGCAGGGGACATTGGGTGCCAATGCATCGTCGACCACGCCGGTGAACGGATTTTTGCTCGACACGGCCTATCAGTTCCGGCTGCGAGCCTTTCGATTTGTTGGCACGGAAAAAGTCTACTCAGACTATTCTAACATTTTCTCCGCCAAGTCAACGACCCTGCCGGCTCCCACCAGTATCGCAGGAAAAGGTGCTAGCGATTCGTCGATCAACCTGACATGGAAAGACGCATCCGCCCGTGAAACCAGTTTCGAAATCGAGCACCGGGAAGTGGGGACCTTCGCATTCACGACGGCTTCCGTCAGCGCGAACACTCAGACCTACACCATTCCGAACCTGAAGCCCGGCAAATCCTACGAATGTAGGGTTCGGGCCGCTGACTTCTTCTCCGGAGCGAAATCGTCCTACACTCCGGTGATTCAAGTTCTGACCAAGGATGGGATTTCCGGTGATATGCATCCACCGATTTTCTATCAGAGCTCGTTTGTTTACGATGTGGTGATTTCACGTGCCAGTGCCTTGAGCAACCTCGCCGTCACCGGTCTGCCCGCCGGTCTTGTTTTTGATCCGACCTTGAGGAAAATCAGCGGCATTCCCACGGAGGATGGGGTGAAATCCGTGAGCTTGCAGGCGACGTTCAATGATACCTCGGTGGTCACCCGGACCTTGGTTTTAAGGATCATCCGCCCACCTGCCGCGCCCTTGATTGTGGAATCGTTTACTCCGGTGGAAGTGACGGCGAGTGGGAGCTCGAATGTTTCCTTGATTGGGAAATTCTCTGATCCCGACACCACCAGCGCGGTAAGGATTGCCACCAGCATGGGCAATTTTGACATTATTCTCTATTCACTGGCCACGCCGCTGACCGTGGACAACTTTCTCGACTACGTGGATGCCACTCGCTACGATAACACGTTTTTCCATCGTTCCGTGGCCTCGCTCAGCGATTCGCTTTCCATCATCCAAGGGGGCGGCTACGGTCATGGCGCTGGGGGTTTTACTTCGGTTAGCAAGAATGCCTCTGTCGCTAACGAGCCCGGCATCTCCAACCTCGAGGGAACCGTGGCCATGGCAAAAGTCGGTGGCAGTCCCAACAGCGCGACCTCTGAGTTTTTTGTGAACGTCAGCGATGTCAATGCATCCAATCTCGACGAACAGAACGAAGGGTTCACCGTCTTCGGGCGCGTTCCAGACGCCGGAATGGCGGTCGTATCCGCCATCAATGGCTTGCCAACCAACAACTATCAGGTCCAGATCGGTTCCAACTTGCGGACCTTGGAATCGGTGCCAATGAATGCTGCCGAGGCTCCTGCGGTGATGGACTCGAATTTGTTAGTCAAAGTCACTTCGGTGACGGCCGCACCCATTCTGCAATACGAAGCGCTCAGCCAGAACCTGGGAGTCGCCACCGCCTCGATCAGTGGGACAATCATCGCCATCAACGGCGTCGCCAGCGGCAGCACCACGGTGCGGGTGAAGGCGACCGATCTGGATGGCACATCGACCACCCAGGACATCGCGGTGACCGTGCCTTGAGGAGCTACTTTTTGTCCTTTGCCCGTTGAAAGCGCGACCGTCTCGCGGATTCCGCCACAGGGGCCTGCGGCTTTTCCTCTGGTGGTGGACTTGCCGTGAATCCTGGGATTTCCTTCACTGGCTCCCGCTTGATGGGCTTGATCTGCGGCAGTCTCGGAGCGCGGTTAGGCAGAGCGATTTGTGGGAGTTTCCAGCCGGTGCGGGTGAGCAGGGCCTCGGCGAGAATGAGCAGCAACAGAGCGATCCCAAGTGGCACACTCAGAGAGGTTTCCGCGATAAAAGTCGGGCGGAGCCAGGCTTTGGATAGATCCAAAAGTTCACGGCCCTTGGTTTGCGTGGACACCGTTCGCAATTCCGCCAGACGTTCCGGCTCGAACGCCCACTCGACCGAGGACCCCACACTCAAAGGCCCGAAAGCCAGGGCGTTGCCACCGACTTGCACCGCCCCGCGCACGACGCTTCCTTCATCGAGATCCCGCGACAGCGAAAAGTGGCCGGGTGCGATCCGGCGCCACGCCAAATCCATCACCGGGCCGCCGGTGTCGTCCTTGATGCGCACCTTGGGCGGCGCGGCGGAGAGTTTTTGCGACCATGTTTCCGGATCGTATAACAAATCCAGAGTGAGCCGCGTGCCATCGAGGCGGTGGCGCAGCGCGATCCCCGGCGGCGTCGCCTCGCCCATCAGGAAGCGGCCCATGGTTTGCAGAAAATCCCCGTAGCCGGGCCACGTTCTGGCAGACTCGGAAAACCCGCCACCTAACGGAAATGAAACCGCCGCGCTGCGTCCCAAGCCACGTCGCGCGTGCACCACCAGCGGCGCAAGGTATTCATCCGTCGATACCAGCGAGACCGTCGCATCCTCGCGAGCGTAGGAAAGATTGTAGCCGTCGACCTGCTTGAACCAATCGGTCGGCTTGGGCGAAATCTCCGACCAGCGCCCGGTTGGCTGCGCGCCCACCGGATCCTTGATGAAGGCGGAGCGGGCGATCGTGACGGTTTCCTGCGCGAAGATTTTCGGGATGTCCATCGGCTCATTGGAAAAGAAAATCCGGCCGTTTCCGCGATTCGCGATGTCTTCTAACAATGCTGAGTCCACATCCTTGTCCGTGCCCAAGCCAATCACCGAAATCGTCGCGCCTTCATCCGTCATTTTCTGAATCAAATTTTTGTAATCGCCGGGTTCCTCCGAGTCCTGCGCATCCGAAAATAAAATCAAATGCCGCGTCCCGGCCTGGGATTTTTGCAATTCGTCCCAACCGGCTTTAAGCCCGTTATAGACAAAGATGCCGCCGCCGGCCGACTTGATCTTCCGCACCCGGTCGCCGAGTTCTGCCTTCTTTTTTCCGATCCGGGTGAGGGGCAACACAGTCGTCGGCTCGCTGTCCACCGCGAAGACGGTCACCTGATCCATCGGTCCTAACAAATCGATGGCGTTCACCGCGCCCGCGTTGGCAAGATCCATCTTGGTTTTGCCACCGGCGATGCCCACGCTCATCGAGCCGGAGCGGTCCATCACGATCGCCAGCGCGACGGCGAGCTTGCGGTGCTCGGACTTCAATTCCATGGAAACAGGCAGCAGCGCGTCGATGGGCGATTGAAAATAACCGCCCGAGCCGAATGAATGCTCGCCGCCGGCCATCAGCAGCCCGCCGCCTTGCTCGCGGACGAAGAAATCGAGTGATTTCATGAAGTCGTTAGGTAGCTCATGGGCGGGCACGTTGTTGAGGATCACCGCCCGAGCCCCGGCGATGAGGCCGGGCTTGAGTTGCGATGCATCGGTGATGGTTTCTACGGTGAAGTCCAGTGCGGACAGTGCTTTCGCGACGGGATCATCCTGATAGCGGGTGGCGAGGATCAAGCGCGGGCCGCCGGTGACTTCGATCCAGCGCGTCGCCTGGTTGTTGCCCGGGTGGGCATCGTCGGGCGGGCGGATTTCCGCCTGATATTCGTAACCGCCAGCACGCGGGATGCGGTCGGTGAATTCCACGGTGGCCAGGCCGTTGACCAGAGTCACGCTGGACTCCGTTAGTATCTGCCCGTTGCGCCGCAGGAGGAGAGGGAAGGTCGTATCCTCCGCGCCACGGACGGTGATGGAAATCAAAAACGGCTCGCCCACTTGCACCCGCTCGGGGAAGGTGAGGCGGGCGAGGCGGAAGTCGTATTCTTGCTCCTCGCGGATCAACCGAAAATCCAGCGGGATGCCGCGCGCCTGCATTTGCGCGGCGGCTTCCTGAAGCGGTTCGGTCGAGTAACCATCGGTGAAAAGTAGCACGCGCGACGGCCGTTTTTCATCCGCTTGTGCGGCGATCGATTGCAGCGCCAGACTGCTGCGGGTGAGTTTGCGTGACCCGGTGAAAGACGATCCATCCGCTCCGAGTTCCGCGACTTCCGCCGCGTAGTTGATGCAATGAATCGTATCGTGACGGCTCGGTTTTGAATCCTCTAACAACCGCTTCCATTCCGGCAGGCCCTTGTCGATCAGATCCTCGGTGGACTCAGAGCGATCCAGCAGCACATAAAGATCCAGCGAGTTTTGCTGATGCCGGATCGTCGGGCCAGCCAGCGCGAACACCGTCAGGATCAAAATCAGCGCCCGCAACGGCGATTGCAACCGCAGCCCGCGCCAGAACCAACCGACCAAGGCGAGGGCCGGGATGAGCAGGAAATACTCGGGGGCGGTGAAGGTCATGCGGTATTCGTCAGGTTGCGCTCCAGTTCCTGGAATGCCGAGGCGGATCCTTCACCCTTACCTTCTCCTTCCAGATGCCAGGCCACATAACGCCACAACTCATTTTCGGTGCAGGTTTTCCAAGCGGGTTGGTTCATAAAATCGGATTTATTGACTTGAAATTATGGTCATACGACCTACTTATTTGGTCATGGAGATGACGGCCCTAGGAGAAGTTTTTGGAGGCACTGCAGCGGAAGCGGTGCTGCTGCACATCTATCACTATGGCGAGTCATATGGCAGGGCGATTTCATCTGATTTCAATGTGCCGCTATTTTCAGTCCAGCGACAGCTTGATAAGTTTGAAAGAGCGGGTGCCTTGGTTTGCAAAAAGCAGGGGAAAACACTCGTTTTTACGTGGAACGCAAAATCGCGTTTTGCCAAGCGGGTGAAGGATTTGGTGGAGGTGGTTTATGAGGGAATGTCGCTTGAAGAACGGGAAAGGCGCTTTCCCGTCCGCCGCCGCCCCCGGTCCAAAGACAAGCCGATCATTTACCGCCAGGATTGAGTGTCTCATTCGGCCGCCTTTCGGGTGGAGAATTTCCAAGATACCAGCAGTGCGGCGATCAATAACAGAATCCAGACGCGCCACCACGGGTCCGGCTGGGTGTGGCGCTCGATGGTGGCTGGATTGGAGGCACTGACGGTTTCGCTTTTCCCGCAATTTCTAAAATCCGCCTCGCGGGTGTCGGCGAAAAAGACGGCGGCATTGAGCAAAGTGGTATCGTTTTGCTTGGCGGTTAGAAAACCCGGCACTCGCGGCGCGTTCTGAGTGACGGTGGAGAGCTGGACGGGTTTTCCCGCGAGATCGATTGCGGCGATTTTAACGGGAATCTCAGGCGCGGCGGTGATTTGGATGGGCTGGCCGGTTTCCAAGTTGGCGGACGTCGGAGCGACTTTTCGCTCACGGATCGCCTCCGCAAAACGATGCAACAGGACGATGAACGCCGGTTGGTTTCCCGCATTGGACAGGCGCAGATCGAAGTTGAAACAAAGTTGGCGATTGGCACCGGACTCGCGGAGGAAAATCAGCGGGCGCTTGTCCTGCCAGAGCAGCACGCTGTCGCTCGGCAAGCGGTCGAGTTCGATGGTTTCGCGGGCTAGCAGCGCTTGCCAATTCAGCCCGTCCAGCCACGGGTGGGGTTCGGCCACGATTCCGCCCTTGAGGTAGGCACCGGCGCGGGTGCTGTCTTCCACGAAGATCACCGAGTTTCCGGGCGGCAGCACGGGATCGAGAGCGTCGTAGGAGGAAATCGAGAGATCGGCACTGGCAGCATCGTTGGTGGGCACCGCCGCGTCGAGAGAGCGGAGAAGCTTTTCCGTCAACCCGGCGAAAGCAGGGGAGGTGGCGGTTAAAATCGCGAGCGACTTCGGCATCGGCGCGACGATGGGGAGCACATCGTCGGTCGGAAAACGGTCGCCTGATAGAACGATGCGAACATTTTGCGCATCTTTGGGGAACGCGGACTGAAGGGTGATCAACGCGCCCGGTGCCAATTGCAGCGGGCGGGGAGTGGTGCCGCCGGTGGAGGTTTGAATCGACCACTCACGCTCCACTGCCGAGTCGCCGTAGTTTCTAACCATGGCACGCCAGATTAGCGTGCGTTCTTCGGTCGTGAAGGAAGCCCCGGTGAATCCGACATTGTCGATCGCCTCGCCGACGGCGAGCAGTTTCGCATCGAAGGGCAGTGCGTCCGTCGATGTGTCTGTTAGATAAATCACAGTGCCCTCACGCGACACCAGTGAGCGGGCGAGCCGGAGCGCCTGCGACGGATCGTTGAGCCCGTCCAGCGGTTGCCATTTTTCCAGTGCGGTCCGCAACTCATCGATTGAGGAACCGGTGTAAAGCCGTGCCCGGCCGGGTGCGGATTCCATCACGGTAAGCTCGACGGTCGGGGCGGGTCCTTGGAGGGTTGGCAGCTCGGCGAGAAGGCGGGTGATGGCGTCGTCTTTAAAAACGCCCATCGACGCGGAGGAATCTAACACCAGTGCGATGCGCTGGACACTGCCCGATTTCTGATAGCGGGGTTCCGCCAAAAACCAGGCCAGTAGCAGGACCGCCAGCAGTTGCATCCAAAGTGGAATCGATGGGATCAGCCGATCCAAGCGCCGTCCGCTGGCCGCGTCGCGCTGGGTGCGGTCCAGTAGGAACAAAGTCGAAACCGGGAGCTCGATGGCCTTGCGTTGGAGAAAATGGATCGCCAGCAAGGCGGGAATGCCGAGCAAGGCGAGGAGTCCGATTGGATTTGCGAGAGTGAGCAAGGGTTGAATGCTCCTGGATGATGGGCGATGCCCCGCTGATGAGGAAAGGAGAAAAGCCCGTCCGGCGCAGGTGTTTGCCAATCTGTCGGGCGAGGCTGGCCCGCTCGGTCTTCACCGCGCGCTTCTCTACAACGAGCACTTCAGCACCCTGGAAACCTTCCGCCCTTGTGCGATCCCGGACGACGCTGAGGTTCTGGTGACTGATGCGACCGGCCGGTTGGTGGCTGCGACTGGCAAGGCAACCGACGTCGATCCTACGAATCGGCGCTCCACGCCGGCGATGGTTTTTACTCTTCACCGACGGTTCGGTGGAGGCGGAAAACCTCGATGGTGGGCCATTCGGGCTCATTCGTCTGGCCAACAGCCTCGATCAGGCGCTCGACGGACCGATGGCCGCGATCTCTGCGGAAATCGTTTGCGATGTGACGTTTTTCAAAAAGCACGAGCAGTATGAGGACGACGTTTGCCTTGTTGTCATCGAAGCCTGCGGTGGCGACACTCCGGATTCTTGGTGATTCGGACGCCTTACCGCGATTTTCTCGCTTGCGTGATCGGAAACGCGGAGCGACAACCCAGCAACGTGTTTATCTCACTTTTCACCCATCCGTTAACCACTTTTCTTGTCGGGGTCATTTTGACACTCGGAATGATCGGTTGGTTGCTGAACCGCAACGCACCGGGTAACCAATCCGCGGAATTCGTCGCCACATATCATCGGCAAATGGAAAAAGCCGGTGCCTCTGGATCGGTCGCGGCAGGGGAGGTTGAGGAAGCATCGCTGGAACGCTTCAAGGGATTTCTCAAAGGCATCGGCGATGTCAAATTCATCAAGGAAAACACCCTCAAGGTTTACGCTTCGGATGCTTTTCTCGACGATACTTTGGTGGTCCATCATGGCGCGGCGGCCATCGAGGAATACTTCGTCAAGACCGCAGGCAATATGACTAGCTGCGAGGTCACCATCGACGATGTGGCAAAATCCGGGCCGGATTACTACGTGCGCTGGACCATGGTTTTCGCCGCGCCCGCCATGAGTGGTGGTCGGCCCGTGCACTCGGTGGGAGTCAGTCAAGTGCGCTTCAATCGTGAGGGTCGGGTCGTGTTTCACCAAGATTTCTGGGATTCCGGGAAAAATTTCTTCGCGCATTTGCCGGTCGCAGGTGGCGTGGTCGGATACATCCGCAAACGTTTGGAATAACTCGGAACATGGAAAACGAAGATCGCACTCCAAAACCGGCGGGCATCATGGGCACCGCGTTCCTCACGTTCGCGCAGTGGTTGGACTCAGATTATCGGAGGGAAGACGAACCGGATCCAGCGACGCTACCCGAAAAAGTGAATTGGCAGCGCACGCTCCCGTTTATTTTTCTCCACCTCGGCTGCTTCGCGGTCATTTGGGTAGGTGTCAGTTGGGTGGCGGTGGCGGCGGCGGTTTTCCTTTATTTGATTCGCATGTTCGCGATCACAGGTTTCTATCACCGTTACTTCTCTCACAGAACTTTCAAGACTTCACGTTTTGGGCAGTTTCTCTTTGCCGTCATCGGCAACAGCTCGATGCAGCGCGGCCCGCTTTGGTGGGCTGCCACCCACCGCCATCACCACAAGCACTCGGACCATGAAGAGGATATCCATTCGCCCGTGGTCAGCGGATTTATGTGGTCCCACATCGGCTGGCTGACCTCGATGAAAAATTTCCCGACTGCCTACAAAAGCATTCCGGATCTCAGCAAGTATCCCGAGTTGGTTTTCCTCAATCGTTACGATCAGACCGTGCCGTTCGCCTATGGTTTGCTGATGCTGGGAATCGGCTGGTTGCTTGAAACCCTGTTCCCCGCCACTGGAGTGACCGTCGGGCAGTTTTTTGTTTGGACGTTTTTTGTCAGCACCACGGTTTTGCTCCACGGGACTTTGTTCATCAATTCCCTTGCCCACGTTTGGGGCCGCCGGCGCTACGAAACCGATGATGACAGCCGGAATAGCTGGCTGCTCACTTTTATCACCCTCGGTGAAGGATGGCATAACAACCACCATCGCTATCCGCATTCGGTCCGCCAGGGATTCCGTTGGTGGGAGCTTGATCTGACCTACTATGGCCTCAAGCTTCTATCCTGGACCGGCCTCATCTGGGATTTGCGCCCGGTGCCGAAAGCCGTCATTGAGGAGGGCATGCATTCGCCATCGAGGCAACAGCCAAGCGCATGAGCCGCAGGAACATCGCCGTCATTGGATCCGGGATATCCGGCATGGCCAGTGCTTGGTTTCTGCAACGTGACCACGACGTGACGGTTTTTGAAAAGGACGAGCGCGTCGGGGGGCATTCCAATACGGTGATGGTCGCGGAAAATAGCAGTCAAGTCCCCGTGGATACCGGCTTCATGGTTTATAATGAAGTCACCTATCCGCTTCTAACACGGCTATTTAGGGAGTTGGAAGTCGCCACCAAACCGACTTCCATGTCCTTCAGCGTGCAGCACGTGGCCGACGGCTTGGAATTCAACGGCGGAAGCTTGAATTTGCTCTTTGGCCAACGCCGCAATTTGTTCAATCTTCGGTATTGGAATATGTTGGTTCAGATCAACCGTTTCAATCGCGAGACGGTCGAGGAATTGGCACACCCCGTATTCGGAGACATGTCCCTCCGCGACTATGTCAAAGCGCGTGGTTATGGGGAGGATTTCCTGCGTTGGTATCTATCGCCGATGGCGGCGGCCGTGTGGTCCAGTCCGCCTGAGAAGATCGATGAATTCCCGGCGAGGACTTTGATGCGATTCTGGCACAACCATGGATTTCTCGGATTGGACACCCAGCACCCGTGGCGCACGGTGTCCGGGGGATCACGACGCTATGTGGAAAAGCTGATCAAACCATTCGAACAAACGATCCACCGCGGGGCGGGTGTCGAGTCGGTTTCCAAGATGCCGGGCGGTGGTTCCCGCGTGAAACTCCAAGACGGAACGAGCCGGGATTTCGACCTGGTGGTGATTGCCGCCCATGGTGATCAAACCAGCCGGATGCTTGCGGATCCGACGCCACTGGAACAGGATTTGTTAGGTCGTTTTCCCTATCAGAAAAACGAAGCGGTGCTGCACACCGATGCGAAGTTCATGCCGCGCACCCGGCGTTGTTGGGCCGCTTGGAACTACAGGATCGATCGCGGAACTGACGGCGCGAACCGATATTCTACCCATTATTGGATGAACGAACTTCAGGGAGTGTCTGAGAGCCAGCAGTATTTTGTCTCTATCAACCCTTCGTCGTTGCCAGCCGAAGAATCCATCAAGCGGCGGCTGGTCTACGAACATCCGCTTTTCGATTTAAAATCCGTCGCCGCGCAGGAACGCCTCCCGGAATTGCATCGGGAGGGAAATCTAACCGGGCGCTATTTCTGCGGTGCTTGGCAGCGTTACGGTTTCCACGAGGACGGGCTGTGGTCGGCGGTGAATGTTTGCACGCAAATTCTGGGAAGGAACCCCTGGTCATGAACGCGCTCTACGAATGTGCGGTCGCTCATTGCCGCCTGAAACCGAAGAGGCATGCTTTCAATTACCGGGTCTTCATGCTTGCGGTGGATCTGGATGACATCGGGTCGCTCGTTAAAAAGATTCCATGGCTCTCCCACAATCGGTTCAATTTATTCTCGATCGACGATGCCGACCATGTGGACCTCGGCCAACCCGGCGGAATTCGTGGCAACCTCACGCATTGGCTGGCGGGCGAGGGGATTTCCTGCCCGGCGGACGCCTGCATCCGGTTGCTGACTTTTCCCCGGGTCTTGGGGTATGGCTTCAATCCGGTTTCTTTTTATTACATCGAATCCGCTGCGGGCAATCCGGTCGCTGCCGTGGCCGAGGTGGTGAATACCTTCCGCGAGATGAAACTTTACGCCCTTGAGCATCTCGGAGCCGACGGCATCTGGCATCGCAGAGTGTCGAAGAATTTCTATGTTTCGCCGTTTTCGGATCCCGCGCTTGAGTTTGATTTCCGTCTTGGAACTCCGTCTGAGTCGTGGCGGGTGAACATCGATGATTATGATGGTGCCGAGCGCATGCTGCTGAGCGCCATTCGCGGCGAGCGGCGCGATCTTACGTCGTCGCGGCTGCTTTGGTATGCTTTCAAGTATCCCATGTTGTCGGTGAAGATCATCTCGCTCATTCATTGGCACGCCTTTTTATTGTGGTGGAAGAAGGTGCCGTTTTTTCGCAAAACGGAGCGCCGGGAAGTGCAGCTTGATGTCATGAGGCCCCATGTTAGTGTGAAAGAAAAAAAACCATGAATGCGTCGATCGAATTTGAAAATGAACTTGTCCCCCATCAGGCGGTGGCTCATCCGGTCACGGGATTCGCCGAGAGGATGGTCGTCCGCGTGTTGGAGAAAATGCCTCTCGGAGGCTTGCGTTTGGAATACCCCGATGGCCGCGTCCGCCACTTCGGTGAACCGGGTGCGCGGGTGACCGCGCGGGTTTTCCTGCGGGATGACGAGGCGTTTTTCAAGCGCTGCGCCTTCTATGGAAACATCGGAATGGGCGAGGCTTACACCGATGGGATTTGGGACACCGATGACATCGCTGCGGTGATTTCCTGGTTCGTCTTCAATGTGAACTCGCTGCAGGGCGCGGACGCTTCGTCGTCCAGCCTCGCCGGGGTGAACTTGCTAAAGATTGTCAATTGGTTCCGGCATCTCCGCCGCGAAAACACCATCGAGAACAGCCGCCGCAACATTGCCGAGCACTACGATTTGGGAAACGATTTCTATCGCTTGTGGCTGGACCCCACCATGACCTATTCCAGCGCCCGTTTTGAAAGCGTGGATCAATCGCTGGAGGACGCGCAGATCGGCAAATACGATGCGCTCTGTCGCAAACTCAAATTGTCACCCGGCGATCATGTGCTGGAAATCGGCTGCGGCTGGGGTGGCTTTGCGGTGCACGCGGTGAAAAATTACGGCTGCCGCGTGACCGGCCTGACTCTATCGGAAGCCCAGGCGGAATATGCGAGGAAGCGGGTCAAGGATCAGGGGTTGAAGGATCGGATTGAGATCCGTATTCAGGACTACCGGCATGTGGAAGGCCGCTTCGACAAGATAGCGTCCATCGAAATGCTGGAGGCGGTGGGTGACAAATTTCACGAGTCGTTTTTTGCCAAGTGCGCCGAAGTACTGACTCCGGACGGCCTGCTCGGCGTGCAGATGATCACCGTTCCGGATTGCAGTTATGCCAGTTTGAAAAAGAACGTCGATTGGATCCAGAAACACATTTTCCCGGGTTCTTTGTTGTTGAGTGTCGGCCGCATCAATGAGGTCTTGAAGAAAACCGGCGATCTGTTCATGCACGATCTTGAGGATCTGGGAGCGGACTATGCGCGGACGCTCTCGACGTGGTATGACAACTTCAATGCGGTGCTCGATGATGTGCGGCCCCTCGGCTTCGACGAGCCCTTCATCCGCAGTTGGAACTACTACCTCAAATACTGCGAGGCGGCGTTTGCAAGTCGCAACATCTCGGTGGTCCAAGCCATCTACACCCGTCCTAACAATACGACGCTCAACCAGCGCTTCACCGAAAAACGGGTTTGATGAAAACGAGCGGCGAGAGCGTGACGGCAACGCGCGCGAGTTGGTGGCGGCGCTGGCTGTTGGCCCCGGTGCTCGCGCAGTTGACCCGTGGCATTTCCCCGGAGCGGCTGGCATGGACGATTTCACTTGGGATGGTGCTGGGGGTTTTTCCGATCATGGGTACCACCACCCTGGTCAGTTTCATCGCGGGCTGGGCGCTGCGTTTGAACCAGCCGGTGTTGCACGTTTTCAAAACACTGGTCTATCCGCTGCATCTCGCGCTGATCCTGGTGTTCATTCATCTCGGAGAGCGCTTGTTCGGGGTGCCACCCTTGTTGTTTTCGATCCCCCAATTGTTGGTAAAGTTCAATGCGGATCCACTGCAGTTCGCCAGGGACTTCGGGCTTGCCGCATTTCACGGCGTGGTTGCATGGCTGCTCATCGCGCCCTTTGCGGTGTTGTTGATCCAGATGCTGGCGCTGCCGATCCTTCGCGGCCTGCGGGACTCGATTCAAAAAACCAGGGAGGTAACGACGTGAGCCCATTGGGATGGTTCGGCCTCGGCGTGGGCATGATGTTTTTCGTTTTTCTCCTTTCATGGGAGTGGGCGCGGCGCATCGATAACTACTCGCTGGTGGATGCGGTGTGGGCCATCGGCATCGGACTGACCGGCGTGACCTGGCTTGGATTCAGCCAAGGGGATCCCAAACATTGGGTCGCTGGGGCGATGGTGGTTCTCTGGAGTTTGAGGTTGGGCTGGCATTTGCAGCGGCGGATTCGCAAACACCATCCGGCGGAGGACGCGCGATACATCAAACTGCGGGAGGTCTGGAAGGGGCGCGTACCATCGGCTTTCTTTTGGTTTTTCCAGGCGCAGGCCATATCGGTGGTGCTGCTGGCGCTGCCGTTTTTCGTAGTTGCCCGGGATCCCGACGGGATGTGGAGCTTCTGGGAGTCCGCAGGCATGGTTTTGTGGATGCTGGGATTCATTGGCGAGTCTGCGGCGGATGGCCAGATGACTATTTTCAAATCAAGGAATCACGATTCAGGCGCGGTTTGTCAGGAAGGTCTATGGTATTATTCGAGGCATCCCAATTATTTTTTCGAGGGAATCATCTGGATCGGTTTCTATGTATTCGCCTGCGGTTCCGATTGGGGATGGGCGACGGTTCACGCGCCGGTGATGATCATCTATCTCCTCTTGCGCGTCACCGGGATTCCTCCAACCGAAGCCGCCGCGGTGCTTCGCAAGGGAGACGCTTACCGTCGTTATCAGAAGACCACGAGTGCTTTTGTGCCGTGGCCACCCCGCAAGATTTCCTGATTTTTCAAATTTATGATAAACACCGACCAACTTCTCTCCAAGGGAATGCTCCCCGATAAATTGATTCGCCTCGGAATCCGCAGCCGCTTGGCGGGAACTCTCGCGCCATTCGAAAAACTCGATTGCGAGCAGCGCCAGGCCAAGCTCATGCAGCACGTGGCGGAACTTCGCGCCAGTCCCGTGGCCATCGCCACCGATGAGGCGAACGAACAACACTACGAACTGCCGACCCGCTTCTTCGAGCGGGTTCTGGGGAAAAACATGAAGTATAGCTCCGGCTATTGGGACCCGGGTGTCACCAGCATCGATGAGTCGGAGGCGAGAATGCTTGCCCTGACCTGCGAACGCGCGGGCCTGGTGGATGGCCAGCGGATTTTGGAACTGGGCTGTGGCTGGGGCTCACTCACTTTGTGGATGGCCAAGCATTATCCGAATTCCAAGATCACGGCGGTTTCGAATTCCCGGACTCAGAAGCTGCACATCGATTCACAACTAGCGGCGCGCGGGCTCAATAATGTGGAGGTGAGAACCGCAAACATGATCCACTACGAAGGCGAGGGGACTGCGGTTTTCGACCGGGTGGTGTCGGTGGAAATGTTCGAGCACATGAAAAACTATCAGATTCTGATTGGCCGCGTAGCCTCCTGGTTGAAGCCCGGCGGGGCTTTGTTCGTTCATATTTTCACCCATCGTGAATATGCCTATCACTATGAGGCGGAGGGCGAGGACGACTGGATGGCCCGCTACTTTTTCACCGGTGGCCAAATGCCGTCAGACGAT
>JBBECN010000009.1:14356-20329 GCA_040881795.1 Akkermansiaceae bacterium
GGACGACTGGATGGCCCGCTACTTTTTCACCGGTGGCCAAATGCCGTCAGACGATCTGCTGCTCTATTTCCAAGACGACCTGCGGATCGAATGCCACTGGCAGGTGAACGGCAGCCACTATCAGAAAACTTCGGAGGCCTGGTTATCCCGGATGGATGCGGCCCGCGATGAATTGATGCCATTGATTCGTGAAACCTACGGTGCCGACCAACAAACCCGCTGGTGGGTCTATTGGCGGGTGTTCTTCATGGCCTGCGCGGAATTGTGGGGATACCGGAACGGCGAGGAGTGGATTGTCTCCCACTATCGCTTCCGCAAGCCGGAGTGAGCGGTTAGAAGGTTTTTCTGAGGTGGGAAGGCAGGATGTTGAGCTGCTCGCGGTATTTGGCGACGGTGCGCCTGGCTACCTTGATCCCTTGTTTGTCCAGCGCCTTCATCAGGACTTCGTCAGAAAGCGGCTTGGCCGGATTTTCCGCAGTGACGAGCTGTTGGATCGCCTCGCGCACCCCTGCGTTCGAAACCTCGGCACCGTCGCTGGTCTGATAGCCGGTCGCGAAGAAGGCCCGCATCTCCATCAGACCGTGTGGAGTGAGAACATACTTGCCGGCAACGGCGCGTGAAATCGTGGTGGCGTGCAGGCTGAGCTCGTCGGCAATGTCATTCATCGTCAGCGGGCGCAGGTGCCGGTGGCCTTTGGCGAGGAACAACGGCTGGTGTTCGATGAGCTTGTGGGCGATCGCGAGGATGGTTTCCTGTCGCAGCGAAATCGCGTGAATCAGGCTGCGGCCGTCGCGGATTTGGTCTCGGAGAAATTGGCGGGCTTTCGCATCCGTCCCGTTTTTGCCGATCATGTCCTTGTAGAAATCGTTGATTCGGAGATTGGGCAAATGTTCGCCGGTGAGTCTGGCATACCAGAAACCATCGTCATTTTTCTCAATCACCGCGTCGGGTAGAATGTAAGGGTTTCCGGTGGGGTCGAACTCGCCGCCGGGGTTCGGGGTGAGCCGGCCAATCCGCGAGGCGGCCTCGGCGATGCGCTCGACGGTGGTGCCCAGCGCACGGGCGATCTGCGGATGGCGCTTGCGGGCGAGATCTTCGAGGTGATCGCGGACGATCTTGTATTCGATGGTTTCCCGGCCTGTCGCGCGTTCCAGTTGGAGCAGCAGCGACTCCGGAATCCCCGAAGCTCCAATGCCGGAGGGATCGAAGGATTGAACCAGCTTGAGTGCCTTATCCATGTCCCTCGTCTTGAGCCCGAGACGGACGCCGAGGGTTTTTGCCGGGAGATCCAGGAAACCGCGCTCGTCGAGATTTCCGAGAATCGCCTGGGCGGCATCGCGGATTTCGGGATCGACCATCGAGAGATCGAGTTGGTTTTGAAGGTGCTGTTGCAGGGTCACCGGGGCAACGATCGAGTCGTAAATCCGCTGCCGCCGCTCCTCGTCCTCGCTGGTCCATGGTGAACTCTTGCCTTCGAGGATGGTGCGGTCGCGCCAGTCGTCGTCGGTTTCATTCATGTAATCGAGCGAATCCGCCTCTTCAGGATCCGGCCCTTCTTCATCGAGTGAAATGGTCTCGGTGATGTCTTCCAGGACTGGATTCATCTCAAGCGCCTGCTGCACGAGTTGGGATAGCTCAAGGGTCCCCGCTTGCAGGATTTCCAAACTCTTGCGCATTTGCGGCGCAAGGGTCTGGGTTTGTGAGAGAGATTGATGGAGGAACGCTTCTGACATTTCAGGCTGTCGGCAAACTTGTTGCCGCCGCCAGAGTAGTTTGAAAAATTGAAGAATGAAGCAAATTATGTGCCATTAAGTGAAATTTCATGATTTGGCTTGATTTTCATCTCTCGGTAATTTCCCCGGAAGGCAGGCTGCGAGTGATCGAATCGGGCTTTAACCTTTGCTCTTGCATCGTCGGGGCGATCCTCATACTTCGCCTCATGGCATTTTTCCCAAGTATTCCGAAAATCCGTTATGAAGGCCCGAGTTCCAAGAATCCCTTCGCTTTCAAGCACTACAATCCCGACGAGTTGATCGAAGGCAAACCCATGCGCGACCACATGCGGTTTGGCGCGGCCTACTGGCACGTGATGCGCAATGGCTTGTCCGATCCTTTCGGTGGTCCGACGGCGATCACGCCATGGGATGATCAATCCGATTCCGTGGACAACGCCCTGAAGCGGGCGGATGTGTTTTTCGAATTCCTCGATAAAATCGATATCGATTTCTACTGCTTCCATGATCGCGACATCGCGCCCGAGCTCAACGATTTCGCGAAATCCGCGGCCGCGCTCGAAAAGGTCACCGATCACCTGCTAGGCTTGCAAAAGGCCCATCAGAAAAAACTGCTTTGGGGCACGGCCTGCCTCTTTTCGCATCCGCGTTATTCGCAGGGTGCCGGCACCTCGCCAAATGCTGAAGTTTTCGCCTATGGTGCCGCCCAAGTGAAGGCCGCCATGGACGCCACCCACAAACTCGGGGGTGAGGGCTACACCTTCTGGGGTGGCCGCGAGGGTTACTCGACCCTGCTCAACACCGACATGAAGCGCGAACTCGACCACCTCGCCGCATTGCTTCACCTCGCCGTGGATTACGCCGCGAAAATTGGTTACACTGGCCAATTTTACATCGAGCCAAAACCACGCGAACCCTCGACCCATCAATACGATTCGGATTCCGCCGCGTGTTTGAATTTCCTCCGCCAGTATGGCTTGATGGATTCCTTCAAGCTCAACCTGGAGACCAACCACGCCACTCTCGCAGGGCACACCATGCTGCACGAAATGACCGTCGCCATCGACGCCGGCGCTCTGGGATCCATCGATGCGAACCAAGGCGACGAGCTCATCGGCTGGGACACCGATCAATTCCCGACCGATCTCTATCTGACTTCGTCGATCATGCTCAAAGTGCTCGAAATGGGAGGACTCACCACCGGCGGGCTTAACTTTGATGCCAAGCGCCGCCGCGAATCCCACGAGCCGGAAGATCTCTTCCATGCCCACATCGGCGGGATGGATGCTTTCGCCCGTGGTCTCAAATCCGCCGCCGCGATCCGCGCCGATGGCCGCCTCGCGGAATTTGTCAGCACGCGCTACGCCTCATGGAACACAGGCATCGGGGCGAAGATCGAGAACAAGGAAGTCACGCTGGATGAGATCACCCGACACGTGCTCAGCTCGCCGGAGCCGGTCTTGGCATCCGGCCGTCAGGAAATGTTGGAGAACCTGATCAACGAGTTCATTTAAGACCCCGAAAATGGGGTGAAAGGCCGGCCCTGCAATGGGTCGGCCTTTTTTATTCCACGGGCAGACCCGCCTCCCGCCAGCCATCGATGCCGGTGCCTAACACCGAGACGTTGTGGTCGCGCCGTGCGACCTTGCGGGCGACGCTGCGAGCCTCCGCGCAGCCGAGATTGAAGCAGTAAAAAACCACCCGTTTGCCGGATTTCAGCGCTTGGGTGATTTCCTCGTTCCGAGTTTCGATCTGCGCGTCGAAGTCGGTGTGCGGCCAATTGATCGCACCGGGAATGTGGTCGATCCCGTAAAAGTAGGGAACGCGGACGTCATAGATCAGGACATTCCCCGATTGTTGAATTGCAAAGAACTCCTCAAGCCCAATGCCTGTGGACTTGCCCTTGGAGACATAGGTCGATGGGATTTTTTTGGGTTTGGGAACCGGCTTTTCAGGCGGGGGCGGCGCTGCCGGGGGCGTGCATGCGACCATCAAGAGAGCAACCGTCAAACCCGAAAGAACCTTCATGAAATTGTGCACGGCTGAATCGGTAGCTCCCATGCGAACGGCCGTCAAAGGGGAATTTCTTGAGTGAACCCGCAGTTTCATTTGCAGGAGCCATGGATGGCGTGGAAGGTCAGCGGAACTTGATTGCGCCTCGATTTTTCCAACCCTGCTTTATTCTGCTCGCATGCCTGCTGCTGGCATCCTGCCAGACAGCGAAATTCTACGGGCAGGCCGTCGCCGGGCAGGTCGAAATTTTCCGTAAAAGCCGGCCGATTCCGCCCATCATCGCGAATTCCGATACGGACCCCCAGTTGCGGCGGCAACTCGTCGCGGTGCAAGAGATGCGCAAGTTCGCCAGCGAGCACCTTACTCTGCCCGGTGATGAAAGCTACGGCAGGTATGCCGACCTTGGTCGCGAATATGTCACCTGGGTGCTTTTTGCAGCGCCCGAGTTTTCACTAGAACCCAAAACCTGGTGGTATCCCACGCTCGGCCACCTCGAATACCGCGGATTTTTCCGTGAGGAGGACGCCAAGGAACTCGCCGAGCGGCTGCGGGCTCAGGGACATGATGTCGAAATTGGCGGGGTCGAAGCCTATTCCACGCTGGGTTGGTTTCATGATCCGGTGCTCAACTGTTTTGTCCACAACTCCGAGATTGCGCTGGCGGAACTCATTTTTCACGAGCTTACGCACCGGCGGCTCTTTCGCAATGGCGACACCGCTTTCAACGAATCGCTTGCCACCGCCTTTTCCGAGGAATGTGTTAGGCGCTGGTTGCGCCATCAGAACCGGAGTGTGGAACTCCGCAAATACGAACAACTGCTCGTACGCCGCAACCAATTTTACGATCAAATCGACATGACCCGCCTCAAGCTCGAAGCGCTCTATGCCAGCGGCAAATCCACCGGGGAAATGCGCCGCGAGAAAGCCGTCTTGCTTGCCGGTCTCCAACAAAACTTCCGCGACCTGCGCCGCCGCTGGGGCGGCAGTGGCCTCGAATCATGGTTAGATCAGGACCTCAACAACGCCCATCTGGTCTCGATCATCACCTATCAAAAAAACGTTCCGGTGTTCCACCGCCTGCTGGATGAGTGTGGCGGGGACATCGATCTGTTTTTCAAAAAAGCGGCGAAGCTGGATTTGGCAGCGGCGGATGATTAGGAGGCCTCGTCCTTTGAATTACCTTCCAAGTGGGCGCGGGCGGCGGCGAGTTTGGCCAACTTTTCCTCACCGACTTCAGGGAACTTCAGTCCGAGGTCTTGGATGGCCGTGGTGATGACGTCGGCGACGACGGCGCGTGCGACATATTTACGGTCGGCGGGGATGACGTTCCACGGCGCACGCTTGGTGCTTGTGGCGGTGAGCGCTTCCTCGAAAGCCTTCTGATAGGCTTTCCAATGTTCGCGTTCTTCGAGGTCGGCTTCGGAGAATTTCCAGTGCTTCTCAGGATTGGTCAGTCGCTCGAGGAAGCGGCGTTTTTGCTCGTCCTTGGAAACGTGGAGGAAAAACTTGAGGATCAGCGTGCCGTTGCGGGACAGGTGTTTTTCGAAGTTGTTGATGTCTTCGTAGCGTTTCTCCCAAAAGCGTTTGTCGGGTTTGGTGGGTTGGCCGGGTCCAAGCCACTCCGGATGCACTTTGACGACCAGCACATCCTCGTAGTAGGAGCGGTTGAAGATGCCGATGCGGCCGCGCTCGGGTAGCGCCTTCATGTAGCGCCAGAGGAAATTGTGATCGAGCTCCTCGGCGGAGGGTTTCTTGAAACTGAAAACCTGGCAGCCTTGGGGATTCACTCCGGCCATGACGTGGCGAATGGTGCCATCTTTGCCGGCGGCGTCCATTGCCTGGAGAATGATGAGCACCGAATGGGTGTCGCTCGCGTAGAGCAGCTCCTGGGCTTCGGCGAGTTGCTTGCGGGTTTCTTCGAGGATCTCCTCCGCGCGCTCCTTGATGGCGTCCTTGCCGAGTTCCTTGGCCTCATCGGTCTCGGTCCAGTCGGTCACATAATTTTTGAGGTTAACCTCACTGCCGGGGTCGACGACGAATTGTTTGAGAAGTCGGGCTTTGATCATCGGTTTGAGTGGTTGGTGAATTAAAATAAAAAGGCCAACACATGCCTTAGATCAAGATCTATCACACGGTGCGCGCTGCAACCATCGGACTTTGGTCTTACTGGTTGCTCTTATTGTCCTCATTGGCGGGCTGCCGGGAGCCAGAGCGTCTCGCGAAAGGCA
>JBBECN010000009.1:20429-46689 GCA_040881795.1 Akkermansiaceae bacterium
CTCTTATTGTCCTCATTGGCGGGCTGCCGGGAGCCAGAGCGTCTCGCGAAAGGCAGTGCCAGCAAGAGGAAAAACACCACGGCGATGGCCTGCATCGAAAACAAATACCACGGCCATGGGCCGAGGTGATCGATCAAGCTCGGATTGTCCGGCGGGCGAGAAGCGAAGCCGAAATTGGTGCCCAGGCCATAATTAACCGCCATCGCAAAAATCAGGTAGATCACCGACCAAACGAAAATTTCCAGCGGCCCTTTCCACAACGGTTGTCTCGGCCGCCAACCGATGACAATCGGCAAATAGAGCGCCGTGGCGACGATCGCGAAATGCTGGATGAAAAACATCACAAAGGGAAAATGCGGGAACCCCACCGAAATGGCGGGTGTTAGGAGCGCTTGGAAGGTCGCTGCGAGGCCCCAAAAATAAGTCATCGCACACAGCAGCGGACGTTTCGTTAGAAGAGCGAAACCGGCGGTGAAGGTGGCGATGTCGCAAAGGTGCAACGGCAGAAAGTTGTCCAGCGACTTCGGCGCATCGAGTGTGAGCCAAGCCAGCAAACTGAGCGGAAACGAACTCAAGTTGAGAAAAATCAGCAGCGTCGTCGCCATCCTCCGGCTTTCGCCCCCTTTTTTTCCAGCGATGAGAAATGCGGCGACAATCGCAAGCCCGATCACGGCGGTGATCAGGTGTTCTTGCGAAAATGTCTGAAACGAACGCGGCATTTTGAATTATTCCAGCGGGCCGATTTCGGCGATGGCGGGCTTCTGGTCTTGGAATATTTCGCGAGCGATTGTTTGCACATCCGCATCCGTCACGGCCAGCACGCTGGCGCGCCATTCGGCGGGCGAGGGGATTTTGCCGAAGTCCAGAACCCCCTCACCGGCCCACGCGGCGTGGGCGGAGGTGGTTTCGAAAGCAAGTTTGCTTTGGGCGATGGCGAGGCGTTTGGCCCGGTCGAGTTCGCCCGCGCGCGGGCCGTGGGCGACCAGGTCGTCGATTTCGCGGAAAATGCATGAGAGTGCTTCCTTCCGCGATTCGGGGTCCAGCCCGGCACTGATTTCGAAGGCTCCGGTTTCGTCGAAGAAGGTCACGTCGCTGCCAATCTGATAGCACAAGCCGCGCTCTTCACGCAGTTCGAGAAACAGCCGCGAACTGGCGGATTCCCCAAGCATCGTGCTCAACAGGCGCAGCGCGTGCCGTGACTCCGCGTGGCGGCCTGGGGTGTGCCAGGCGAGTGCGAGCTGGAGCTGGTCGGTCTCCCGCGAGTCAAGGATTTCGATGGGCGGCGTGGTTTGGCGCTCGAATCTAACAAAATCTATCGGGGCATGGAATTCAGGTGGTAATTGCGGCACGATCATCGCCGCCACTTCGTCCAGGGTGAAGGGGCCGGATGCGGCGATCACCACATCATTTCTGAAGTGATGGCGGTCTCTGAATTCAAGCAAGACCTTGCGGTCCACGGCGGCAATCGACTCCACCGATCCCGAAATCGCATTTCCTAACGGATGTTCGCCCCACAAGGCGTTTGAGATCATGTCCCCGATGTGATCGGCGGGGGATTCGCGATACATCGTGATTTCCTCACCGATGACCTCACGCTCCAAAGCGATTTCCGAATCGGGAAAAGTGGCGTGCCAGACCATGTCCGAGACCACGTCGGCGAGCAATGGCATCAGGTCCGCTTCGCCACGGCCTTCGTAAACCGTTTGGTCCTCGGAGGTGCAGGCGTTGAGTTGTCCGCCGGCGTTTTCGATTTCAAAACTCAAATCCCGCGCGCTGCGGCGGGCGGTGCCTTTGAAGACCATATGCTCCACGAAGTGCGCGAGCCCGGCAGGCAGGTGGGCTTCATCACGGCTGCCGGCCGGAATGTAAATGGATAGGGCGGCGCATTCCGAGTCTGCCAGAGTGGCCACGGCCAGCCGTGGCCCATTGGGGATTTGCCGCCATTCGTAATTCGCCTTGCTCATGTTAGATAACGATTGCCTCCGCCAGCACGAGATCCGCCGGGGTGGTGATTTTTAAATTGGGATGGAAGGATTCGACGAGTTTCACCCGCACGCCGATGACCTCCAGCGCGGAGACCTCATCGGTGACTGCTAAATTCCCAGCAGTCACCGCCGAGTAGGCCCGTCTCAAGATGTCCACGGCGAATACCTGCGGCGTCTCCATGAACCACAGGCTTTCCCGTGATACCGCTTCTTGGGAAAATCCCTCGTCATCGCCGCGCTTCAAGGTTTCCGTCACCCGCCGTGCCAAGGTGGCTGCTAGATGGACTGCGGCGGCGGCCACGCAGCGGTTGATGTCCTCCGGCGCGATCAAAGGGCGGGCACCATCATGCACGGCGACGTGGCTGGACGAAATGCGCGCCAAGCCGGCTGCCACCGAGTCCTGGCGATTCGCTCCGCCATCGACGCGGATGATCGGCTTGTCGGATTTCACGCCTTCTAGCAGTTTCCACCGCTCTTCCGGGCAGACCACCACCACCGACTCGATCGAAGCGGCTGCTAGAAATGCTTCCAAGGTGCGCCGCAGCACGGGGACTCCGCGGATTCCCGCTGCCAATTTGTCGAAGCCCATCCGGCGGCTGCTTCCCGCAGCCACGATGATCGCCGAGCAGGTAAGAGGTGAGTGTGGGACGTCCATGGACGGCGGAGTCTTGCAGCGCCTTTTCCACTGCGCCAGTAAAATGCCGGGGCGGGTGGGTGCCTTGGAGCGGCTATTCCAGACAAACAAAAACCCCGCCTTTTCAGGCGGGGTTGATTTACCGAACGGGGATGGCGGAGCGGACGGGACTCGAACCCGCGACCTCCAACGTGACAGGCTGGCGCTCTAACCAACTGAGCTACCGCTCCATGTCCCGCTCGGGTGGCGGAAGCTATTTAGCGACCCGGGTGGGTGCAACACCTTTTTTACGCTTTTACGAAATTTTTATGCGCGCGCGGTTGTGGCTAAGAAAGTGCTTCGATTGCGGCTTCCAGCGATGCCAGATCTTCGACGGAATGCACGGTCGCCTCCTTGTCGATTTTGCCAACCAGTCCGGCGAGGACTTTCCCGGGCCCGAGTTCGAGGAAGGTTCGGTGGCCCATGGCGATGAGCGCTTGGATGGACTCGTTCCAACGGACGGAGCCGGTGACTTGGTTTTCCAACATGCGGCGAATCTCTGCGGGTTCGGAAACCGCCGAAGCCCCGAAATTGCAAATCACGGGGATGGCTGGGGACTGCATGGAAACGGCGGCCAGCTCGATGGCGAGCTTATCCTGCGCGCTTTGCATCAGGCGCGAGTGATAGGCGCCGGCGACGTTGAGTTTGATTGCGCGGCGGATGCCGAAGTCCTTGGCGCGGGCGACGGCGTCATCGATGCCGGCGACGGTGCCAGAGAGCACGATTTGCCCCGGTGCATTCAGGTTTGCCACGTTCACATCGGCGGCAGCGGCGAGAGCGCGGACTTGCTCTTCATCGCCGCCGATGAGGGCGGCCATCGCTCCCTCGGTGGCGAGGCAGGCCTCTTCCATGAAGGCACCACGGCGGGCGACGAGGTGCAGACCGTCGTCGAAAGAGAAGGTTCCGGCAGCGGCGTGAGCCGTGAACTCACCGAGGGAAAGTCCGGCTGCGGCGGCGGGCGCGAAGTTTGGCAGTCGCTCGCGAATCAACGCCAGCGCGATCATCCCGTGGAGGTAAAGCGCCGGCTGGCAGAATGAGGTTTTGGTGAGTTCCTCGTCAGGCCCCTCGAACATGATGTCTGAAATGGAAAACCCGAGAGCCTGATCCGCCTGCTGCGCCAATTTGCGAGCAGTGGCCGAATGTTCGACCCAATCCTTGCCCATGCCCACTTTCTGGGCGCCTTGTCCGGAGAATAAGAGAACGATTTTGCTCATGTCCCCTGAGGTTTAGGCGGATGCCTTGCGGAGGGAAAGAGGAAATCGCGGAGCGCTTCAGAGCCCTGCTTCGGCGAGTCGCTCGTCCATCTCGGTTTTTTGGAGCTCGTTGGTGAACTCATAAAGATCGCCAGCGACGATGCCGGTGAGATTGTGGGAAGTGTGGCCGATGCGGTGGTCAGTGACGCGGCTCTGGGGGAAATTGTAGGTGCGAATTTTCTCCGAGCGATCACCGGAGCCAATCAGGGAGCGGCGGTGGCTGGAATAGGCTTCCTGCTGCTCCCGGAGTTTTTGCTCGTAGAGCTTAGAACGCAGGATCTGGAGGGCCATTTCCTTGTTCTTGATCTGTGAGCGGCCGTCCTCGCAACGCACATAAAGACCGGTCGGAAGGTGGAAAATCTGGACGGCGGATTCGGTGCGGTTGACGTGTTGTCCGCCTGCTCCACCGGCGCGGCAGACTTCGATTCGGAGGTCTTCCTGCTTCAGTTCGACGTCCACCTCTTCGGCTTCCGGCAGGACGGCGACGGTGACGGTGGAGGTGTGGACGCGGCCCTGGGTCTCGGTGGCCGGCACACGCTGGACGCGGTGGACGCCGGATTCGTATTTTAAATAGCGGAAAACTTCCTGGCCGGTGATTTTCAGGATGACCTCCTTGAATCCGCCGACTTCCGACGGGCTGCTTTCCAAGTGCTCGCATTTCCAACCGCGGAGGTCGGCGTAGCGTTGATACATGCGCATCAGTTCGGCGGCGAAGAGCGAGGCTTCGTCACCGCCGGCCCCGGCGCGGATCTCGATGAGGGCGTCGCGGTCCTCGCTGGGGTCGGAGGGGAGCAGCGCGTATTGAAGGTCGGTGGAGAGCTGGGCGAGTTCGATTTCGAGGCCGGGAATTTCCTCGGCGGCCATGGCGGCGAAGTCGGGATCGTCGGACTTGGCGAGTTCCTGATTGTCGGCGAGGTGGCGTTTGTTGGCTTCGATTTTATCCCAGAGTTCGAGGGTTTGTTTGAGTTTGCCGTGTTCGCGGAGGATTTCGGTGGCACGTTTTGGGTCGGAGAAAAGCTCGGGATCGCCCACCGCTTCCTCCAGTTCGGAGAAGCGTTCGCGGCGTTTTGAAATGAGGGAGGAATAATCCACGGCCGGAGTAGAAGCTGAAAAATGCCGAAGCTCAAACGCTGAAATTCGTGACGCCCCGGAAAGGGCCCATGTCTTCACTTGCCATCGCGTCGCTGGCTCTGGATCCTTGCGCCATGGCGAAGGTTTTGGTGGGGCTCTCGGGCGGAGTCGATAGTGCGGTGGCGGCGGCGCTGCTGGTGGAGCAGGGGCACGAGGTGGCGGCGGGCTACATGAAGAATTGGATCAACGATGAGGGGATTCCCGGGGATTGCCCGTGGGAGCAGGATATCGAGGACGCGAGGGCGGTGGCAAAAACGCTGGGCATCGAGTTTCGGGTGATTGATTTGATCGATTCGTATCGCGACCGCATCGTGGAATATTTGATCGAAGGATACCGCGCCGGGATCACTCCGAATCCCGACGTCTGGTGCAACCGCGAGATGAAATTCGGGGTGTTTCTCGACTACGCGCTGTCGCAGGGATTCGAGCATGTCGCGACCGGGCACTACGCCAGGCGGAGGACTCTGGGTGATGGCTCGGCGGCGATTTTGCGGGGTGCGGATCCCAACAAGGATCAAAGTTATTTCCTTTCGCTGATGACCCAGCATCAAGCGGCGCACGCGTTGTTTCCCACCGGCGAGATGCTCAAACCGGAGGTGCGCGAGGTGGCGAGGCGTTTCCAACTGCCGGTTTCCGAAAAGAAGGACAGCCAGGGGATTTGTTTCCTCGGCCAGGTGAAAATGAGCGATTTCCTGCGGCATTACGTCGCCGACACGCCGGGGGAGATCGTGGATCCTTCGGGCAAGGTGTTAGGCGAACATCGCGGGCTGCATCTTTACACGCTGGGGCAGCGCAAAGGCCACGGCGTCGCCTCGCCACGCGCTGGGATGGCCTACGTCGTGGTGGGCAAGGATGCGGCGAAGAACCGCTTGATCGTCGGTTGGGACACTCCGGATTCAGAGGGGCTCTACACCCGGGAATGCACGGTCGGCAGCTTGTCGGCGATCAATGAGGCATTTGATCAGAATCGGCTGGTCGACGCCCAACCGCGCTACCGGGCGAAGGCGGAACCGGCCATTCTGGAGCCGCTGGAAAACGGCACGGTGAGTTTGAAATTCCAGCGTCCGCAGCGGGCGATCGCTCCCGGCCAGATCTGCGCGTTCTATGACGGCGGGAGATTGTTGGGCGGCGGGGTGTTTGAAACGACGGCCTGACGCCTGCGTGTGTCAGGCGATGCGCCGGAAAATCTGATATTTCCGCGTGAAAAATTTGGGATTGGGTCGATGATAACCCGTCTTCCGTCCGGTTCATTTCTCGTAGATTGTGAAAAATTTCACAATCCACTTGAGGGGAGCCGCGGCGGGAGGCAATCTCCACCCCAACGAGCCATGGTCAGCCCTTCTCCCAACACCGTCCATACCGCCTACGATTCAAAAATCGAGGGAAACGTGATCATCACCAAGGTGGATGCCGCCATCAACTGGATGCGGAAAAACTCGTTGTGGCCGATGCCGATGGGCCTCGCCTGTTGCGCGATCGAGTTGATGGCCACGGCTTCGAGCCGATTTGACATTTCCCGCTTCGGCATGGAAGTGATGCGCTTTTCGCCGCGTCAGAGTGACGTTTTGATCGTTTCCGGCACGGTGACTTACAAAATGGCACTGGCGGTGAAACGCATTTGGGACCAAATGCCGGAACCGAAATGGTGCATCGCGATGGGTGCCTGTGCGTCGTCCGGCGGCATGTATCGCAGCTACGCGGTGCTCCAGGGCATCGATAAACTGATCCCGGTGGATGTTTACATTTCCGGTTGCCCGCCACGGCCGGAAGCATTGATCGAAGGCTTGATGAAACTTCAGCGCAAGATCGAGGGCGAGGAGTCCACGGTCGCGCAGAAGCAAACGTTCATGGACGAGATCGCTTAATTTTTGCCCCTCTTATTCACTCATGTCAGCTACTGCCGATGTCACGAAGCTCCGCGAATCGTTCGGAGAAAAAATTTGGGAAACCCTCGAATTCCGGGGCGAACAGACGCTCCGTGTCGAGCTTGGCTCGCTGCACGACGTGCTCGCAAAGTGCCGCAATGATCTGGGATACGAGATGATTCTCGATATTTCCAGCCTCGACCATTTCGGCGACGATCCGCGGTTTGAAATGGTTTATGAAATCGCGACCTTGAATGATTCCAAGCACCTGCGTATCAAAGCGAAGGTCAGCGAAGATGAAACCGTGCCGTCGGTGACTGATATTTGGGTCGGTGCGGATTGGCATGAGCGCGAAGTTTGGGACATGATGGGAATCCCGTTTTCCGGGCATCCGAATCTCAAACGCATTCTGATGTGGGAGGGCTATCCGTTTTTCCCATTGCGCAAGGATTTCCCGCTCGCCGGCAGGCCGACGGACATGCCGGACGTGGCTTTCACCGGCGTCGCACCGCTCGAAGGCGGGCCATTCGTTACCAGTGCGGGCGCTGAAGACACGGTGAGCCGCGAACCGCGCGCCCACGTGGTGGAATAATTTTCCGGATTCAAACCCACCCCCGCACCCATTTCACCCGCCGCCATGAAATCGACGGGTGGTCCGTTTTCCATTGCTGCGGCCAACTTGCGGCAGATCGTCCATTCGCCGGGGTCTTGGTCGGTCGTGGGTGTGATTCTGGCGGTTCATGGGTTGGTGGCGCTGCTGGGCGGGCCCGATCGGCAACCCGCGCGATGGCTTTACGAAACCTTCGGCCTGAACCGTGAGGGGATTCTTGCCGGCGAGTTTTGGAAAATCGCAAGCTACGCGCTGCTTCATGGCTCGTGGTGGCACGTTTCCTTGAACGCGCTTTTCGTGCTGTTAGTCGGATCCCGGATTGAACACATGGTGGGCCGGCAAATCATGTTGCTTGCGGTAATCGTCGGGGTGCTTGGCGGGGCCTTCGGGCATTTGCTGCTTGCGGCGGGGGAGCTTGGTTCGCCCTTGCTGGTGGGATTGTCCGGCGCGTGTCTCGCGCTGTTGCTGATGCTCACCACGCTCTCGCCCCAGTCGCGGATGATGCCTCTGCCGGTTTCAGGCAAGAGCCTCGGACTCGGGATTTTGATCACCGCCCTGATGCTTGCGCTGATCCATCCAGAGCTGAATTTCCCGGGATTTTCCAACATCGGGAAATCGCTCGTCGCTCGCGGGATGGGCTCGTGTTTTGAGATGGGGCACGCCTGCCATTTCGGCGGCGGCATGGCGGGCTGGCTCTATGGCCGCTGGTTGCTGCGTCCGAGGATTTCGCTAAAACGCCTCCGCGCCGATCGGAATCGGCGGGAGGCGACTGAGATGCGGCGTGACTGAAATTCAGCGGTAACCGCGGATTCGCTTGTCTTCTGCGGCCCTCGATTCGCGGTTGTTTCCGCCCTGGCTGCGGGCTTCGCTTTGGGCGCGTGCTTGGGGCTGAGAACGCGATTGGGGCTGAGGGCGCGATTGGCTTTGGCCTCTTGCTTGGCTCTGCACTCTGGGCTGTGATGATTCGCGAGTTGCCTGACTGCGGCTTTCGCGTGGAACGCCGAGCTGCGGGCGTTGCGCCGAACTCGCTTGTGGCCGTGCGGTGGTCACCGGCGAATTGTAACGGCTTTGCGTCTGCTGGCGGGTGCTTGGGCGGACTTCCTCTCGGGTGGATGTTCTGCCGTCGCTCGTGCGTGACGGCGAGACCCTGCCGGAAGAGGTGCGGCTACCGGTTTCCGGCCGTTGGTATTGGCTGGTTTTACTTGGCCTGGTGCCTTGGACCCGGCCTTGTTCGACGGGGCGCTGGCGGACTTGTTTCGCCCAGTCGTAGTTGGTGCTGCGGTAGGCGGACTCGCGGTTTTTGTAATTGGAAACCGTGCCGTAATAGACGCGGCTCGGTGGCGAGATGTAACCACGGCCGGGACGCCAGCCGTGAGGGTGTGGCACGCCGTAAACGACGGGCGGACGATAGCCCACGGGGTAGTAGCCATACAAATACGGGTCGTAGTAGGCACGACGGTTGTAGTCGTAGTAGCAGTAGGAGTAAGGATCATATCCCCAGCGCGGACTGCCGGTGGAGATGAAAACGGAGGTGTTGAACGAGCTGTTACCGTAACCGTAGCCGTCTCCATAACCGCCACCGTAGCCTGAGCTGTAGGAACCGCCCACGGAGGAGTAGTAAGGATCGTAAGCGCAGGAGGTGAAGGCAATCGACGCCACAGCTCCCACTGCGGCAACCAGCCATAAACGAAGGTTTTTCTTCATGCAGCTACGACACCATCGGAATGGATTCTATTCGAATCGTTTTTTAGAGAATTTTCATCCTTCGGTGGCCATGGGTTGACAGGGGCGGGGATTCTTCGGTTTCATGCGCAAGGAAAAATTCATGACCCATTCAAACGCGCCGATTCTTGTCACTGGTGGAGCCGGATACATTGGCTCCCACACCGTCCGTCTTCTGGCCAGCCAGGGGCGCAAAGTGGTGGTCCTGGACAATCTCGTTTTCGGCCATGACCAGGCGATCGTCGATCCCGAGGTGGAATTGGTGGTCGGCGATGTGGGCGACCAGGAACTCGTGCGCGCCCTGTTCGCAAAACACCAATTCGGTGCGGTGATTCATTTTGCTGCCTACGCCTACGTCGGTGAGTCGGTGACCAATCCGCTCAAGTATTATCAAAACAACACCGCGGAACCGATCAAGCTGCTGCAGGTGATGCAGGAATCCGGCTGCAAGGTTTTCGTTTTCTCCTCCACCTGCGCCACTTATGGCGTCCCCGACAAGCTGCCGATCACTGAAACCAACCAGCAAAATCCGATCAATCCGTATGGGCAAAGCAAGCTGATGGTCGAAAAAATCCTCGCCGATTGCGATACGGCGTGGGGCTTGCGGAGCGCCTGCTTGCGTTATTTCAACGCCAGCGGCTGCTCGAAAGACGGGAAAATCGGCGAAGACCACCGTCCGGAAACCCACTTGATCCCGCGGGTGCTGATGGCGGTGACCGGTGAAATCGAATATCTCGAAGTTTTCGGCACGGACTACGACACCCCGGACGGCACCTGCATCCGCGACTACATCCACGTCGAGGATTTGGCGGACGCCCATGCCCGCGCGTTGGACCATCTGGCCGCTGGCGGTGCTTCGGTGCGTTGCAACCTCGGCACGGGCGTCGGAGTCTCGGTGAAAGAGATCATTTCCGCTGTCGAAGAAATCACCGGCAAGACCGTTCCCGTCAAATACGGCCCCCGAAGGGCGGGGGATCCTGCGTCCTTGGTCGCGGATCCTGCCCTTGCCAAAGAGCTGCTGGGCTGGGTCGCGAGCCGCAAGGACATCCGCGAAATGGTCGGTCCCGCATGGACTTGGTCGAGCGGTCCGCGTGGTGGCCGGTATCCGGCAAATCGCAATCCGGCGTAACTCCGATGTATTGACATTTGAACTTGCGGTCTCCCAAAAATCGTCCCACTTTACCCACACCGAACGAACCCACAAACCCATGCATTTTATTGATTCAAATACTCCCACAGAGCGGCGTAATTCCGGCTTCACCTTGGTCGAGATGCTCGTCGTCATCGCCATCATGTCCGTATTGGTGACCGCCGGCGCGATCGGTCTCGGTAGCATTGGCGGCAAGGGAGTTTCCAGCGGGGTCGCTTCGGCCGAATCGCTGTTCGACGAAGCGCGGGCGATCGCCGTTGGCCAGCGGGTGAAGTCCCGGGTCCTCGTCGCCAAATCAATGACCAACAATCCCGCCGACAACCTGCGCAAGATCGTGGTGGTTTCAGAAAAATTGAATACGGACGGCACCATCGCCACCCCCCAGAGCTGGGTGCTTTCCAGCCGTGGTGTGGTTCTTCCAGATCAAACTTTTTTCAGTCAGGACCTCAGCAAGAAAAATCATGAGACATCGAGCGGGAGCATCGAGGAAATGCCTTCTCTTACAGGCGCGAAGGCCGCCTTTGCGGGCTCCTATTTCTACTACGAGTTCAATTCCGAGGGGATTTGCACCACACCCGGGGCGAGTTTTATCATTGGTAATGGCTCCAGAAATCTCAACAATACCAGCGCTAAACCCAAAGTCACCGCCGCTGGAAAGCGCGACTTCGGTGGCTTCGTCATTTGGCGCAATGGCCGGACCTCGCTCTTTCGGAGCCCCGATCAAATGGGTTCGGGCATCAGCAGCATGGCACCAGGAAAAGAATTTTAATTTATGAAACCCACCCGCTTCCATCGCCCCCGCGGCTTCACCCTCCTCGAAACGGTCATCGCCATTGGCGTTCTCGCCGTGCTCCTTACCGGCTTCATGATCGTGTTCGCTCCGGCAGCAGCTGGCATCCGGCAATCGATCAATGTCCAGCAAGCGGATCGTCTGGCTTCCACCCTTGAACAAGAAATGGTCACCGCCAGAACGGGTGACGGCAATAAAACCGGATTTGATAAGGCCTACAAATGGATTGAAGAAGCGAACGGTCAGGGCAATGCGATCCTGATCTATCAATATCGTGGTAAACTCGGGGTGTCGAATCGCAACGATGGCACACCGGAACCCGAGCCCAATGTGCAGGGCAAGCTCCCGGGTGAGGATTACATCGTCACCACCATCGCCCGTCGTAAAAGCGACAACGAATTCACCAAAGATCTTCCAGCGGTGGAAGGAAATGTGTATTTGGTGAAATGCACTCAACTGATTTTCTCCACCGGCGCTGGTGGAGGGTTGGTTGCTGGAACACCTGGGAAAATCAATGATCCTAAGGGAACAGGTTCCGCGTTCACCGGTCCCGATAATTATCCAGAGGCCGTCATCGCCTTCTCCGCCGAGTTCCACATGTTGCCTTCCAAGTCGGCATCCTATTTCTCGGGACCGGCATTCACGAAACGCTTCACCGAAGCAAAATCCCCTGTCTTTACGCGCAATCTGGCCGTTCGCCGATAAATCTTTCACTGATCCTTTTTCATGAAAACCCAAATCATATCCTCCAAAAAGCGTGGCTTCACCCTGATGGAATTGATGGTCGCGATGGCGATCACCACCATCATCGTCACCGTCCTGGTCTCCATCACCTCCATCGCGCTTGACACCTGGAATCGCAGCCGTGCCGAGCTCCGCGCTTCCCGCCAAGCGAAGTCGATGGTCGATTCGATGGCCCGTGACTTTGAAGCGTTGGTCACCCGTCGCGGTAACACCAACGAGTGGCTGTCCGCGATTTCCGCGCAGACGATGCCTGGGGACAGACTGCTCAGCACCAGCGCCTCCAAGTTGATCTTTTTCACCGCAGCAACGGACCGTTACAATGGACAAATCGGCGTAACGGGCGTCGATAATGGCGGTGATGTCTCCTGTGTCGCCTACGAGCTTGAATACAAGGATCCGATCGGTGGCAACAGTGGCAAGTTTGATACATTCATTTTGAATCGCAAATTGGTGGATCCGAAGGAGGCCTTCGAGAAGCTGCTGGGTAAGGACGAGCTTGAAACCGCTTTCACTTCAGTTTCTGGGAATGTGAATGACTCCACCAACTTCGTGTGTGAAAACATTTTCCAATTCACGGTGACCTTCCACGTTCAGGTCGCACAGACCGTTTCAGGAACCACCACCTTGATCAATGTCCCGGTGACGGTTGGTAAGTCCAGTTCCGGCCAGATCACCAAAGAATTCCGGATCAAAGGCTCCGGGGTGATCGCTGATATTTCAGGTGGTTCGGTCACTTCGGACCAATTGAAAGCAGGCCGCGTGACGGCGGTTGAAATCTCACTGACGGTCGTCTCCGATTTCGGGATCGACCAATTGCGGACCCGCACCTTCACTGGCAGCCAACAGTCAGAGTTTCTCGCGAAAAACTCCTATCAATACTCCAAGATGGTGCAGCTTCCGAGCATGTGAACCAGGCTGGCAGGTGATTTCAATCTTCTGGACTTTACCCGCTTCGGATTCGCGGTTACCTCGGTCACGCAATGCACGGATTTTCCTACAAAAACGGTTCACTTTTCTGCGAGAACGTCGATCTCCAAACGCTGGCCAGCGAGCACGGCACGCCCCTTTACGTTTATTCCGCGGGAACGATCATCGATCATTACACCCGGCTGAATGCCGCGCTGGCGGGGGTGGAGCACGAGGTGGCCTACGCCGTGAAGGCGAATTCGAATCTCTCCGTGCTCCGCTTGCTGGCCACCCACGGCGCGGGTTTTGACATCGTTTCCGGCGGAGAACTTTTCCGCGTCATCAAGGCCGGCGGAGATCCGGCGCATTGCACCTTTGCCGGCGTCGGCAAGACCCGCGATGAGATTGTTTACGCGTTGGAGAAGGGGATCTACTCGTTCAACGTCGAAAGCGAGGAAGAGCTTCGTTATTTGAACGAAGTCGCCGGAGAACTTGGAATGATCGCCCCGGCGGCGGTGCGGGTGAATCCGAATGTGGATGCGAAAACCCACAAATACATTTCCACCGGCAAATCGGAGAATAAATTCGGCGTCGATTTCGGAGCGATTGAAGATCTTTACGAGCGGGCGTCCAAGGAGCTGCCTAACATCAAGTTGCGCGGGCTGCAAATGCACATTGGCTCGCAGCTCACGTCGATCGCGCCATTCATCGAAGCCGTTGAAAAAGTCATCCCGCTGGTGACCTTGCTCAAGGCACGCCACGGCATCGAGTTTTGGTCGATTGGCGGCGGCATCGGCATCATTTACGAGGAGTCATTGGACTCCGGCACGGTTGATTGGTGGGAACAACAACCGGAAGAAGAGCGGCCACTCACCATCGAGCGCTACGGCAAGGAGCTGGTTCCTCGCTTGAAGGACCTGGGTTTGAAAATCCTGCTTGAGCCCGGCCGCTACATCGTCGGCAACGCCGGTGTGCTCATCACCAAGTGCCTCTACGAGAAAAAGGGCTCTGCCAAGACCTTCAAAATCGTCGATGCAGGAATGAACGATCTGATTCGTCCGGCTCTTTACGAAGGTCACCACGAAATCGTCCCGCTTACTCAGCCAACCAGCGTGGAGCGCTTGAAAGTCGATGTCGTCGGCCCGATTTGTGAGAGCGGCGACTTCTTCTGTCAGGACCGCGAACTGCCGGATTTTCAACCCGGCGATCACGTCGCGCTGATGTCCGCCGGTGCTTACGGTTTCGTGATGGCATCGAACTACAACTCCCGCCCGCTGCCCGCGGAAATCCTCGTCGAGGGCGAAACCGCCACGGTCGTCCGCAAGCGCCAAACGCTCGACGACCTAATCGAAGGCGAGCTCTGACGATCTAAACGGCTTGGCTGCGGGCGCGGAACCAGCCGGTGATGCTGCTGCGTGATTTGATCGCTGGCAGGACTTCGTGCCAGTGGTCGCCAGATGGAAAACAGACGAGGGTGCCCATCCGTGGTTCGATCAGATCGAAAGGCCCGTCCTTCTTACCAGAAGTGGTCCACAGTTTCAGCTCGCCGCCATCACCCGGCTGCCAATCTTCGTTCAAATAGAGGATCACGGTGATGATTCTTTCCGTGGTCCCGGCGTGCCGATCCAAATGCGCTTTGTAAAACGCCCCTTCCGGATAGACCGCGAAATGCCCTTCGAAATCGAACAGGCCGAGGAAAAACCGTTGGTTGAGCGCGAGGCGCAGCGTTTCGAGTTTTTCCAGATACGCCAGCTGTTCGACTTGGGTGCCGCCACTCTCCAGCCATAGGATATGATCCCGCCGGATGTCCTCGCGGACCTCCAGTGAGTTTCCTCGGCCGACTCCCGCCGGCTTGAAACTGCCTTGGGCGAATGCGGCTTCGCATTCATCGCGCAGCCGTTTGGATTCCACGTTTGGCAGGTAGCCGGGCACCACCGCCCAACCATCCCGGACCATCGCGTTCATTATGGCTTCCACTTGCCTCAAAAGCACGAGGCCCGGGAAACAAGCGAGCTAATTCGCGGCCCCGTGGAGTAATGGGGTGAAGGAAGGTGGTCTAACCCTAAAAAAAGAAATAGAACCACAGATTTCTCAGATAGACACAGATAATGAATGAGTTACAAGATTTGAAGTATTCACCTAATGGGTGATTACTCTACTTTTCATAACTCTCTTTAAATCCGTGTATTCTGTGTATTCCGTGGTCGCCCATCTTCCCTTTTAGGCTAACTCCTTTCCCTCAGGAATGGCTGGCGGCCGTTTTTCCCCGGAATTTTTGGAAAGCGTTGAAAAGCGGCCAAACGAGCGCGCCCGCAACCAATCCGTAAACCCCGACCGTCATGACGATGGCGATCGACAAGAGAACCAGCAACTGGCGTGTGAAATCCTAACCGACCACCGTGCCCAGCGTGATGGCAATGATCTTCGTGTCTGCCTAAATCATGTCAGACATAAAATAAAAATTGTGGGAAATGCCCGATCAACCACCGGCTTTCGCGGTGCCTTCCGGGGACGGTATTTCAGCCGCGCTGGGGGCTTCCGTGATTTCCACCGGCGAGCCATTCGGCGCATACGGCAGACGTGAAGTGGCGAGCCAGTCGCCTTCTTTGAACCCGTCCCGCACCACGATGGCATCGGGGGTGGACCACAGGGGGGCCACCTCGGTGCGCTGGATGGTGAGGCCTTCGCGCTCGATGACAAACACCAGGTTGACGCCGCGCAGCGCGCTGCGCGGGAAGACGAAGACATCATCCAGAACCACCCCCTCGACGGCGGCTCTAACCGGCTGGCCGATGCGCAGTTCCGGATTCCCGGAAATCAGGCCGAAGGGATCGTCGATGCGGGCGATGGCGAACAACTCGCGCGACGCCTCATCCAAGGCTCCCTCGGTGCGGACGATTTTGGCGGCCCATGTGTGGGGTGCCGGATTTGCGTTGAGAGCATCAGTGAGCGTGACGTTCACCGGGGCGTCATCCTCGCGTGTCGGCAGCTTCGCAAAAGCAATCTGGGCGGCGGAAAGCGGCAGCCGGATTTCCGCGTAGTCGGTGGCGAATATCTCGCCGAGCGCGGTGGTGCCGCCGACGGCTTGGCCGAGACCGACCATCCGGGTTTTCACCCGGCCGTCGAAGGGAGCGCGGATTTTCGCGCGGGCCAAATTGCGTTGCGCCTGGTCGAGATCCGCTAGTGCGGCGGTGACGTTGGCGTGGGCCTCCTTTAGCTGCGGCACGCGCAGCACGAGGGGTGAGGGTTCTTCTTGGTAGCCGATATCCTCCCAATTGAGCCGGGCTTGTTTGGCGCGGGCTTCCTCTTGGGCGAGGGCCGCCTCGGCGCGGGCGAGGCGGGACTCGGAAGCGATCAAAGACGCGGCGAGATCGGCGGGATCCAGCTCCAGCAAAACATCGCCCTCTTTGAAAAATGCGCCGTCCTCAAATGCCGCACTGACATTTTTCACCGTCCCGGAAACCTGCGCCGTCAGCGTGGTGGTGTGGTGGGCGCGGACGGTGCCTTGGGTTTCAAGAATGACGGGGAAGCGGGTGCGGCTGAGTTCGAGCCGGGTGGTTTCGAGTTTTTGGCGGGGTTGCCGTTCGGGTTTGGGCTCCGCCACCGGCTTGCCAAGCCAATGCCACGCGCCGAAACCGAGCGCGAGGATGAATAGGGGCAGTAGAATACGGGAAAGCATGGCGGTGGGTCGTGGGGAACTTTCCCCAGATTGCGTGGAATGCCAATTACGAACTCAACGGCGCATTGATTTCAGGAAAAGCGTGATTTCAGCCAGTTGGCTGGGTTTGGAAGTCGCCGCCGAGTGCGAGGTGGAGATCGATGCGGTTTTGCAGTCGTTGGTTTCTGAGACGGATCATGCTGGCGCGGGCGTTGTTGGCGCGGCGCTGCGCTTCCAGCACGGAGAGAATGTTGGGATTGATGCCTTCCGAATAATCGCGCTCGGCCTGGCGCTCGGCGAGGGCGGCTTGCTCGAGTTCGGAGGCGAGGAAAATCTCCTGCGCGGCCAACGAGCGGTCTGCGGAAAGTGTGGTTTCCACTTCGCGGAAGGCGATGAGGGCGGATTGGGCGTAGGCGTTGAGCTCCGCATCATTGCGTTCCAGCGCCGCCTGAGCCTCGGCCGCCACCGCGCCGCCCTCGGTGATGACTTGGGAAAACCGCCCGGCGAGGGTGGTGATGAGCCCCTCCGCATCGAGCAAATCCGCGAGCCGGGTGGTGGAGGTGCCACCGTTTCCAGTGATTGAAAACGATGGCAGCAAGGCCTTGCGCGCCGCATCCGCACGCCGGGCGCTGGCGAACAAACGCACCCGCGCCGCTGCCAGATCCGGCCTGCGATCCAGCAAGTCCGCAGGAATCCCAGCGGGAACGCTGCCGCGCAACTGCGGCAACTCCTTGCCCGCCCGGGCGGTCCCTGACGGATAACGGCCTAACAAAACCTCCAGCGTGCGCGCCGCCCCCTCGCGGTCTTGTTTGCGCTGCTCCACCGCGCGGCGGGCGGCCGAAACATTGGTGCGGCCGAATTGAATGTCGAGAGCCCCTTCGCCGGTGCCGACGTAGTTCCGCTCGATGATCCGCAGGTTTTTCTCAAACGATTCCAAGGTGATGTCAGCGAGCGCGACCTCCTGTTCGGCAGAGATGAGATCGCACCAGGCCTTCGCCGCATTTGCCGCCAGCGAGAGCCTTGCTCCGCGAAAATCCTCCAATGCGGCGCGCTCCTCAGCGTCGGAGGCGCGGTTCAGATCCCGCAAGCGCCCCCACAAGTCCGGCTCCCATGCGGCGGCGAGGTTCAGTCCGTAGGTGTCGCGGTTCGGGCTGTTGGAGGAATCGATCGTCGCGCCGCTGCCGGAAAGCGAGGCGCTGGGCAGACTGCGCGAGCGGCCGATGATCGCCACTTGGCGGGCCTCGCGGAAACGGGCGGCGGCGATTTTTAAATTGCGGTTGTTCGCCAACGCCTCATCCACGGTTTTTGTCAGCCTCGGGTCTCCCAAGCCCGCCACCCAACCGCTCGAAATCCGGCGCTCGCTGCCGTTGGAAACCGCCGTCCAAGACCCCGGAGTGCGGATGGAAAGATCGTCCAGCGGGCGGCTGAAGCGTCCGGATTCGCAGGAAACCGCGAGCAGGACGCCGCCCGATAGCACGGAGCAAAGAAGGCGGCGGGGAATTGGATTTCGCATGCGATGTTAGGGTTTTACTGAACTTTCTGATTGGGGAGGGCGTCCTGCTCGTGCTGGAAGGGCCGCTTGTACCACGACCAAGCACGCCCCAAGTGGCCGACCATGTCCTCCGCCGCCAAATAGGACGCGGGAATCAAAAATAGGGTGATCGCGGTGGCAAATAGAATCCCGAATGCCAGCGAAGTGGCCATCGGGATCAGCAACTGCGCTTGCAATGAGGGATCAAACATCAACGGCACCAACCCGACAAACGTGGTGAGCGAGGTCAGCAAAATCGGCCGGAATCGCCGGGTGCCGGATTGAATCACCGCTTCAAACAGATTTTCGCCGGCGCGTTTCCGCTGATTGATGAAATCGACCATCACCAGCGAGTCATTCACCACCACCCCGGCGAGCGCGAGGATGCCGAAGATGGATAGATACGACGGGGTGATGTCCATGATCATGTGGCCGAACAACGCGCCGATCGCCCCGAATGGCACCGCCAGCATCACGAAAAACGGCTGATAGAGCGAGCGGAAAGGGATCGCCAACAAGGCATACAACGCAAAAAACAATGCGAGCCCGCCGACGATCGTGCGCTTTCGGGTTTCCTCATGCTCGGCGACGTAGCCGTCGTAGCGCCAGGAAAGCTCGGGATGTTGGTTCAGAATCGCATCCAGCTGCGGGGCGAGATTTCGGGAAATCGCCACCACGTCCACAGTTTCGTCCACCGGTTGCGCGGAAACCGAAACCACCTGCGCGCCATCGATGCGGTTGATGTCCGAGCGGGTGCGGGCGAACTCCGCGGTGGCCACCGTCCGGAAGGGTGCCTCGCCACCGGCGGGCGTGCGGATCCGAAGTTGTTCGAGCGTGCTCAGCGATTGGCGTTGTTCGAGCGGCAGTCGCACCATCACGCGGATGTCGTCGCGGTCGCGCTGGACCCGCTGCGCCTGTTGGCCGAAAAACGCGGCGCGCACTTGGTTGGCAAGGTCGCGCTGGGTCAGCCCGAGCGATTCTCCCTCGGGGCGGATGGTGATGAGCAACTCGTCGCGGTTTCCGCCGACGTCGCTCCAAGCGCTGGCGATTCCGGCATAACCTTCGATGATGTCCTCGATCTCGCGCGTGACTGTGGTTTTCACCTCGGATGCGGGTCCCCGGATTTCCACCGCGAGCGATTCGATCCCGTCCTGGCTGCCCCGGCCACCGCCGCTGCGATCGCCGGAAATTCTCAGGTCTTCCACATCCGGCAGCTTGCCAACGAGCGCTAGCCAGCGATTGGCGATCTCGCTGTTTTTCGGTCCGGGTTCCGAGCGTTTACCCGGATCGAGCACATTGATGGTGATGTTTCCTTGTCGCGGATCAAACCCCGGCCGGCTGATCCGGCCGCCGCTGGAGGTGACCATGTCGCGGATCAACGATTCGCCGGTGCCCGGATCGACGAATTCCTGGCGGAGTTGCTCCACCGCCGCCGCCACCTGCATGACGCGCTCCTCAGTGACGTGGACCGGGGTGTCGCTGGGCATTTGAATGCGGGCGTTGATCCGGTTCTGATCGATGGCCGGCATGTTGACAAATCCGAGGCGACCGCTGGTGAAGATCCCGATCGAACCCATCGCCAACGCGAGAAACACCGCCAGTGTGGTGTAACGATGGCAGGTGGTGAACCTGAGGGCCGGCTCGTAAATCCGCTCGACGAAGGTTTCCAGACTGTCGGCGATGGTTTTTTGAAAGCGCTCGAAGGCGTTCAATCGGTGGCGGTGAACCTTGACGTGCTTGAGGTGGCAAGGCAGCGCCAGCTTGGTTTCGATGAGCGAGAAAATCAAAACCGCGCCCACCACCGGCGGGATCTGCTTGCTGAACGTACCGTAAAACCCTTCGAAAAACATCAGCGGGATGAACGCCACAATCGTCGTCAACACCCCGAAGGTCACCGGCACCGCGATTTCCTTGGCCCCATCCGTCACCGCGTCGAGCGGCGGCACGCCATCCTTCAACTTGGTATAGATGTTTTCCGCAGTGACAATCGCGTCGTCCACCACAATCCCGACGACGATGATGAAGCCGAAAATGCTCATCACATTCGCCGTCATGCCAAAAAAGGGCATCATGATGAAACCACCGGCGAAGGCGACCGGGATGCCCAGAACCACCCAAAAGGCAATCATCGGCCGCAGGAACAAGCCGAGCACGATCAAGACCAACAGCCCGCCCATCAGCAAGCTGTTGACGAGTGTGCCGAGTCGGCCTTCGAGCTCGATCGATGAATCGTCCCAGATGTGGAGCGAAATCCCTGGGGGAAACCGCTCGGGTCCGGTTTCCGAATAGCGTCTCACTGCGGCGGCGATCTCCAAGGCGTTTTCATCGTTCAAACGCAGCACCTCCACCATCAACGCCGGTTTGCCATTGAAGCGGTGGGTTTGCCGCCCTTCCTCGAAGCCGTCGGTCACCTTCGCGACGCTGCCGAGCCGGACTTCCGCGCCTTGGTTGTTGCTGATGACGATGTTTTCAAAATCCGTCCGGGTGTATGCTTGGCCCTTCGAGCGGATCATCAGGTTGCCCTCGTCTGTTAGGATTTGTCCAGCCGGGAGGTCGAGCGACGAGCGTTGGATGGCGCTGCTGAGGTCGGCAAACGTCAGCCCGTAATCCCGCAGCCGCATCGGATCCGCCTCGATGGCGATTTCCAGCTTGTTCGCGCCGAGCACCACCGCCTGCGAGATGCCGCGGATTTCGATCAAATCATCCCTCACCCGGCGGGCGGCGCGCAGCAGGTCCTCCTCGTCCATTTCACCGACGATGGCGATTTTGATCACGTCAAACCAAGCGGCACTGTCCGGGATGCTCACCTGCGGCGGCTCAGTCTCGCCGGGCAGATTGGTGAGCCGGGAAACCCGGGTTTTCACTTCCTCCATCAGCAGCCGCGTGTCCACGCCTTCATCGGCATTGACGGTAATCTGCGCATTGCCACTGGTCGCGCGGGATTCGATGTATTTGACCCCGGAAAGACCCTCGAGAGCGCCTTCGATCGGCAGGATCACCGCGCGTTCGACATCCTCCGGGCTGCCACCGCGGTAGGGGACCGTGATGTCCACCTGCTCAAACACCCACGCCGGCTGGACCTCCAACGGCACTTTTTCCACAAACGACCAGCCGCCCCACAGCAACAGACCGAAGAGCAGGAAATTTGCCGCGATGTCATTCCGCGCGAACCAGCGAATCATAAGCCGAGTCTTACGCGCGGACTCCGGTGAATTCTAGCACGGGATTGTCTAACTGCCGCGCGTCACGATTGATTGAAATGTGGCTGGCGCGTCTCGCGCCAGACCGTTGTCCGGGCGTCTCGCCCTGACCAGGGAGGCTGGAGGCGAGACGCCTCCGCAACAGTCTGGCGCGAGACGCGCCAGCCACCCGCCTCCGCAACAGTCTGGCGCGAGACGCGCCAGCCACTTTCTTAGGCGCCGAGCGTCGGATCATAGTCCTTGGGGGCACGGATGATTTTTTCGATGCCGTGTTTGGTGACGAGGTTGCCAGCGCTGGAGCGGCTTTTGATTCCAAATTCGGCAAAATGCAGTGGGCGGATGAGATTGCGCATGCGCAAGCCGGACTTGAGGTGCACCAGCAACATCTGCGCGGCGCTCTCTTCGTTGGTCTTGTGGAAGGCGAAGTAGAGGATGCGGCTGCCCGGCGTGCCCTTGGTTAGATCGTATTCCTTGTCGCGCGTGATGCCGCCGACCGTGAAGCGTTTTGCCAAAATCGGCCCGTCGCGCCCGTCCCGATAGATCATCGAGTAGATCAGATCCTCTTCCTTGCGGAAAATGGCGACACGCAGCGGCTTCTGGCCGACGAAAACCTTGTCCGCCACTTTCACAACCCGCATTTTGCCATCCTGCGTGAAGGCGATGATGTCATCGATGGTGGAGCATTTTTCGATCGGCTCGCCGTCTTTTTTCAATCCGTAACCGGCAAAGCCGTTTTTGGCATCCAGATAGAGCGTCTCGGTGGCGGCGACGACCTGCATCCGATCGACGCGGTCGAACGATGCGATCTCAGTGCGGCGCTCGCGGTCCTTGCCGTATTTTTTCTGAAGATCCTCATACCAGCGTATCGTGTATTTGGTGAGGTTGCGAAGATGCTTGTCGGTCTCCTCGAGGAGTTTTTCCAAGCCTTTGATTTCCTCGTCGGCCTTGAAGGCGTCGAACTTGGAAATGCGCTTGATCTTGATCTCCGTGAGTCTAACAAGATCGTCCTGGGTGACTTCGCGCTTGAGGAGCTTTTTGAATGGCTTGAGGCCGTCGTCGATGGCCTTGAGCACAGCTTCCCAAGTTTCGCATTCTTCGATGTCGCGGTAGATGCGGTTTTCGATGAAAATCTTCTCAAGCGAGCTGAAGTGCCACTTCTCGGCGAGCTCGGCGAGTTTGATTTCGAGCTCCAGCTTGAGCAGCTCGCGGGTGTGGTGGGTGGTGCGGCGGAGGATGTCGGAGACGCCCATGAAGACCGGCTTACCTTCGGTGATGACGCAGGCGTTGGGCGAGATGGTGAGTTCGCTGTCGGTGAAGGCATAGAGCGCGTCGCGCGTTTGCTCGGGATCCGCCCCGGCCGGCAGATAGACGAGAATATCGGCGTGCGCGGCGGTGTTGTCCTCGATTTTGGCAATCTTGATTTTGCCCTTATCCGCCGCGGCTACGATCGATTCCATGACCCCGCCGGTGGTGGTGCCAAAGGGGATTTCGGTGATGCGCAGGATGCCCTTTTTTTCCGTGGAAATACGGGCGCGGACCCGGACTTTGCCGCCCCGCAGACCGTCACGGTATTCAGCGGCGTCCATGATGCCGCCAGTCGGGAAATCGGGAATCAGGGTGAACGGCTGGTCGCGCAAAACGGCGATGGCCGCCTCGATGAGCTCGTTGAAATTGTGCGGCAAAATCTTGCAGGCGAGGCCCACCGCGATGCCTTCGACGCCTTGGGCGAGCAGCAGCGGGAATTTCACCGGCAGCGTGTCCGGCTCCTTACGGCGGCCGTCGTAGCTCGGGAGCCAGTCGGTGGTTTTCGGGTTGAAAACGACTTCGTTGGCAAATTTTGTGAGGCGGGCTTCGATGTATCGCGGCGCAGCGGCCCCGTCGCCGGTGAGGGTATTGCCCCAGTTCCCCTGGGTGTCGATGAGCAGGTCTTTTTGCCCGAGCTGGACGATGGCGGCACCGATCGATTGATCACCGTGCGGGTGGTAATTCATCGTGTTTCCAACGATTCCGGCGACCTTGTTGTAGCGTCCGTCGTCGATTTCATCCATCGCGTGGAGGATGCGGCGCTGTACTGGCTTGAGTCCGTCGAACAAATGCGGCACCGCGCGTTCGAGGATCACGTAGCTGGCGTAATCGAGGAAATAGTCGGAATACATCGCGCCAAGCGAGGCATGTTGGTCCGGGTCGTGCGTCATGTGGGGCGGATGGTTAAAGAACCGGAAGCATCCGCGCAAGTCTGAGGTGACAAGATCGTTGCAAGGACCTGATTTCGCAGCCTTGCCTTGCAAGTTCCCGCTGTTATCCATTGCGCATGAAACGTGATTTTGAAGTTGCTCGCCGGGATTGGCTGAAAACAGCAGCCTTGGGCGGAGCGGCGGCCGTGATCGGCCGGACCGAGGCGACGGCGGAGCCGGTGGGCGCTCCCGGCAAAAAAGTCCGGGGCGTGGTTTTCATGGTTTCCGACGGCATGAGCCCGGGCGTGCTGACCCTGGCGGAAGCTTATTCCCAACTCACCCGCCAGCGTGGCACCCACTGGTGGGGACTTTTCAACGATCGCACCGCTTCGCGCGGACTGATGGACACCGCCTCCGCCAATTCCATGGTCACCGACTCCGCCGCGGTATCCACCGCATGGGGCGGCGGCGAGCGAGTCAACAACGGCGCTATTAATGTGAACCCCGCCGGCAAGGCGCTCAGTCCGATCGCCGGAATTTTGAAGAAAAAGGGCGCGCTCATCGGGCTCGTGAGCACCGCCACCATCACCCACGCCACCCCGGCGGGATTTGCGGCGTCCGTCGCCAAGCGCAACGATGAGGACGACGTCGCCCCGCAGTATCTCGGGCAGGTGGATGTGATCCTCGGCGGCGGCTCCGGCCATTTTTCGGCAAAGGCCCGGGCGGACAAACGCGATCTCTTCGGCGAATTTGCCAAAGCCGGCTACGGCGTGGTGGGCGACCGCGATTCACTGCTCGCCTCCCGCGATGAAAAGCTGCTCGGCACCTTCACCCGCGGCCACTTGCCGTTCAGCGTGGATCGTGATCACAATCCGGAGTTGGCGGCCAAAGTTCCCACCCTCACGGAAATGGCCCAGGCAGCGCTCACTCGTTTTCTAACCACTGACAAGCCGTTCCTGCTCCAAGTCGAAGGCGCACGCATCGATCATGCGGCCCACCTCAACGACATCGCCGGGTTGTTAGGCGACCAACTCGCTTTCGACGACGCGGTCGCAGCGATGCGGGTGCTCATCGGCACCCGCGACGACATCCTACTCGTCGTCACCAGCGATCATGGAAATTCCAACCCCGGGCTCAATGGCATGGGCGTCGGCTACAATCAAAGCACCCAGGCATTCTCCAAAATCACCCGGTTCAAGGCATCCCACGAGCGGCTGCTGGCGGAGTGGAACCAACAGCAGGGCAGGGAAGCCGCCCAGATCACCGCTCTCGTTCAGCAGCATCTTGGGTTCACCCTGAAGCCCGGTGAGGCGGACGCCTTGTTCTCCATCGTCGCCAAGCATCCGATCATCGAGTGGAACGAACAACTCAACAAACCCGAAGGGCTGTTAGGCCAGTTCGCGGGCAATCACACCGGCATCGGCTGGACCGGCACCACCCACACCTCGGACCCCACGATCGTCACCGCGCTCGGCCCGCAGTCGGACCGCTTCGCCGGGATGGTTAGAAATACCGAGGTCTTCGCCCACCTGGTTGAGATGTTGGGTTAGACCGCGGCTTTTTGCAGCATGCGGAGACGCTCCAAGGCTGCGCCGCTGTCGATCATCTCGCGGGCGATGTTGATGCCGTCGCCCATGTTGTCGGCCAATCCGGCGCAGGCCAGCGCGGCTCCGGCATTCATGGTGACCATGTCACGCTTCGGCCCGGTTTCACGCCCTGCGAGAATGGATTCGAGGATGACGGCGTTCACTTTCGCGTCGCCGCCCTGAAGTTCCGCAACCTCGGCATGTTTCAGCCCGAAATCCCGCGGCCGGACTTCCTCATCCTCCAAGTCCTGATAGAGGCCGGATTTGCAGATGCGGGTGGAACCCATCAGGCTGACCTCGTCCACCGAGCGGCCGTCGCCGGTGGTGCCGTGAACGACCCAGGCGCTGTCGCGGCCGAGGCGTTGCAGGATCTCCGCAAAGGCCGGGCACAGGTCGCGATTGAAAACACCGACCAATTGGCATTGCGGCCGGGCCGGATTGAGCAAGGGGCCGATGAGATTGAAAATTGTTTTTACGCCGCGGGCAGCCAGCGTCTTGCGCACCCCGACGACCGCCTTGAATGCCGGGTGATAGATCGGCGCGAACATGAAACCGAGCCCGGCCTTTTCCACACAACTGCGGAACTCATCGGGGCCAAGATCGATGCGGATGCCCAGCGCTTCAAGCACGTCCGCGCCCCCGCTTTTCGAGGTGATGCCGCGGTTTCCATGCTTCACGACCACCGCTCCGGCGGCGGCGGTGATGAACATCGAAGTGGTGGAAACATTGAACAAGTCCAACTGATCACCACCGGTGCCGCAAACGTCGAGTGTCGGTCCTTCGAGGTCGATCAAGCCGAGATGTGGATCCACCGCGTGTTCGAGAAACGCCTCGACGAAGCCTGCGATCTCCGCAGGCGTTTCCCCCTTGCGCGAGAGTGCTTCGAGCAAACGCTCCTTTTTTTCATCCGGCGCAGCGGGATCCAGCAACAAGGCGGCGGCGACCTGAATCTCGCGTGCCGACAGTTCCTGCTTTTCTTCGAGGTGGTGAATCAGGGCGTCCATGACCGAAGCCTAAGCCGCCAGACGGATGAGGACCAGAACGAACGTCGATTTTTCATGGCTCGGCCTTGAGTAAATGGGAAGCCAATAGGGTCAGGTCTCGCATTTCAACAACATGCGGTGCCCTGCCGCTGGCGGATGTGGATTTCGTTCACCCACATCCCTGATCTAGAGTTGGAGCAGGATTAAGTGATGCCAATCCATCTTGCTCGCATGCAGGAGATCCAGCTAAAACGAATGCGCGCCTAAGCACCACCAAACGATTTCAACTTTTTACCGGA
>JBBECN010000010.1:0-1427 GCA_040881795.1 Akkermansiaceae bacterium
TCCTCACCGAAGACATGGGCATGAACATCGCCCTCCCCTGCCGCATCTCAGTCTATGAGGAAGACGGCAAAACCAAGATCGCCACCGCTCTCCCGACCAAGTTGCTCTCTGCCCTCTCCGCCTCCCCAGCACTCGCCGCCGTGGCCGAGGACGTAGAGGAAAAGATGAAAGCCATGATGCACGACGCCGCCTAACCAGAGGGCACGGGCGTCCCGCCCGTCACGACCAGACATCATCGGCAGGCCTCCTGCTCGTAGAGCCTACGGCTCGGAGAGATGCCGATGCCACTCTCCCCAACACCCGGCTTGCACCCTCCCCTCCTCCAGGCCGACCAGTTTTAATATTTCCCCGGCAGCGACGGCTGGCTCCATCCGTCCGCACCCTTAAACATCGGCCCGCTGAGCCAGCGGGCCCTACCGACGGCGGCTCAAGAGCACTTCGTGCCCCGGCCCACGCCGGCCGCGATGAGGATTTTCTCCAACGGACAAAACCCCGTGAGCGCCGTCTGGAAAAGGTTGAACCCGACAAAAGCCGGGAGCAGGAACCACCACTGGTTCACGAAATAGCCGAGGGCCAAACCGGTCAGCACGAACGTGCCGGCCACGAGATAGATGATGCGTTGAATTTTCACCGCTCCATTTTAGCGAAACCGCCTTTTTGCTCAACTCTTCCCGTCAGGGGCTACGAACTGGGCAAACGTGCTTCCAGCAAACGGTAAGAGGCTTCCGCCTTGGCAGATTCGCGTCCGGCTTTTTCATAATCACCGTGCTCTGCTTCGTGCGCCGTATGGCCCCATGCTTTGGCGGCGTTGCTGGCCATGCCCGTGACCCGTTGGAGCGTCGCTTCGTCTAATCCCTGCGTCTTGCCGGGGATGGCCTGCACTAAAACGGACAGCACATCGGTTGCGGCGTGAGCGGCAGCGGCATCGCGTGCGACCAAGGCATCGGTCAGTTTCTTCTGCTGGGCGGTGATCTCGGCGCGCAATTCCGGCAAAGCTTCCGGAATGACGATGTTTTCGTGACCGTGGCCGTGTTCCTCATTGGCCCGCAAAGAGAGGGTGAGACCGAGGATAGTAGTGAGGAGGATGGTGATGATTTTCATGATTTGGTTGTTTGGGTCGTCGAAAATGCTTCTGGCACCAGCCGCTCCGATGCTCGGCGTCCGTATTGCCAGAAAACGAGCGGACGCACGACAAGATCGAGCAGCGTGCTGGTGAAGAGACCGCAAAAAATCACCACGGCCACGGGGTGGAGGATTTCTTTGCCCGGCTGGTCGGCGCCGAGCAGCAGGGGAAGCAGGGCCAAGCCGGCCGTGAGAGCGGTCATGAGCACGGGCACCACGCGTTCCTGTGTTCCACGCACGATCATGGCGCGGTCGAACTTCATCCCCTCCTCCCGCATGAGGTGCAGGTAGTGCGTGATCATCAT
>JBBECN010000011.1:0-8271 GCA_040881795.1 Akkermansiaceae bacterium
CTTGGGGCGCTTGCCCGGCGGCAGGGCCCAGCCTCCGGCCACGCTGCTCCATGGATAGTCCAGCACACTTTGCCCTGCCTTCGGCCTCACGATGCGCGCCCGCACCGGATTGAGATGGATGTAATCGGCAAGTGTCTGGTAGTGCCATGTGTCCGCGCCGTCCACCAACACCGCTTTGTAACGGTCACCAAACAGGCGGCCCCATGCCATGTGGCGGACGTTGTGACGGCGGGTCACCGTGTTCTGCAGCCAGCTCATGCCGGCGACCAAATTCGCTTCGGGCGTCTCGATGAAGAGGTGATAGTGGTTCCCCATTAAGACCCAGGCATGCACCCGCCAACCCGTCATCGCGCAAGCTTCAGAGAGGGTGGCGAGGAAAAAGCGGCGGTCGTCATCGTCGTGAAAAATTGTTTCGCGCCGGTTACCCCGCGCCATCACGTGGTAATAGGCACCGGGAAATTCAATTCGAAGGCTCCGTGGCATATGATTAGGTTATCGGAAAAGTGTATACTGTCAAGATTTGCACACTGACCCCTTTTTTTTTGAGTTGTATTGACCACAGCCCAGAGCAGCACCCGCCGCCCCAACCGGTGTCAAACGGCATGCCGTCTCACCCCCAAAAACCGCCATCGCAACTGGCCAGTTTTAATTGTCGACAGACACTTGTGCTTTTGGCGTTCAACTCGCCAAACGAAAAAGCGCCCCCCCGGAGGAAGGCGCTTTGAGTTGGCTAGTGGGCCGTTCGGGAAGCTGCGCTTGATCGAGGCTTGAGACACCCGCTCCTCCTTAAATCAGGAAGGGCGGGGGTCCCAAGCATGGATCAGATGCGGAACTGCCAGAGCGCCTCGGTTTCACGGTCGCGCCATGCGGGGCGCCGGGCGATCGGATCCTGCAGCGTCCGGATGGCCTTGCGACCGCCGGTGCTTAGGAAGCGCTCGCAGTCCACTGCGACGACTTCGAGCCCCATGTAGTGGGTGCCGTGAAGCGTGACTACCGCCTCCTCACCGAAGGTTTCAGCCAAGTGTTCTTTGAGCAGGAGCGTCTCTTGTCTTCCCAAAAACAGGAAGGCGGGAGTTTCTCCATGATCGCATTTCGAGCGAATGAGCCCGGATACCGCTACGCCGTCCCAGGAGCCCTCGAAGGACAGCTCGGACGGCACGGTAGACAGGTCGGGATACGGTCTGTGATGTTCTGTGATGTTCATGTCCATTGGTTTGGGTGTCGTTATTCGGATAGCAGACCCCGTGCCAGCGCATCGGGAGCCGCCAGCTCCGCCCTTGCAGCTGCAAGGATTGAGGAGCTTTTTGTTAGCGTTTGTAGTTCGCCCCAGTGGCTGTAACCGAAGTATTTCCAATGGGTCGAACTACTTAATGAACCTGAAATTTACGCATCGTTTCCGCAATTTTTGGATGGTGACCTTTTCGGAACATTGAGGGGGAATTTCGCGAATGGAAAGCCACCAATCGCCGCCCGCGCGGCACGCCATAAGGGGACGATGCGATGTTTTTCGCGGATTTTCTTGATTAGCTTTGCTTTCGTCGGTGCTTTTTGTCATCCCGGTCGCCGGAGGTAATTAAGATTTCCGTATCATCGAGTGAATTAAATTACCACTTGCTCCCGGAATGGCCGTCGAAAAGCTCCAGATTGCACGACTCACTTGGCAGCGCTTTGGCGCGGCTTTGAAGATGCTTGCGAAATCGGAGTCCGGCCCCAAGGCGATGATGCTCTCCGGCCTGCTGTTCGCGATCATGATCGGGATTAACGGCCTGAACGTGATCAACAGCTACGTTGGCCGCGATTTCATGTCGGCGATTGAGAACCGGAACATGTCCAGCTTCAAGGTGCAGGCCCTCATGTATATCGCGGTGTTCGTTGCGTCCACCTTGGCCGCGGTGTTTTACCGCTTCACCGAGGAGCGCATCGGAATCCTGTGGCGCGAACAACTGACGCGGCGGTTGATGGATGTTTACATGAGCGACCGGACTTATTACCGGCTTGATTCCGCCACCGGCGTCGCCAACCCGGATCAGCGGATCACCGACGACGTCCGCGCCTTCACCACCACCACGCTCTCGTTCATCCTGCTCATTCTCAATGGCACGCTGACGGCGGTTTCCTTTTCAGGCGTCTTGTGGAGCATCAGTCCCACCTTGTTTGGGGTGGCGGTAGTTTATGCGATCTGCGGCTCGCTGCTGACGATTTTGTTAGGCAAGCCACTCATTCGGCTCAACTACCACCAGCTCGATATGGAGGCGAATTTCCGCTCCGACCTCATCCATGTTAGAGAAAATTCGGAGTCCATCGCCCTGGCCCATCGCGAGGGACGCTTCCTGGCCCGCTTGAACAAACGCTTGGACGCGCTGACGGCGAATTTCCGGCGCTTGATCCGCATCAACCGCAACCTTGGATTTTTCACCACCGGATACAACTACCTCATCCAGATCATTCCTGTGCTGATCGTCGCACCGATGTTCATTAGCGGAAGCATCAGTGAATTCGGCGTGATCACCCAATCGACCATGGCATTCGCGACATTGTTGGGTGCTTTTTCACTGATCGTGACGCAGTTCCAGTCGATCTCTGCCTTCACCGCCGTCACGGCCCGGCTATTCAAGCTCAGTGATGCGATGGAGAAAGCCCATGACACCACCATCTGCGCGATCGATATCGGAGAAAAACCGGACCGTGTGTCTTACGAAGATGTGACGCTTTACTCGGCGGATAAAGCTCGGCTCCTGGTGTCTGATTTGAATCTGGATGTTCTTCGCGGCTCACGTTGGTTGTTCACGGCTACCGATGACGCGCCGAAAGTTGCATTGTTCCGCGCCACTGCGGGCGTTTGGGAATGCGGCGGGGGACGAATCACCCGGCCGGGACTCGATGACATCCTGTTCCTCCCCGAGCGTCCTTATCTCCCGCCCGGCACCCTGCGCGATGTGCTGTTGCGGACCGCGATGGATTCGACCACCGATGATTCGATAATCGTGGAAGTTCTTGCCAAACTGGGCCTCGATGAGGTGTTGCAGCGCGCTGGCGGTCTCGGCGCGGATCAGGATTGGGACGATTTATTATCGATCGGCGAGCAGCACATGTTGTCGATTTCCCGCATTTTCCTCGCCAAGCCGGCCTTTGTTTTCCTCGATCGCCCTGGCAGCTCGCTGCCCAAGAACCAGATTGCAGCGATCATGGACCTGCTCACCGCGCAGAACATCGGCGTGGTGATTCTCGCCAAGAACGGCGAGTCCCGTCTCCAGTTCGATGCGCATTTGGAAATCCGGCCCGACGGGACTTGGCAAATCAGCCGTGAACCCTCATCCACCTCGCATGCCGATCTTCACGATCTGAACGGATAGATGTGGAATCAACGAATGGATTTCAAATCCAAACAGCCGTTGCATCACTGCCGCAAAGCCCGCCCGGAATATTCTCCCACAATGACCATCCGCCATGAAGGAAACTGAGTCAGAATTCATTTTTGCCCTAACCAACACCGGTTCCGAGAGGGCGCTCAAGCTGGAGGCCGAAACGATGGGGCTGGGCTGGCGGCTCAGCTATCAGCGCAGGGGCTTTGTCAGTTTCAAAGCGGCGGCGGATGATGGGTTGTTCTCGCTCGGCGCGCTCGACCATGGGCTCTCCTGTGCGCGAAGGCTTTGCCTCTCGCTCGGCAAGCAGCCAACCCGCGCAGACGCGGTGAATAAAATCCGCCAGCATCCGGCTTATCTCGGCGGCGCGATCCATCAGGTGCGGTTTGCCAATCGCAGGATGGAGCCGGGCGATGATAATCCAGCAGAGCCCGTGCAACCGGGCGACTGCGTCGGCACGGTGGTGGAACTCGGGCCGGATGAATTCTGGGTCGGTCTGCACTTGCAGGGTCCGTTCATCAGCCCGGATCCCGGCGGGGATGGAGCGCTGGTGATGGCGGAGGATTCACCTTCACGCGCATGGCTCAAACTGGAGGAGGCCACCCGCTTCTTTGAATTGGAGTTTTCTAACAAAGATCTGATCGTCGAACTTGGCTGCTCACCGGGCGGTGTGGTGCTTGCCCTGTTGCGGCGCGGCATCCCGGTGATCGGCGTGGACCCCGCAAAGATGGCGGCTGTGGTGATGGAATCCGCCGTAATCGAGCGCGGCGATGCACCTCTCGACGGCCCATGGTTCTATCATTGCCGAAAACCCGCCGCGCTCGTTAGCAAGCGCGACCTTGGCACCGGGGTCACTTGGTTTATGTCGGACATGAACCAGTCACCGGATGTGGTGCTCAAGGAGTGCGCCCGTTTTTGCAAGATGGCCGGTTCCATCCGCAAGGTGTTGATCACGCTGAAGCTAACCGATCTCTCACAGATTTCCGAAAAAAAACGATGGATGGACGCCCTGAGGGATATGGGGTTCAAAACGGTTCGTCTCCAGCAGCTCGCGGTCCACCACAAGGAGTTCGCGCTGTTGGCTTTGAAGTGACTGGCTCCGGATTCAAGGGCTCTGGGCACTGGCGACCGAGCTGGAATCAAAGTCGCAGACGGCTTCCCGGGCGACGATTTTCGTCGTCTGGATCTTACTGGGGCGGATGTGCGAACGCTCGTTGAGGAAGGTGAGCAGGTAATTGCGGATTTCCATGTAGCGCGGATCTCCCAACACCTCGGCGCGGATGCGCGGGCGGGCGAAGGGAATGGTTAGAATATCTCCAACCTCGGCTTCCGGCCCGTCGGTCATCATGACGACGCGGTCCGAAAGGAAAATCGCCTCGTCCACATCATGAGTGACCATGAGGGTGGTGAGTTTGTTTCTCCGCCAAAGTTCCAGCAGGACTTCCTGCAGTTCCATCTTGGTGAGTGCGTCGAGCATGCCGAAGGGTTCATCGAGCAACAGCATCTTGGGCTGAAGGGCGAAGGCGCGGGCGATGCCCACGCGCTGGCGCATCCCTTGGGAAAGTTCACCCGGGTATTTATGCATGGCATTGCCGAGGCCTACCACGGATAGATAGTATTCTGCGAGTTCGCGGCGCTCGGCCTTGGGCGCGGTGAAATACACCTGGTCCACGCCAAGCATGACATTTTCATAGGCGGTCATCCACGGCAGCAGGCATGGCGATTGAAACACCACACCACGATCCGGACCGGCTTCGTTGGTTTCGCGCCCGGCGAGAATCATCGCACCATCGGTAATTTCTGTGAGTCCGGCGACCATCGAGAGAACCGTGGACTTGCCGCAACCGGAGTGGCCGATGAGGGTGATGAATTCGCCAGCGGCGAAGTTCAGATTAAAATCCTTAACGATGACAGCGGGCCCCTTCGGTGTGGGGTAGGCCTTAGAAAGGTTGAACAGTTCGAGAACCGGGGCGTTTTTGTGAGTCATGAGACTTCGATGTTAAGTTCTTCGCGCGCGAGCTGTGAGCGGCGACGGGGAGCTGGGCGGTCAAAAAGTGAGCGGGTATGTTTGATGCCGAGGTCTTCGGGAAGGATGTCGGGGATGGAGAGTTTTTTGCTGACCGTGGCAGCGCTGTCTTTCTTCGCACTGAGCAGGGCGTTGATGAGTTGCAGTTTGAGGTCCTTGAACTCGACGGTTTTAAGAACCTCCCGGCGGTCCCTGGGGCGCGGCATCGGCACCGGAATCTCCGCACCGAGGGTGGCGCCATCGCGGCCGGGAAGTAGCGGAATCACGCGGTCTGCGACCAGCAGCGCCTCGTCGGGATCGTTGGTGATCCAGATGACGGTGGTGCGGTTTTTCTGCCAGATATCGGCGATTTCATCCTGCAAAGTGGCACGGGTGAGGGCGTCGAGCGCGGAAAGCGGCTCGTCGAGCAAGAGGATGCGCGGGTTCGCGGCGAGGGTGCGGGCGACGGATACGCGCTGCCGCATGCCACCGGAAAGCTCGCGGGGCAGCTTACCGGACGCGGGAGTGAGTTTCACCATGTCGATGTAGTTCGCAGCGTGCTCGGCGCGCTCTTTTTCCGAGAGATGGGGAAACAACTGATCCACCGCGAGCCGGACGTTTTCGGTGACGGTGAGCCACGGCAGCAACGAGTAGTTTTGGAAAACGATGCCACGTTCCGGGCCGGGACCGCTGATGATCTCGCCGTCCATCTTCGCGGTGCCGGTGTCCGGTTTGAGCAGTCCTGAAACCAGGTTGATGAGGGTGCTCTTGCCGCTGCCAGAATAGCCGATGATGGAAACGAAGTCGCCTTCCTCGACAGTGAGACTGATGTCCTTGAGAATGGTCGCACGCTCGTGGGCGCGGCCGAAGCTTTTGGTGACGTTGGAGATTTCCAGAATGGGTGGCATGATGACAGGGAAGGGGTGTTAGGCGGAGCGGAAGCGGCCTTCGATGAGGCTCATGGCGCGGTCGAGCACGTAGCCGATCAGGCCGATGGTGAGGATGGAGAGGATGATGTGGGCGTAGCTGTTGGCATTGTATTGCTGCCAGAGGAATCCGCCGACGCCGGGTTTGCCGATGAGCATTTCAACCGCCACGATGACCAACCAGGCGATACCGAGCGAGAGGCGGAAGCCGGTGAACATATAGGGCAGGGCGGATGGAATGAGGATCTTGAACAGCGTCTTGGTTCTCGAGAGCTTGAGGACCTTGGCTACATTGAGGTAATCCTGAGGCACTGCTCTAACACCAACTGCGGTGTTCAAAACAGTGGGCCACATGGCACAGATGGCGATGGTGAAAAGCGCGGCGGCATCCGAGGTGCCGAAAGTGGTGCGGCCGGTGGAGTCCATGATGCGGAGGCCGCTGAAAAGCACCATGCCGAGTGGCAGCCAGGCGAGCGGCGAGACCGGCCGGAGGATCTGGATGATGGGATCGAAGGCGCGGGTGAAGTTTTTCGAGAGCCCGAGGAAGAAGCCGATCGGGGTGCCGAGGATCAGGGCGATGGCGTAGCCTTGGGCCACGAGTTTGAGCGACAGCCAGGCGAAGCGCAGGATGCCTTGGTCGAGTTCACCACGTTTGGCGAAGGGTTCGACGACGTAGGGTTTGCTCGCCACCCAGGTCTCAGAAGGAGAGGGGAGGTTTTTCGAGAGGCCGAAGCGCTCGGTCTTGGTCACCTTGTCGCCCCAGTCGTCCACGGAAACGGTGGTCTTGCCATGACCGGCGATCATGGCCCAGCCACCAAGGCAGATCAGCAGGGCGATGGTGGGTAGGAGAATGGCGTCGAGTTTGAGTTGATAGAAGAGTTTCATGGGAGTGAAAAGCAGGGGGTGTAGGGAGCATGACGCTCCCTCCACGGAATGGATTGCGATGATTAATCTTTGAGAGTCTTGACGGCGAAGGAAGCGGCATAGGCCTCCATATCACCTTTGGGATCGAAGATGGAGCCGTCGAACAAGGATTCCTTGTCATCGTTGGCACCACCGTGGGCGTAGCCGATTTCCTTCATGGCTTCCTCATAGATATCGGCGCGCATGACTTGTTTGGCGACGCCATCGTAGTCCGGTGCACCTTCGGTGAAGCCCCAGCGGCGGAGCTGGGTGATCCACCATTTGCCATACTTCAGTTGCGGGTAGTTGCAGTTGCGCTCGCTGAAGATCATGTAGTTCGGATCGCGGAATTTCCGACCGTCTCCCATATCGTATTTTCCTTGGAGGCGTGGAAGCAGGGCTTCTGGCGGGCAGTTGATATAGGTGGGAGCACTGACGATGGTGGCCTGCTCGGCCCGGTTGTCCATGACGTCGAGCCAAACGCTTGCTTCGTGGAGCGCCTTGAGAACGGCTTTGACAGTCTTGGGGTTCTTGGCGGCGAACTCTTCGGTGAAGGCACAAACCTTTTCCGGATGATCCTTCCAGATATCCTGGGTATTGATCGCGGTGAAGCCGATATCATCTTTGATGGTCTTGGCATTCCATGGCTCGCCGACACAGAAACCATCCATTTTTCCAGCCTGCATATTGGCCACCATTTGCGGTGGTGGAATGGTAATCAGTGAAATATCAGCGCCACCACCGGCAGCATCGCCGGGATTGATGCCGCCGGCGGCCAACCAATAACGGATCCACATGGCGTGGGTGCCCGGCGGGAAGGTCATGGCAAAGGACATTGGATTGCCGGATGCCTTGGCCGCATCGACGAGCGGTTTGAGCGCCTTGGGATCTGCGGCGACCTTGCCCTTGAGACTGTTTGCGAGGCTGATCGACTGGCCATTGCGATTGAGCAGCCAAGGGGCGATCATCGGTTTTTTCGGCGCACCGCCGAGGCCCATGGTGGAGGCGATCGGCATGCCAATGAGCATGTGGGTGGCTTGGATGTCACCGTTGGCGAGTGAATCGCGGATGGCCG
>JBBECN010000012.1:0-1411 GCA_040881795.1 Akkermansiaceae bacterium
CTTTGCAGTCGGCTTGGGAGTGGGTTTGGGAGTGGGGGTCGGGGTCGGGGTCGGCGTCGGGGTGGGTGTTGGCGTCGGCGTAGGAACTGGGGTCGGCGTGGGTGTCGGGGTTGGTAGAGGAATTTCGCTCTTAGCAGTCAGCGGTGTCTCAGGCGATTCGGGTTCGTCGCGCGGCGGCGTGGGCTCCGGCGTTGACTCGGACGCTTCCTCCTCCGGCGGTAAGAACTGCGCCGGATCCATCCACCGGACCTGCGGCTTATTGATTTCGCGCAGACTCCACCAGATGAGCAGACCGATGGCCAACACGTGCAGCAAAGCCACACCGGCGACGGTCCACCGGAAACGGTTTTCGCCCATGACTCCTCAGGTCCCCTCGGGGCGGGTCATCACACCCACCTTGGTGATGCCGGCCCGCGCGATGACGTCCATCACATTGATGAAGCGCTGCACCGGTAATTCCCGGTGCGGACGCACCACCACCGCCGTCTGCGGGTCGGACGCGTGCAAGGCCGTCAGCATTTGCTCCAACTCCGCAAACGTCACCTCCTGCTTGTCCAGCTTAAGCACATCGTTCTTGTCGATCGAAACGGACAGCACCTTCGCTGGATCAACCGCACCCTCCGCCGCCCTACTGGTCGGCACGATGAGATCCACGCTGCGCTCCAGCAGCGGCGTGGTGATCATGAAAATAATGAGCAGCACAAACGCCAGATCGATCAGCGGCGTGACATTGATTTCCGACAGCGTCGAGAGCGCCTGTTTGTCCGAATAGCGACGCATGACAATCAGCTGCGGTGGGCGTAGTCGACGAAGCGGTGCTCGAAGTCCGACGAAAGCTGCGCCGCGAAATTGTCGGTCTGCACGATCATCGAACGCAGGCTGGTGACGAGAAAGTTGTAGCCGAACATTGCGGGAATGGCCACGAGCAGCCCGACCACCGTGGTCAGCAGCGCCCCCGAGACCCCGGGCGCCATGGCCGCCAGATTCGGCGTGCCCGCCATGGCCACGCCGCTGAACGCATCCATCACGCCCCACACCGTGCCGAGCAACCCGAGAAACGGCGAACCGCTCACCGCCGTGGCAAGGATGATCATTTGCGATTCCATACGCAGCCCCGATTCAGCGACGGCCCGCTCCATCGCCGCAGTCACGGCGCGCATCTGGGCCGGACTGATCCGGTCGGCCACTTCCACCCGTGCGCCGAACGTGTCATCCACCTCGGTCGAGCCAAGCATCTGAAAACACAACTCCTCGCATCCCGCGCGGTAGACGGCGTAAGCCGGGGATCCCTCGAAAAACAAACCCGTTTCGTAAACCTGCAGAGGCTGACGATCCTTGCGGAAAATGGCGAAAAAGCGCTCGGTTTGCTTGCGCGCAAAGCGAATCATGCGGAACTTCGTGATCATGACCG
>JBBECN010000013.1:0-8239 GCA_040881795.1 Akkermansiaceae bacterium
GGAAATCGGGGTCAGGGTGCAAATCTTGACAGAATTTTCCAGCTCTTGTCTTGATGGTTCGCTTGGAATGCTTTGATGGAGTTGGAGGCCTCGGGTTTGAATCGATGGGATTTCGAATTTCAACAAATGGAGAGAGCGTGGACTTGATGAAATTCACCATCGGCTTCTATTTTTCGTCACTTGGAACGGGTGGAACATTCGGGACGGCGGCGAGGATGGCTCCAATGTCTGAAGATTAGCCGTGGGTGTCGAGGGCGGGGAAGCCCATGGAGCGGAACCTACGCTTGGTCCCCGCTGCCGGAAATTTCCTCGGCACAGTTCTCCCGGAGGAACTGAAAGTCGGTGCGGTCTTTTTGCCACCGTTCCACCGCCAGCCGGATCCCGGCGGCTTTATGGAGAGTTTCCTCGTATTCTTTTTCCGGATCCGAATCGGCGACGATGCCGGCGCCGACTTGATAGACGAGTTGATCTCCATTTCTAACAAGGGAGCGGATGGCGATGTTGAGCGAGGATTCGCCGTTGTGGCCGAGCCAGCCGATGGCCCCGCAATAGATGCCGCGCGGGGAGCTTTCCAGTTCCCGGATGATTTCCATGGCGCGTTTTTTCGGTGCGCCGGTGATGCTGCCGCCGGGAAAACAGGCGGCGAGGGCATCCACGGTGTCGATGTCCGGGCGCAGGGTGCCGGTGACGGTGGAGACGAGGTGGTGGACTTGGGCGAGGGTTTCGAGCTGGAGCATCTCGGTCACCTCGACGCTGCCGAATTCGCAGACTTGGCCGAGATCGTTGCGTAGCAGGTCGGTGATCATGACCAGCTCGGAAATTTCCTTGGCGGAGGTTTGGAGTTCGTAGGCGGAGCGGCGGTCTTCGTCGGCATCGGAAAAACGCGGGCGGGTGCCTTTGATCGGGCGGGTCTCGATGCCGCGGCCGGAAATTTTCAGGAATGTCTCGGGGGACGAGCTGAGGATTTCCCGGCCGTCGAGATTGAGGTAGGCGGCCATCGGTGCGGGAGACGCCTCGCGCAGCGTTTCGTAGAGACAGAAGAGCGATCCACCGGAGACGCTTGCTTGAAATGCTTGGGAAAGATTGACCTGATAGATATCACCGGCGGCGATCCAGTCGATGGCGCGGCGGGCGTTGTGTGTGAAATCGTCGCGGGAGGTGGCGGCGGTGAAAGAAGTGATTTCGGCGCGGGCTTCGTCGGTTTTCCGCAGGCAGGTGGAGAGTTGGCCGGTTTCCCACCAAGTGGAGTCGTCGTGGCAAAAGACGAGCATTTCCCGGTAATCGCCGAAAACGAACTCGCCCTCGTAGTCCACCCAGCCGCCGAGGCCGCTTAGCGGAAACCCGCGGTCGGCCGGTTGTAGGGGGGCGGCGGCGAGGGCGCGGCGCAGGTCGTCGCGGGCGGATGGCGAGAAAATACTGCCTTTTAAAATGCGTTCCGGCCTTGCCGCGATCACGGAAACCGGGCGTGAGCCACTGGATGGGAAATTTCCCGCTGTGTCGAAAAACACCAGCCCGGGCAAATGGCGCAAGCACCCGGCCACCTCCACGGGTGTCAGATTATCGAGCCGCACCGGTCGCAGCACATGACGCATCAAGGATTCCTCCATCGCGGCAAGAACCAATGCTCGCCGCCCGCCCGTGGCAAGCCGGAAGGACGAAAAATCCCGCTTGACCGACTCTAGGATTGCCAAACTTCACTTCTCGACTACGAATCTGCCCCCGGCGCGAAACCGTCGCCCGCCAACCCGAAGCCAATATCCGATTATGAAGGACCTCAGTAAATACCGCAACATCGGCATTTTCGCCCACGTTGATGCGGGCAAAACGACCACCACCGAACGCATTCTCAAGCTCACCGGCAAGATCCACAAAATCGGCGAAGTTCACGACGGCGCATCCACCATGGACTTCATGGAACAGGAAGCTGAGCGCGGGATCACCATCCAGTCCGCCGCCACCACCTGCTTCTGGAAAGAACACCAATTCAACGTCATCGACACTCCGGGCCACGTGGACTTCACCATCGAAGTTTACCGTTCGCTCAAGGTCCTCGACGGCGGCGTCGGCGTGTTCTGCGGTTCCGGCGGGGTTGAACCTCAATCGGAAACCAACTGGCGCTACGCCAACGACTCCGAAGTCGCCCGCGTCATTTACGTCAACAAGCTCGACCGCATCGGCGCGGATTTCTACCGCGTCGTCGCCCAAGTGAAGAAGATCCTCGGTGCGCACCCGCTCGTCATGGTCCTGCCGATCGGCACCGAATCCGAGTTCGTCGGCGTCGTCGATCTGCTCACGATGAAGGCCCACATCTGGGACGAATCCGGCCAACCGGAAAATTTCAAAGTTGAGGAAGTTCCCGCCGACATGCTGGACAAGGCCAAGGAATACCGCGCCCAACTCATCGAGACCGCTGTCGAACAAGACGACGCCATCATGGAAGCCTACCTCGAAGGCACCGAGCCTTCCATCGACGACGTCAAGAAGTGCATCCGCAAGGGCACCATCGACCTCGCATTCTTCCCGACCTACTGCGGTTCCTCCTTCAAAAACAAGGGCCTCCAGCTCATGCTCGACGCCGTCGTGGACTACCTTCCCTCCCCGACCGACGTCAAACCACTTCCCGAAGTGGACGAAGAAGGAACTCCAACCGGCAAGTTCGCGGTCATCGATCCGAAGGCACCGTTCCGCGGTCTGGCGTTCAAGATCATGGATGACAAGTTTGGCGCGCTGACTTTCACCCGCATTTACTCCGGCACCATCAAGAAGGGTGACACCGTTCTCAACTCCTTCACCGGCAAGACCGAGCGCATCAGCCGCATGGTCGAAATGCACGCCGACGACCGCAAGGAAATCGACTCCGCCCAAGCCGGTGACATCGTCGCCATCGTCGGCCTCAAGAACGTCCAGACCGGTCACACCCTCTGCGACGAAAAGAACCCTGCCACCCTCGAGCCGATGGTGTTCCCGGATCCCGTTATCTCCATCGCCGTCGCCCCGAAGGACAAGGCAAACGCGGAAAAGCTCGCCAACGCCATCGGCAAGATGATTCAGGAAGATCCATCGTTCCGCGTCGAAACCGACGACGAGACCAACGAAATGATCCTCAAGGGCATGGGCGAGCTCCACCTCGACATCAAGATCGACATCCTCAAGCGCACCCACAAGGTCGAGGTCTCCGTCGGTGCGCCGCAGGTCGCCTATCGCGAAACCATCACCAAGGCCGTCACCGACAGCTACACCCACAAGAAGCAGTCCGGTGGTTCCGGCCAATTCGCGAAAATCGACTACACCATCGAGCCCGGCGAACCCGGCTCCGGTTTCATCTTCGAATCGAAGGTCGTCGGCGGCAGCATCCCGAAAGAGTTCATCCCCGCCGTCGATAAAGGCTTCAAAACCTCCGTCGATAAAGGACCGCTCGCCGGCTACCCCTGCTTGGACTTCAAAGTCACCCTCAACGAAGGTGGTTTCCACGCAGTGGACTCCAGCAACATCGCTTTCGAAATCGCCGCCAAGGCCGCGTATCGCCAGACCATGGTCAAGTGCGGTCCTCAAATCCTTGAGCCGATGATGAAGCTCGACGTCTTCACCCCCGACGAAAAAGTCGGTGACGTCATTGGCGACCTCAACCGCCGCCGCGGCATGATCCAAGGCCAGGAGCCGACACCCGGCGGTGTCCGCGTCAAGGCCGAGGCTCCGTTGTCCGCCATGTTCGGTTACATCGGCGACCTTCGCACCATGACCTCCGGCCGTGGCCAGTTCTCCATGGAGTTCAGCCACTACGCCCCTTGCCCGAAAAACGTCTCCGACGACGTTATCGCCAAGGCTAAGGCCAAGGAGGAAGCCCTCCGCGCGGCGAAGTAAGCGTCATCGTTTCAATCCAAAACCCGCCTTCCTGAAAATGGACGGCGGGTTTTTTATTGGACCGCGAAATTCATTTCGCCCGGATTCTCGACGGTCCATGGTTTCACCTTCAGGATGAAAACCCAGATCCCCTACCCGGCTTCCCCGATCCTAACAGAAAAGCGGTTAAGAATGGGGGAAGAGTTGATGGACGCCGTCGCGGTCGATGTGGACGCGGTGCAAGGTTTCCTCGCCTTCGATGAATGCGGGGATGTCCACGGGATCGAGCAGCATCAGGGCGGTGGACCAGATTTCGGCAAGTGCGGCGGTGGGGGCAACGGTCCAGAGGCGCTTGCAGGGTGCGGCGGGCATGGCCTCGTCGCCGGCGGGGTGGATGATGTGGCTGCCTTGGATGCCGGTGCCGGAGGCGCTGAGGGCGGCATTGTGGAGGATGATGCGGGCGGTGGCGGAGTCGCCTGATAGATCGACCGGCCATGGCTGGGGGCCGAAAGCTAACAATGAGCTCGCGCCTGCGGAAATCAACGCGCCTTCCGCGCCCCAGTCGATGAGGAGTTGGCGGATGTTGTCGAGAGCGAAGCCTTTGCCGATGCCTCCGAGGTCGATCTCGCGGCCGGGTTCCTCGCAGGTGACGGCGGCCACATCCGGGTGGATGGTGAGTTTTCCGGCGGATGACGGCGGTGGGCCGTCGGCTGCGGATTTGCGGTGTTCGATGCGGTGGCCGAGGGTGATGTCGAACAAGCCGCCGGTGCGCGCGTGGCCATCGAGGGCGGTGAGCAGGCATTGATAGCAGAGCTCGCTGATGTAGAGGGTTTCTCCGGCCTGGAGGTGGTTGATGCGGGAGACATCGCTGCCATCGATGAAGCGGCTGAGGTGGGATTCGAGGAGATCGATTTGTTCGAAACAGCGGTGGGCCAAGCCACGGGCGACGGCTTTGTCCGCCTCGCAGATGCGCAAGGTGAAGGTGGTGTTCATCGCGTCGTGGGTGAACGCGTGGGCGGCGGGTAGTGTGGGGAGGTCGCTCATCAGCGGTCGGTTTCCATCCAAAGTTGCCAGACGTCGTTTCTCACAAAAAGATGGATGGGAACCCCGGCGCGGAGGCCGCGGGGGAGGGGGACGTGGGTGGCTCCCAAGCGGCCCATGACGGCGGCGGTGGTGTCCGGCATGCTGATGACGATGGCGCGGGTTTCCAAATCCTCCGGTGGTGCGGGCCAGTAACCGATTTTTTCGAATGAGCGGAGATACCAGGGAAGCGGCCAGTAATCGGTACCGATGATGGCGACGGGCTCCATCGGGATTTGCGGTGCGGTTAGACGGAGTTTCGCGAGGAAGGGTTCGAGGGACTCGATGTCGTTGCGGGTGGGGACGTAGGCGAAGGGATTGCGCTCGTCCGAGGCGAAGCGTCCGGCGGCGCGGCGGGCTTGGGTGAACTGAGTGATGATCGCGGCCCCTGCTAACAGACCGAGCGTGGCTTGGAGCGGCAGGCGGTGGCGCGGGAATCCGGCGACGGCGATGCCGGCTAACAGGCAGACGTGGGCCCATGGCAGACAGGCGAGCCACGGGGTTTTGTAAGCGATGAGGCTGTAGATTCCAAGATGTCCAGCAGCGGCGTAGGCGAGAAAGCGGGTGACGGCGGGAGCTGCGGAGTCGCGGCGGAATGACGAGATGTAGGCGAAGAGGGCGAGCAGGGCGACGGGCGTGCCAAACCACCAGAAGCCGCCGGATTTCACCGGCAAGGTGAGAAGCTGGAGATACCAGGCGAGCGGTTTGTCATGGCCATCGCCGGTTTCATAAACGAAGAAGGTTTTGATCGCATCGATCGCTCCGTTAGGGTGGCGGAAACCGTCGGTGTAGAAATAGCCGGAGCTGAGGGCGGCGGCGAGAAACGAGATGGCGACGGGTATTTTGTATTGCTGCCAAGTGGCAAGGCACCAGCCGCGGTCGATGGATTTGCGATATTCCCAAGCGATGAGCAGGCCGGCGGCGGTCCACGCGATGATGCTGATGGCGAAGCTTTCCTTGGTGGCGAACATCAGGCCGATGAGCAGTCCGGGGATTCCATAGCGTGGGAAACGGATGAGGCAGGCCAAAGCGAGCATCCCGAAAAGTGCTAACAGCATTTCATGGATGAACATCCGGCTGTAGTAAACGAGCAGCGGCGAGGTGGCGAGCAGGGCGGCGGCAAGCAGCACCGGCGTATCGCCGAAACGCCTGCGCCAGAGCAGTGGAACTAACAGGAGTAAGCTGCCGGCGGTGGCGGGGAGCAGGCGCGGGCTGAGTTTGGTCATATCCCGCCAGCGCGTCTCACCGCGGGTTTGACACAGCGGAATGGCCAGGCTGCTGAGGGTGGGGCCGTGGTAATGGAAGGGATCGAACCGGTAATCGCCGGACTCCATGCGTGAGGCGGTGATGCGGGCACCGGTGGCTTCATCGGCATGAAACGGGCGCTTGGAAAGTTGATCGAAGCGGAGAAAAATCCCCGTGGCGATCACGCTGATCCAACAGATGATGACGACGACTTGCTTCATGCAACGACCCGGATACGATGAAAGAAACGATTTGCCCGCAATGTTTATATGACCCCGTTCTCCGATGATTGAAGCGTCCGTACAAATTCTGTTAGTCACGCCGGTGTGGAACGATTCCACGCGGCTGGCGGTTTATGGAATGGAACTGGCGAGGGTTTTGGCGGCTTCCCCGCTGGCGGTCCGCTGGCTGATCGCGGACGACGGATCCGGCGAGGCGGAGCATGCGCGACTCAACGAGCTCCGCGACCGGCTCGCGATGATCTATCCCAATGTGGAGGTGAATTTCGCAGAGTGCCACCTTGGCAAGGGCTCGACGGTGAAGCGGGTATGGGCGCTGGCCCCGGATGCAGACTGGCTGGCATTCGTGGATGCGGACGGCAGTGTGACCGCAGAGGACATGCTGGACCTGATCGGCAAGGCGGCGGCGGCGGACCGTTCGGTGATCGGTATCCGCAAGCGCACGGCATCGACTCACATTGTGGAAAGTCCGTGGCGCGGATTTGCGCATCGAGGGTATCTCTGGACCGCCAACACGCTGCTCGATCTGAATTGCGAGGATCTGCAATGCGGAGGCAAGGTGCTGCGCGGTGCCGATTATCGAAAGGTGGCTCCGCTGCTGAAGGAGGACGGTTTTGCGTTTGATTCCGAACTGCTGTGCGCGCTCAATCACAGCGAGGCAAAGTGGCTGGAGATTCCCATCAGCTGGGAGGAAAAGGGAGGCGGCAAGGTCAAGCCGCTGCGCGATGCGTGGGCGATGCTGGCAGCCTTGATCCGGATTAAGATCCGGATGCAGTAGAATCTGAGCGCCGTTCACTGCGCCAATCTTCAAAGGCCCACAAAAACCACCGCTCCGTTTGAAAGCGATTTCTCTCATTCCCTCGTCTCGTTATGCGCAGCAGCACAATTGACTGCCTGAGATGTTATAAAATATCTTAGTATTAAATATGAGTGCCCGTGATGTTGGAACTGCCAGCCTCTTCCATGGACTGCGGTGGGAAGCGAAGCGCCAAACCGCTTTGGATGTTTCATCGGCCAAGGTCTTTGCACCGGGGCATCGGAGAAGAATCCAAAGCGGTGTCGTCGTGATCGCTCTGCCACCGCACTCCACCCATTCACGCCCCAACCCCACGCCCGCGCGTCTATGACCGCCGCAAACTGGCCCAGCGGCCGTGGGGTGAAGGGAAAGCAAATGAACGGCCGGGGTGAACTCTGTCTGACGACAATTAAACATGCCCGCCGACGACAATTAAACCTGCCCAGTTGGGGTGGTGGTTTTGGGGGGTGAAACGCCACTTCCGCCGCTACGGGAATTCGGCCAGAACTGCCGCCAAGTATGGGTTGAACCTGCGGGACCTCAATGCCCGTGCAAGATCGGAGGGCTGGGCATGATCGAGGTCAGGAAATATCAAAAACCCGACGGTTATGCCACGCGCTACTGGGGCGTCTACGTGGACGGGGAGTTGTTGGCGGTGGTGCTCTACCGGAAAGGAGCAGTGGCCATCGCGGACCTGATTCTCTCCACCCGCGCAGGAAAGGAGGCGTCGGATGCCGCGTAAGCCAGTGGTGCCGCCCACCTGCTTCGTCCCGTCCTGTTCTGCGGATTTCGTGGGTCAGGCGGGCAAGGTGGCGGACATCCTGCTGCGGAAAGCCGAGCGCCTACGGATCAGCCCCGACCAACCACTCAAGTTGCTAGTTTCAGGTGCTCCGGGCATCGGCAAGACGAGCCTCGTGAACTTGATCGCCCGCACGCTCGTCTCCCACCCCGCTTCCATCGAGGACGTGAACGGCAGGGAGGTGGGACTCGAACTTGCCCGTGAATGGACACGCGGCCTCGCCTATGGATCGCTCTTCGG
>JBBECN010000014.1:0-6896 GCA_040881795.1 Akkermansiaceae bacterium
TCGGCTTCCATCCGGATTTCAAATTCATCAAGCTCCCCGTCTTCAACATGCGCGGATTTCCAGAGACTGATCGCGGCGTAACCGAGATCCCCGGCCTCTACTTCCTCGGCCTGCCGTGGATGCACACCTGGGGTTCCGCCCGTTTTTCCGGCATCGCCGAAGATGCGGATTACATCGCGGCAAAAATCCAAGCCAGCATGCCTCAACCGGTGGGCAGTGAGAGTTAACTAAATCTAATTAAAGACAGGCAATGATCCTCGAACGCTTCCCCACCTACAGCCCGCACGATTTTGTTTTCAAGATTGCAAAATCGCCCGAAGATCTCGCAGGATTTTTCTCCGTTAGACAAGAAATTTTCTGTCAAGAGCAGGGAATCTTCGCCGGGAATGACCGGGACCTGTTCGATGAGAAAATGATCCCCATCGTTTGCAAAACACTCATCGCCGGAATGGAGGACAACGTGGCCGGAGTCGTGCGGATCGACGAGCGGAAGCCTGGTCTCTGGCATGGTTCCCGGCTTGGAGTTGCAATGGATTTCCGCCGTATCCGCCACTTCAGTCCGGGTGTGGCGGTGCGTAATTTACAGCCCTGCTATCACGGGCTCGGGGCTCTTGGCGCGGGCCTGATTTATAAAGCCGTTTCTACTGCGAACGCACTGGGTTGCCATGAATTTCTCGCCACCGTGCAACACCAGAACGCACGATTTTTCCAGCGGCTGCACTGGGAGCCGCTCGAAGAACTCATGCTTCACGGAATTCTTCATGTTCGGATGCGAGCGGATCTCGCTTACTATCATGCAGCGGAGCGTGTCGCCTGAAGAGCCACCAAAATAGCGATTACCTCCCGAAATTTTACTTGGACCAATCCTAGAGCTGATAGATGACCGATCTCGCAACGCTTGCCAATTTCCTCGTCACCCATCCGGCGGTAGCTGAAAAGGCGGGCATTCATGATGCCTACGGCCATGCGCTTGAGATCTCTGGAAACGTCCGCTTGGGCGATGATTGCGCGGCGATCAAGAACCCCTCAGGCATCGGCCATCTACTTTTCGCCGCAGAGGGAATGCTGGAATCATTCGTCGAAAGTGATCCATGGTTTGCGGGCTATTCCGCCATCATGGTGAATCTTTCTGACATCGCCGCGATGGGTGGACGCGCGGTGGCCATCACGGATATTCTCTGGTCACCCTCCGAAGAAATTTCGTTGAAGATCTGGCAGGGCATGCAACAAGCGGCCCTTGCTTACGGCGTCCCAATTGTGGGTGGCCACACCACCCGAACGGTTTCCGGCAGAGCGATGCTCGGCGCAGCGGTACTCGGCCATGCGGGCGAACAGCTTATCACCAGCTTCGACGCGAAACCAGACGACCACCTCGTCATCGCCATCGACATGCACGGTAGTTTCCACGGTGATAAGCCATTCTGGAATTCCAGCACCACCACGTCGCCCACCCGGCTACGCGCGGAACTGGAAATGCTTCCTGCACTCGCCGAAAAGGGTCTCTGCTACGCGGGAAAGGACATTAGCAATGGCGGCATCATCGGCACCTTGGCGATGCTTTGCCATTGCTCAAATCTCGGTGCGACTCTCGATTTGGATCACCTGCCTTGCCCATTGGATGCCGAGATCGAGCGTTGGCTCACGGCGTTTCCCAGCTACGGATATCTGTTAGCCATTGCACCTGAGCACCTGGAAAGCACGATCAATCATTTCGCAACAACATGGATCACCTGTCGCGAAATCGGTAAATTCAAAGCAGCTTCTGGAATCACCATCAGGGTCGATGCCGAATCGATCAGCTTGGAGTTCCCGCGAGGTAAGCCGGTCGCGACGATGGACGCCTGAAGATTTTGTCAGGGCGCTTTCCAGTTGGGAAACTCGGTTTCGAGCTGGCGTTTGTGTTTGGCTGCCTCTTGGGGATTTCCTTGCTGCTCGTATGCCTTGATGAGTTTCCAGAGAGCGAGGGGCTTGAGGTCCTTGTCCACGCTGAACTCGGCGACGTAGAGGTAGGCGGCGGTGGCCTTGCCCATGTCTTTGGCCTCGGTTTCGAGGTCGCCGAGGAGGATGCGGAGACCGGCGCTGGTGCGGCCTTGTGGGCGGAGGGCGAGCGCTTCGTCGGCCGCGATGCGGGCTTCGGTGGGGCGCTTGAGGGTGAGCAGGGCGCGACCGCGATCTAACAAGCTATCCGCTTTCCAGCCTGGGTTGTCCTCGACGGCGAGCACGTTGTTGACAGCGGTGAGCGAGCCCTCGGCATCGGCGGATTCGAGACGGGCCTTGGCGAGGTAGCGCCAGACTTCCTTGGCGGTTTCGCGGGGTTCCTTGGGATTGGAAACGAGGGCGAGGAATTTGGCGGCGGAGGCGTAATCACCGGCGTTGTAGGACTGCATGCCGGACCATTGGATGGCTTGGTCGGGGATGTCAGTTTCGTAGTCGCCGTCGATGGCGAGATTGATTTCGGCCGCGAGTTTCAACGGGTCTTGGGACGCGAAGTAGCCGAGGGCGAGAAGGATGCCGGCGTGCTTGCGATAGGCATCCGGGCGGAGGGTGCGGGCCTTGTCGAGGTAGGCGACGGCGTCTTTAGCGGCGTTGGTTTTCACCATCCCCCAGCCGATCCAATAGTTGGCTTCGGCGATGAGGTTGTCGCTGAGGTTTTTGACATTTTGGAGGAGGCCTTGGTAGCGGACGATCATGTCCGGAATATTGCTCTCGCTGCGGCGCAGGCGGGCGGACTCAAGCCAGGCGAAAGAGGCAAGATCCTCGGTGATGCCGGCAGCGGTGAGGCGGTCGAAATCGGCGATGGCCTTGGATGGCTCGGCACTTTCGACGAAGGCCTTGGCGCGTTTGGCGTAGGCGGACGGGGTACGCGGATCGTCGGAGTATTTGGCGATGAATTCGGTGAGAGAACGGATCGCGCCTTGGGGATCGCCCGCTTCGGAGAGGCACCAACCACGCTGATAGAGAAGGCCGGAACGGTTTTTTTCGCTGACGATGGAGGCGTTGACTTCGTTGTAAATTTTGGCGGCTTCGGCGGTCTCTTTATTGGCGAAAAGGGTTTCCGCCTTCATCATGAGCGCGGTGTGAATGCGGACGTCGTCCGGACGTGATTTGCGGTAAAGCTGAAGGAAGGCATCAACCTGATCGGGGACGTGGCGTCCTTCGATTTGGAAAAAACAAAGCAGCCGGTAGTATGACGCGTGGAAGGCGAGGTCGCGCTCGGGTTTCACGAGGCGCTCGACATCGCGGAAGAGCTGGAGGGCCTCGCTCGGCTGCTTGAGGCGCATGTAAGAGCGGGCGGCGATCATCAGACGGTCGGCTTCTTTTTCGCCCTCGGCTTTGAGGGGGCTACGGCGGAAAATATCGATGACCACACGGTATTCCTTTTTGGCAAAATGGTTGGCCATGAGCGCGGTCTGCGCATCGGGCCGGAAGTCGTCCATGCCTTCGGTGGCGAGGATGAGCTTGAGGTATTTGTCGGCGAGGGTGGTATCGCCGAGTTTGGTGGCAGTGAGGGAGGCCTGAAGGGCGGCTTCACCCCGGACTTTCGCGAGGTAGGGGCCGCCGATGACGTCTTCGAAGAGATCGAGGGCTTCCTGGAGTTTGCCGGCTTTGAGGGCCAGGTGTCCGAGGGCGACTTTGGATTGCGAAGCGAACAAGGCACCGGCGGGGTCTCGTACGACTTTCTGGAAAGCACCGATGGCCTCGCGATCACGGCCGAGGAGGCGGTAGCAATTTCCGGCGAAATAATTCCCGCGCGGCCGGTCTTCGGGCTTGGCGGCGTTCGCGGCATAGCGCTCGAACATGGGCGCGGCGAAGGCGTATTCGCCCTTGTTGTAGTGATCGGCGGCGAGGGTGTAGGCGGCGGCAGCGGCCCATTTGCCTTGGCCGTAGCGATTGAGCAAGGTGCTGAAGCAGCGTTTCCCCTCTTCGATCTGGCCGGATTGGTAGTGGCTGTTTCCAAGATACCACCATGCCATTTCCGCGTTCGGGTGATTGGGAAAGGTGCTGAGGTATTCGGTGAAGATCCCGGCGGCGCGTTGATAGTAGGCGATGCGGTTGTCCTGACTGGTGCTTGCCTGGGCGGTGTCGTAGAGGTTTTTCCCACGGAGGAAAAAGTCATTGGAGGCGTCCGGGCTCAGGGCCGGATCAACGACTCCAGCTCGCGGGATCTGGGCGATGGCCGGACTGGCGGTGATGAGGATGAGTGCGAGCGCGCGTTTCACGATGCGATGAGCTTGGTGCGTTCCGAGAAATTTGCCAAGCGAATCACTGCGTCGGCTCCGGGCGTTGGGTGGCGAAGGAAATATTCCAAATGCCGGATTTCTGGCAGGTGTCGATGACTTCAACGATGCGTTGGTAGGGGACGTCGCCATCGCCGCGGATACGAACAGGTTGGTTCTGGTATTGCTTGGCAATGGCGGTGAGTTTCCCCCGAAGTTGTTCGAGATCGACTGTGATGCCCTCCACGCGGATGGTGCTGTCAGGGAGGATGTTGATGATGATTTCCCCGCGCTGGCGATCCGGATCCGCGCCCTCCTGGGCGGTGGGGACGGAGACGTTGAGCTCGGTTTCCGATTGGCTGTATTGCCAACTGGTGATGAAAAAGCACAACAGCAACAGCACGATGTCGATCATCGGGGCCAATTGCAGGGCAATCGGCGGCGGTTGGCGGGTGGTGAACTTCATCGGTGCTGGCGATTAGATTCCGTGAAGATCGGGCCGCTCGCCACCCAGAGGCAAGGTCGTGGCGACGGGAATGGGCATGGCGTAATCCTCGCGGGGACGATGAGCCGGAATCGCATACGCTTGGGCGGCCTGACGCTCGGACTGCGCATGCAGCAGCGCCATCAAATGAGTCGCCGCCGCTTCCATTTCGGAAACGTATTTCTGCACCCTACCGCGGAAGATCGCGTAAAAGATGAATGCGGGAATGCTGATGGCGAGGCCGCCGGCGGTGGCGATAAGTGCCTCGGAAACCCCTTCGGCGAGGCCCATTTGTTTCACCCCGGCGACTTCCCCGGAGGAAATTTCGAGGAAGGCCTTGATCATACCGATCACGGTGCCGAGCAGGCCGACCATCGGTGCGATGGCTCCGATATCCGCGAGGTAGGTGATTCGCGAAAACAGCATACCCGTCTGGCGCGAGCCTTCCGCTTGGGCGACTTCCCGCACGTTGTCGAAAGCAGAATTTGGATTGGTGGTGATGAAGTCCAGAGTCTTCTGGGTGATGCGGGCCATGCATTCGTTGCGGCGCTGGCTGAAGGAGGCGAGGCCGAGGTAATCGCGCTTGCGGATCATGGATTCCGCCGTGTTCATGAAGCGGTCGCTCACGATCGCATTGCGCCGGATCGTCAGAAGAAACAGCATGATCAGCAGCAACGTGACCACCGACAACAATGCGAGCGGATACATCATCAGCCCGCCCTTTGCCAGAATCTCAAGGAAGTTCACCTCCTTGGATGGCACAGGCAGTTCTGCGGCGGATGCGGCGAGCGCGGAAAGGAAGAACCCGGCGAAGGTCATTTGGAAGCACTTCATGAAGATGGAAAAAGACTAGCGATGTCGCGGGCCAACGCAAGCCCGGGCTCAAATGCGAATTTCTTACGGAAATCTTTGCCAAATCTTTCATCCCCCCGCTGCGGTGGAAATCGGGATTTTCAGTTGATCTTTCCATTTCCGGCCCTTCGATCACCTCAGCCGATGCCCGAACCGGATTTTAAAGCCAAGCTCCGCGAGGTGCCCCACAAACCCGGGGTTTACCTGATGAAGGACCGTCTCGGATCGATCATCTACGTCGGCAAGGCACTCGATTTGAAACGCCGCGTTTCTTCGTATTTCATGCCATCGCAGAAAATGCGCTCGAACGTGAAGACCCGCGCGCTGATTGATTCGATCCACGATTTCGAATTCCACACCGTGCGCAACGAGGAGGAATCGCTGCTGCTCGAAGGCAAGCTCATCAAGGACTACCGGCCGCGCTACAACGTTGCCTTCCGCGATGACAAGCGCTTCCTGCTCGTCAAGATCCGCCTCGCCGATCCTTGGCCGCGCTTCCGCACCACGCGGATGAAAAAGGACGACGGCTCGCGATATTTCGGGCCGTTTCCCCATTCCAGTGCTCTCCACAGCACGCTGGAATGGCTCAATCGCGGCTTCGGCCTGCGCGTCTGCCGCCCGGTCAACCCCGGCGAAAACGACTACCGCCATTGTAATGCGGACATCATCCGGAACTGCTCGGCACCTTGCGTCGGCCGCATCGACCACGGTGCCTACATGGAGAAAATCGAAGAGGCCTGCCGCGTGTTGGAAGGAAAGGGCAAACGCGAGGTCTTCGACAAACTCCGCGAGGAAATGACCGCCGCCGCCGGAAACCTCGATTTCGAAAAAGCCGCCAACCTCCGCGACATCCTCCAGAATCTCGAAAAAACCCTCAGCCCCACCCGCCAGTTCAGCCGCGGCCGCGGGGTGCAAACCACGGTCAAGCCCACCGAGGATCTCGCGGAACTCGGCGAGGAACTCCACCTTGCGGGCCCGCCGCGCGTCATGGAGTGCTTCGACATTTCCAACGTTTCCTCCAACCACATCGTCGCTTCGATGGTCCGCTTCACCGATGGCAAGCCGGACAACCAGAACTACCGCCGCTACCGCATCAAGACCGTCGAGGGGCAGGACGACTTCGCCTCCATGGCCGAGGTCATCCGCCGCCGCTACTCACGCATCCTGATGGAAAACAACGCCGCCAACCCCGATGCCGAGTTCTCCCAGGAAAACCTCGTGGATGCACAGCGCCGCCTCGCCCGCGAAGGCCGCGCGAAAATCGTGCTGCCGGATCTCGTCATCGTCGATGGCGGCAAGGGCCAGCTCGGCATGGCTGTTAGAGAACTCAACGCCCTCGGCCT
>JBBECN010000014.1:6996-8205 GCA_040881795.1 Akkermansiaceae bacterium
ACCGCCGACCAACTCCGCAAAGACGGCGAAAGAGTCGCCGAGATGAAGGAAGAGAGTGCCGATGCGATCCGCGAAAAAAGCGAACGTGTCGCCGATGCGACCCGCAAAAACGTCGAACAACGCGCCGACCTGCTTGAAGAAGCCGCCGACGACGTGCGCGAAAAGAAATAATCCGGATTCCATCCGTTTCCCAAAAGCCGCCGTCCTCCCGAGGGCGGCGGCTTTTTCGATTCCACCAATGAATTCCTTCCCATTTCAAAGACCATCCACCAACCTCCACGCGCCATGACCACTCCATCAGACATCGTGCTCGGCTCGTTCATCGGCGACGCCCTCGCCCTCGGCCCGCATTGGATCTATCAGCAGAAAGAACTCCGCCAAAGGTTCGGCCACATCATGGACTACCTGCCGCCAGCCACCGCCTATCATGCGGGAAAACAAGCCGGCGATCTCACCCACCTCGGCGATCAAAGCCTGCTGCTGCTGCGTTCGATCGCGGAGTTTGGGGCGTTCGATCTCAACCACTACGCCGCAGCCTGGCGCGCCTTTTGGGAAAACCCGGCGACGATTTCCTACCGCGATGGAGCCACCAAAGCCACGCTCTCCCACCTCAAAGGCGGCCGGGCGCCAGAATCCGCCGCCTCGGACTCCTCCGACCTCGCGGGAGCGGTCCACATCGCCCCACTTTTCCTGTTGAAGTGGAAAAATGACGATCTCCAAATTGCCGCGGCCCGCAGCCTGACATCGTTCACCCACGGTGATCCCGCGATCGTCGAAACGGCGGATTTTTTAACCCGACTTATCCTCGCGGTCCATCGCGGCAGCAGCATCCCAAACGCTCTCGAACAAACCGCCACACTTCCCCATTGGAATGCGTTCCACGCGGACTGGATTGAAGCGGCGAAGGTCTCCGCCGCCTCGTCAGCCACCGATTCTGAAGCGCTCTTCGATCATGGACTCACCTGCCACATCCCGGATGCCTTCACCGGCGTCTGCCACCTGCTGCTGCGCCATCCGGAATCTCCGGCGGACGCGCTCATCGCAAACATCAACGCCGGTGGCGACTCCGCCGCGCGCGGCATGGTGCTCGGGATGATCTATGGCGCGCGCCATCCCGTTGCCTCCCTTCCTCCTGGCTGGCTCAGCGGACTGAGATCCCGCGAGGAAATTCTCACCCTCATTCGGAACCTGTCATGATGGAAACCTACG
>JBBECN010000015.1:0-8193 GCA_040881795.1 Akkermansiaceae bacterium
CTGGTGGTCCCGGGTGGAATCGAACCACCACCTACGGCTTCGGAGGCCATCGTCCTATCCATTGGACCACGGGACCAGTCACCTTGCGCGGCTGGAGGGAATCCGTATCGGGCCTCGTGGGGCTTGGCAAGGAGAAGGATGAAATTTGCTTTGCTGGAATGGCCGGGATTTTTTCCAATCTGCGGCATTCCCGTTGCTTCGCGGGGATTTGCGGTGGAAATTCCCGCGTTTGGAACAAGCCATGATCAAAGAAACTCAAGCCATCGAAGTCGAAGTCGTCGAGATCGATGGGGCCGCGCCACCCGCCACGTTCGAACGCCGGGAGGAGGTGCCACCGGCCCGACAATGGCAGGATTGGCAACCATGGCAGGGACGCGTCCGCAGGCTCGACAGCCGGTGGTGGCCGCTGTGGGTTTTTCTCGGAGTGATCGCGGTATTTCTGCTTCTAACGGTAGGGGTTTTCCTGGGAATCATTCTGGTGATTTTCCGCATTCTTCGACGACTGATCCGGGCGCTCATCCGCTGAGTTGACAGCGCCCCCTTCCCCTCGCCACGCTCCGGGCATGTCACGTTTTGCCAATAAAGTCGCCGTCGTCACTGGAGGTGGCCGCGGGATCGGTCAGGAAATCGCCCGCGCGTTTGCCGCAGAGGGAGCGAAAGTCGCGGTCGTCAGCCGCAGTGAATCGAGTTGTGGTAAGGCGGCGGAGGAGATCAATGCGATGTTCCCCGGCGCTGCCGTGGCCTACGCCGTGGACGTGGCCGATCATGCGGCGGTGCAGGAGCTTGCCAAAAAAATCGGCGAGGACCTCGGACCGGTGAACATCCTGGTCAACAATGCCGGCGTCACGCGCGATGGTTTGCTGATGCGGATGAAGGAGGAGGATTGGGACACGGTGCTTGATACCAATTTGAAAGGCGCCTTCAACACCGTCAAAGCCTTCATGCGGGTGCTGATGAAAGCCGAGGATCCGCGCATCATCAACATCGCCTCGGTGATCGGCTTGATCGGAAACGCCGGCCAAAGCAACTACTCCGCGAGCAAGGCCGGCCTGATTGGTTTCACCAAGGCGGTCGCCCGCGAACTCGCCGGACGCAGCGTGACCTGCAATGCCGTGGCTCCCGGATTCATCACCACGGACATGACTGACGAACTGCCCCAGGCGGTGAAGGATGCGGTGATTGGAAAAATTCCGTTAGCAACTTTCGGCGAGACCAAGGACATTGCGGAGGCCGTCGTTTTCCTGGCAAGTCCGGCCGCGCGTTACATCACCGGCCAGGTGCTGGCCGTCGATGGCGGGATGACCATGTGATTTGGATTTTTAAAAACCCACGCTCATGATGGAACTCATCCTCCTGCGTCACGGCAAAGCCGAAAACTTCAATATGAATGGCGACTTCCAGCGCGAATTGCTAGATAAGGGCCGGGAGCAGGCGCGCCGCGCGTCGCGCATTTTAAATGGTGCGGGATTGTTGCCGGAGATCGTGCTGACCAGCCCGTTGATCCGCGCCCGGCAGACTGCGGATGAGTTCTGCGCCCACGCCAAGATCCCCGGCCCGGTGATTCAAGGTTGGCTGGCGGCCGGGATGGCCCCGGAATCGGCGATGGCGGAATTGGCGGCGTTCCGGGATTTCAAACGCGTCGCCATCGTCGGCCACGAGCCGGATTTTTCAATCCTCGTCGAGTGGATCCTCGGTGTGACCGGCGGCGGCGTGGAGTTTAAAAAAGGAGCGATCGCCTGTCTGCGGATCACCCCGCCGACGCGCTTCGGAAATCTCCTGTATCTCATCCCGCAGAAGCTTGCGGGGGAGATCGATGCGGCGGAGTGATTTGGAGGCGGCGGCGCTGATTTTCGCTGGGGCTGAGGTTTTGATTGCCAGCGGCACGGTGAGCCGGGAGAGTTTGCGCGACCGGGATTCCGTTCACCCAGCATGAAAGTCGTTGCCATCGCCAATCAAAAAGGCGGCGTGGGGAAAACCACCACCGCCCTGAACCTCTCCGCAGCCTTGGCGATGCGTGGCCAACGCGTGCTTTTGGTCGACCTCGATCCGCAGGCAAACTGCACCAGCGGCCTCGGCATCGAACCTCCGGACGGCTGCAGCATGTATCCGGTGTTGCTCGGTGAAAAGACGGTGGCGGAACAAATCCTGCCCACCGGCCGCGAGAATCTTTCGCTGGTCCCCTCGGAAATGGACCTCGCCGGCGTGGAAATCGAACTTGCCCGCAGCGACGATCACCTCACCCGCTTGCGCAATATTCTCCAGGGGCTGAAACCGAACGATCTCTTCGAATACTGCATTCTCGACACGCCTCCCTCGCTCGGAGTTTTGATGACCTCCGCATTGGCTGCCGCGGATGAAATCCTGATCCCGCTCCAGTGCGAGTGGTTCGGCCTTGAGGGGTTGGCGAAAATCGTCCATGTGATCGACCAGATCCGCGGCTCGGACGCAAACCCCGGGATCCGGCTCGAGGGCATTGCCATGACGATGTATGACGGCCGCACGCTGCTTTCACGGCAAGTGGTCGAAGAGGTTTCCAAGTTTTTCCCCGATCAAATGTATCGCACGATGATTCCGCGGACGATTCGGATTGGCGAGGCGCCGAGCCATGGGAAAACCATCTTCGAGCACGATCCCAACGGCCTCGGCGCACAGGCATACGGCGCACTCGCCGATGAGTTCCTCACCCGCCATGCGGTGTGCGGGCCGCTGCTTGCGACGCCTTGATTTCCAGCGCGTGGAACACCGATTCCTCCAGCGGGGAACACGGATTCCCGCTTGACCTTGGAGCGGCGAATGGTGACGGTTTCCAACTTCTCTCGAAAGCGTCGGGACAATTGCAACATTTTTCTCAGGCTGGCCAGCCGGAATGGGGTGATTTTCCGGGATTTTCGAACCGCCCAATTTCCACACCACTCTCTCATTTTCAACACCATCCATGTTCAAAAAGCTTTTCGGAAACTTGTTTTCCAATGATATAGGCATCGACTTAGGCACCGCAAATACCCTGATCAATGTCAAAGACCACGGCATCGTTTTACGCGAGCCATCGGTCGTCGCCGTCAAGGCTGGCACCAACGAGGTGCTCGCCGTGGGCGATGATGCAAAGCGCATGCTCGGCAGAACGCCCGGCAATATCGTCGCGATCCGGCCATTGAAAGACGGCGTGATCGCGGATTTCGAAGTCACCGAGGCGATGCTGCGCCACTTCATCCGCAAGGTGAACAAAGGTCGCCGCTCGAATCCGCGGGTGCTCATCGCCATTCCATCCGGCATCACCGAGGTCGAGCGCCGCGCCGTCCGCGAGTCCGCCGAACAGGCTGGTGCCCGCGAGGTTTACCTGATCGAGGAGCCAATGGCGGCGGCGATCGGCGTGGGCCTGCCGGTTCAGGAAGCTTCCGGCAACATGATCGTCGATATCGGCGGCGGAACGACGGAAGTGGCGTTGATTTCGCTCTCCGGCATCGTTTACGCCCGCAGCGTCCGCACCGCCGGTGACGAGCTCGACGAAGCGATCATCTCCTACATGAAGCGCGCCTACAATCTGATGATCGGCGAGCGCACTTCCGAGGAAATCAAGATTCGCCTTGGTTCCGCAGCCCCCCTTCCCAAGGAAATGACCATGGAAGTCAAAGGTCGCGACCTGGTGGCGGGACTCCCCAAAACCATCACCATCACCTCGCAGGAAATCCGCGAGGCCATGGCGGACCCCCTCAGCACCATTGTTGACGCGGTCCGCACCACTCTCGAACGCTGCCCACCGGAACTCGCCGCCGATCTTGTCGATCGCGGCATCGTGCTGGCGGGCGGAGGGGCCTTGCTCAAAGGGCTGGACCGCCTCCTGCGCGAGGAAACCGGGCTGCCGGTCCACATCGCCGAGGATCCCCTCAGCGCCGTGGCCGAAGGCACTGGCAAGGCGCTTCAAGAGCTCTCGCTCCTGAAACGGGTCACCAATACCGACCGCTAAGCGGACACAGGCGCCACCCCGGCCATGAAGCCGCTCAATTTGATCGCACTGCTGCTCTTCCTCGGAGGCGCTGTCTGGGCATTCACGCAGAGCGACCGCACGGTGAGGGAAATTCAGAATCTTTACTTTTCGGCGATGGCGCCCTTCCTGAAATCAGGCTCGCAAATCGAGACCCGCGCCCGCGAATTTCTCGATGAGACACGCCACTCGAAGGACCTCGAAATCGAACTGGAGGCCACCCGCAACGAGCTTGGCAAACTGCGCATCATCGAATCCCGCTTCCGCGCCCTTGAATCGGAAAATGAAACCCTCCGCCACGCGCTCGACTTCAAGAAGGCAACGCAGTTTGTGGTCGTGCCCGCCCAAGTGATCCGCCGCCATCCGACCACTTGGTGGCAAACGGTGGACATCGATGCCGGCGAAGAACGCGGCATCGGCACCCAGCTCGCCGTGCTCTCCAACGAAGGCCTCGTTGGGAAAATCGACCGGCCGGACAAAGGCCGCTCGTCGGTTATCTTACTCACCGATGAAAAATGCCAGGTCTCCGCGCGCGTCGAGAACTCGCCCGAAGTCGGCATCCTCAGCGGCCAGCGCGGCCGCTTCGACGGCAATCCGCTGCTCCGCCTCAGATTTCTCTCCACCGACGCCGCGCTCCGCCCCGGCCAACGCGTTTTCACCACCGGCCGAGGAGGAATCTTCCAGCCGAACATCCTTCTTGGAACCATCGAGTCCGTCGAAAAAGGTACCCTCGATTCCGAAGCTCTCGTCCGACCGTCGGTGAACTTCGCGGATCTAGGCACGGTTTTCGTCGTGCTTTCCGCCGCTCCCTGACACGCCCGTGATCCGCTATTCGCTCACCACCATCCTGCTCCTGCTCGCCGCCTTCGTGGTGCAGCAGTTCTTGCCGGCGTTCACCGGATTGCATCACTCCCGGATCCTGTTAGTTCAATTGGTATTTTTGTGCGCAGCCGTCACCGTCGAGCAACCTACCATGCTGCTGCTCGCCTTCATCGGCGGCTTCTTCTGGGACGCCCACTGCGCGCTCGGCCCGCACGGCGGCGATCCACAAGTTTACGCCCAACAAGTTGAATCGCTGCGCTTCGGCTACTCGATCCTGCTTTTCGGCGCGATGGGCTTCCTCATGCAAGGCATCCAACCCCTCTTCAAACAGGGAAAATGGCAATTCTCCGCGATCCTAACAGGAATCGCCGTGTTCCTCTATCTGGCCGCCGAATACGCAACCATCACCTTCGTGCGCGGTGAGTTCACACTGACCAAGGCCACCGTCCAGCAAATGGTTTTCACCTCCCTGCTCACCATGCTTTTTTCGCCGGTCATCTTTTGGCTCCTGTTCCGCATCTCCAGAGCCTTTGACCACTCGATCAATCCCGAAGCCGGACGCAAACGCCGCCGCATCGCCTAACATCTGATGGAACCCAGCTATCGACTCCGCCTCTATCTACTGACCGCCCTCGTGCTGGTCGGTTTCGGCGCACTGTTGTCCCGGCTCCATGAATTCCAAATCGAGCGTCGCGACGAGTTCCGCCAGCTCGTCCCCGGCAACCGCAGCGTCACCGTTAGAGAACCCGGCATCCGCGGTGAGATCACTGATCGCAACGGCATCACCCTCGCCCGCAACGTCCGCAAATACGAGGTCTCCTTCAATCTCGACGAAATCCGCGAGGCCTACCTCATGCAGCGCGTCGAGGAACCCACCCTCCAGCGCCTCACCCAGGAGAAGGGCATGACGCGCAAGCGTTCCGAGAAAGACATCGTCGCCATCGTCAAGGAAAGCACCCTCAGCGTGCTCGATGAACCGGAGCTCAACCTCTTCAAAAAATACAACGCCCGCGATCTGCGCGTCCACTACCTCACCCACGGCGGCCTCATCCCGTTCAGCTACAACGCGGATCTCACTTACGAGGAGTTTTCAAAATTCGCCGAGCACAATCTCGATCTGCCCGGCGTCTATGTGAACCTCCGGCCCCACCGCGAATACCCTTATGGCGCACTCGCCAGCCACGTTCTCGGATATCTCAAACAGTGGGAAAAGGGCGATGTCCCGGAAAGTGCCACCCGCAAATTCAACCACTACATCGGTGATGAAAAGGGCATCGCCGGCGTCGAGGCCTCGATGGACGACATCCTCCGCGGTCCGGAAGGCAAAAAGATCATCATCAAGGATGAAAAAGGCCGCACCATCGGCATGGATGACTACACCAAACCCGGCACCGGGGCCAAGGTCCAACTCACCATCGATGCCCGCGCCCAATACCTGCTGGAGAACACCCTCCGCTTCGCAGGAAGAGCAGCCGGAGTGGTGATGGACGTCAACACCGGCGAGGTCCTCGCCATGGCATCCATCCCGGACTACAACCCCAACGATTTCATCCCCAGCATCTCGAAGGACCGCTTCGCCGCCTACCGGGCGAACGAACAGCTCGCGCCGTTCACCAACCGCACCATCTCCCCCTTCACCCCGGGCTCCACCATGAAGATCCCCACCGCCGTGGCCGGGGCGCTGGCGGGCATGGCCACCCGCTCGTTCTCCTGCGACGGCTACGTCACCTATGGCAACGCCAAAGTCGGTTGCTGGATCTGGAACATGAAGAAGGGCAGCCACGGCACCCAAAATCTATCAAAGGCCATCCAACAGTCCTGCAACCCCTACTTCAACAAACTGGCCAATACCATCGGCTGGCAAAACATGGTCGAGGGATGCCAAATGGTCGGGATCGGCAAACGCACCGGCATCGAGCTGCCCAAGGAAGATCCCGGCATCCTTCCCGGCAGCAGGGCTTGGCGCAACGCCTACCCATCCGCAGTGATGACTCCCCACGAGACCGCCGGCCTCTCCATCGGCCAGGGGACCTCCATGGCCACCCCGCTTCAAATGTGCGCCGTCGCCGCCACCATCGCCAACGGCGGCAAATACTACAAACCCCGTATCATTCGCAAAGCCATCAGCGAGGACGGCGAAATCGTCATCGCCGACGTCCCAAAACTCGAAGTCGACTTGGTCCAAGCCGGTATCAAATCCAGTGACATCGAACTCATCCGCAAGGGCATGTGGATGGCAGTCAACCAACCCGGCGGCACCGCCGGCAAAATCAAACTCCCCGACATCGAAATCTCCGCCAAGACCGGCACCGCCCAAAGCTCCGACAACGGCAAAAAATCCAACAACTCGTGGATCATCAGCTTCGCTCCCTATGACAAACCCAAATACGCGGTTTGCATCATGGTCCAAAACGGCGGCTCCGGCGGCGGCATCTGCGGCCCGCTCGCCAACCTCGTCTATCGAGGACTCTTCGCCCGTGACCGGGGAGTCAAACTCCCCCTCAAGCGCCAATCCGAAGTGATTGGAAATACCGACCGCATCGAAAAATCCATCGAAATCCCCGCCGAGGTGATCGCTGCCGTTGAAGCCGGAGACACCGCTCCCACGCCCGAGGCCATCGCCGCCGTCGAGATTTCCTCCCCCGCCTCCGCCGGCCAGGAAGATGAAGCCGTCGGAGAAACCGGTGAGGAAGTTAGCGATCTCGTGACCGTTGACCTGCCCCCGGCCACCACCGCTGAGATCCCCACCCCCACCATCACTCCGGAATTCGATGCCGAAGGCTCCGCAATCCCACGGGCCGTCCCTGTTTCTGAAAATTGACCCACCCCTCTCACAACCTAACAACCCACACTTTCATCAAAACACTTAACCATATGATCCAACACATCAAACGCCTCCTTGGCATCGGCAAACCCGACCCCTCACGCGGCAACAGCATCATCGTCAACGTCGAAAAACTCGAACGCCGCGTCGCCCTGCTGGAGGACGGCATCCTTGAAGAATACACCGTCGAGCGCGAAGGCGATCAAAACATCGTCGGCGGCATCTTCAAGGGACGCGTCAAAAACATCGAGCCCGGTCTCAAGGCGATGTTCGTCGATATCGGCCTCGACAAAAACGCCTTCCTCCACTTCTGGGATGCCATTCCCGCCGCGCTCGATGGCGGACTCGAAGAGATCCAACGCGAGGGCAGCCATAAGAAAAAACAGCAGAAAAAAATCACCTCCAAGGACATTCCAGACATCTATCCGATCGGTTCGGAAATCGTCATCCAGGTTTCAAAAGGTCCGATCGGCACCAAGGGCCCGCGCGTCACCACCAACATCTCGCTTGCCGGCCGCTACCTCGTCCTCATGCCCTTCACCGAGCAATTTGGCATCTCCCGCAA
>JBBECN010000016.1:0-1398 GCA_040881795.1 Akkermansiaceae bacterium
CAGTTTTCAGTGTTCAGTTTTCAGCAAGAGGTAGGGCATGTGGAGCATGCGGTGAGGGGCGATAGGAGGCGGAGTGGCTGGTGGCGTGTGACTTGTGGCGAGTTCAAGGAAGCGAGAGTCTAAAAGACCAAGAGCGAAGGGACTAAGCCGGAACGATGCATTTTAACCACGAATTACACGAATTTTACGGATGGGGGGGAAGAGAAGGATGAAGCCTGAGTTTGAGCCGGAGTGAAACGGAGACAGTCCCAAGGCAAACCTGTGGGTCTGAGGGCTGAGGGGGAGAGCGGTGGGTTACTGAAATGCTGAAAGGCTGAATGGCGGGCCCGGTGAAGTAGGCTTCGCCCTTCACGGGGTGAAGAGGGCGGAGACTACGGTCGGCGGATGCGAATTTTGACGTCGGTGACCACAACCAAGGCGCGTTCGAAAGCCGCGATGTCCTGGTCGGCAAAGGCTCGGAGAACCACGCGGATGAGATTTTCCCGTGAGTCGTCGGCTACCCGCAGAATCATGATCCCCGCATGGGTGCCGGGCGGATATTTCCGCGCGTCGGAGAAGTCGAGATCCTGGGTGATGAGGAAACGCTCTTCCACCGTGCAAGCATGCCAGATTTTATCATCGGGTTCACCGGCGAGATTCTCGTCAAAGACGCTATGGACATCGTGCTCCAAGGCGCCAAGACCGTTTTGCAAGGCGAGCGGGAGATTCTCGTCGAGTTTGATCCTCACGCGGCGGCTGTCTGCAAGACCGGCAGATCCTCGCGCGCTGAAGCCGCCGCGTAGGCAACGATGGCCCGCAGCGCCTCGGCCGAGACCGAGGGAAAGTCGCGCATGATCACCTCGAAAGAGTCGCCAGCTTCCAGCGAACTCAAGATGGTGCGAACCGGAACCCGCGTCCCACGGACCACCGGCACACCACCACAGACGGCCGGATCGCGGACGATGTATGCTTGATAGGTCATGAAGTTAAACTACGGGTGGGGGATTGGTGTTTCAAGCGTGCGGGTCGCCGCGGCGACTAAACTTGGGCGGGGGGGGGAGACCGGAGGTCAGCTGGACAGGAGGCAGGCGGCGGAGACGTGGTAACTGGTGGCGAGTGACTGGTGCCGAGTGACTTGTGGCGAGTTCAAGGAAGCGAGAGTCTAAAAGACCAAGAGCGAAGGGACTAAGCCGGAACGATGCATTTTAACCACGAATTACACGAATTTTACGGATGGGGGGGAAGAGAAGGATGAAACTTGAGTTTGAGCCGGAGTGAAACGGAGCGGGTCGCCGCGGCGACTAAACTGGGGCAGAGGTCTGGAAAGCTGAAAGGCTGCCCGGTGAAGTAGGCTGCGCGCTTCACGGGGTGAAGGGGGAGGAGATACCTGAAATGCTGAAAAACTGAAATGTTGAAATG
>JBBECN010000017.1:0-1392 GCA_040881795.1 Akkermansiaceae bacterium
GCGCCGAGACCTTTGAGAAATTCCTCTTCACCGGCACGCAGCAGATCGGACTCGGGATTCTTCCCACGCAAGATGCTGCGGGCTCGTGCGATTTCGAGCGGGTCAAGATCGCCCAAGCCTACGTTGTGTGAGGGCTGGCCGCTCCAATCCAAGGCCGCAGTCGTAATTTTCGCCCTCTGGAACGCGACGGGATCGAGTGGCATGCAGTTTTTGCCAATGCGTTGTTTGAACACTCCTTGGGCAGTGCCATAAGGCGGATTTGCCCCTTTTGGCACGCGCACCAAAAGCAATCGCCCGGTTCCTTCCGGAACAACAAGCTCATCGACTTCGACGTGAAGATTCGGGCGTGTCGCATCGAAAATGCCGCGACGCCAGACATCGAGATCGTAATTTTTGGCTCCGTGGATCGCCCGCTGGCGGCCAAGGACTTTGTCGGAGACGCCGAAGATGATAACACCTCCATTGCCATTGGCAAAGCAAGAGGCGTATTCCACGGCAACCCGCATATCGTCCTTCGGATTGCTCCATGGCTTGAATTCCAAATCATGGGATTCGAGCTCATCCGCAATGCAGTCTTGCAGTCGGTCGAGTGTTTCAAGGACTTCTGCAACCGTAGGCAAACTCATGAAGCCTCCTCCTTTCCAACAGCGGCCAGCTCGCCCACCGACATCGGCGGGTAGGTCTTGGCGGGGGTGAAGATCTCATGCTTGCCGACGTTGGCGAAGAGCGATCCCTCCTCGCTGTAGGCGGCACTCTGGGTGAGCGAGTCGAAGCGGAAGTCCCGGCGCTGGAACTTGCCTTTCCCCAGATACCCCCACTCGGCGAAGGTGATCGCTTGGCCATCATGGGTGCGCATCGTCAGCGCATCGCCGTGGACGAGGTTTTGCGAAAGCACATGGAAGGCGGCGCGGTAGAGATCGTCCTCCGGGGCGAGGTTCAGGTAGGCGGCGAAAATTTCCAGCAGGTTGGCGCGGCACTCGGCGATGTTGTCAGGAAGGAGTTCAATACCGTAGATACACATCAGCCCGAGCAATGCGTAGTGGCGCTTCTCGAACTCGGATTTCCCATATTTCAGCTCCACGGCGGCGAGCTTGCGCATGAGGATCTTGACGAGGAAATTCCCGCTACCGCAGGCAGGCTCCAGAAACCGCGAGTCGATGCGCTCTGTCTCGCCCTTCACCAGATCCAGCATCGCCTCCACCATCCACTCGGGGGTGAAGACCTCCCCGTGGTCGGCGACGCGCTGTTTGGATTTAGTAAGGCTCATGAGGTGAAGTGCGTTATCTTTTTAGCTGGTTGAATGCAGCAGTTTCACACGGGTGAGTGAGAGATACGCGGCTTTCTGTTTGCGGGCGAGCTTACTTATCACGCTGACATTTTCCTGAACCTCCA
>JBBECN010000018.1:0-8107 GCA_040881795.1 Akkermansiaceae bacterium
CGGAATATTTCTCGGGATTGAGCAGGCGGACGAGTCCGAGTTTGTCAGGCCGGTGAATGGACATTTGCATGGAGACCGGGGCGCTGAAGTCGGCGGCTAGCGTTGGATTGCGGCCTGCGATGGAGATGTTTGCCACATTGAGAGGATCATGAAGTTCCAAGGTGGCGGAGTTGCTGCTGTCGAAACGCAGTACGGCAGTTAGAGACTTGGCGGGCTCCATGGCTTCGTAGGTCTTCCGGAAATCTTTATTTTTCGGCCCGATTGCGACGAGGGGCGCGCCCACACCGGGACGTGTCGCGCGAATGCTGGCATAAACCCCGTCGAATTTCAGGCTGTCCACGTTGAAATATCGGCGTTCCGCCGTCGGAGCGCCGGACTCCAATTTACCGCGTAGGGTAGCTCCGCCGCCGAGTGTGATCGCCCGGTTCCAAGGGAGGGCCTTATTTTCATCCAATCGCTCCACCATCAACCCCGTCGCCTGATTGTAGAGTGCGAGTGCTCCGGGTTCACCGGACAAAGCCAGCTTCCCGGCGAGCCGCGCGCATTCGAAAAAGTGGCCGCTGGAAGCCATTGGATCACGGGAGGCCTTGCCAGCTTCCAATTCGCGGAGTGCGTCCGACAACGGGGCCTCCTGATAGTTCCCCACCGGCGTCTTGATCAAAATTTTCTGGACCGAAATCGGCGCGGAACAGGACGCGAGACACAGCGATGCAAGCAGACCAGCGAGGCAGTTTGCGTTGGGTAAAATAGTTAGCATGGCGGAGCAGGAGAAGAAGTTTTGGAATGAAAGTGAGGCGACTGCGACTACCGGAGTGGAAGCAATCGAATTAAGGATTGGAGGCTGATTCTGGTCAAGCCACATGCGGTGGCAGCGATCCACGGGGCACTGCCCATAGAGCCCGGCCGGTGCGCAATCCGCACCGGCCGGTTCTGAAGCGTCAGTTCTTGGCGAAATCGAGGCCAGGATCACCGTCGGGTGCGCCGACGAGGGTGAACTTCATCGACTTGTCATCCGCAAGTGTGACAACGGAGATCATTTGCGAATCATCCGAGGTAAGCACGAGCAGGCCCTTGTCGTTCAAGCCATAGGTGCCCTTCAATTCCGAGGATTCAGTCCCGTTCATGTAGTTCCATGTGTAGTCGCCGTTTTCCTCCATTTTGAAGGTGACCGTGCCGTCTTGGCCGCGATCGCTGATCCAAGTACCGACGAGTTTCTCGCTGGGAATCGGGGCAGGCGGTTCGGTTTGTTCCGGTTCGGCGTCATCTCCACCTGCGTCCGGCAGCGAACTCTTGGTGAGATCGCGGAGCTGGCGTGAGATCGAGTCCGCCGGTTGGAGCGTGGCGGCTTTGTCGAACTGCTCGTAGGCCTTCTCCATGTGACCGCAGACCAAGTAGTGGTAGCCTAACAAGAAGCGACCATCGGCCGCATCGGGCCTACCTTTGACGTAGCCTTCCAGCTTGCGGAGGTGGGCGTCGTAGGTGGATGACGAGTCATAAAAACCGACCATCGTGTCCCAACCCCAGCCAGGCCCGGAGGCGAGCACGGGATTGAGCACCCCGGCAGCATCCGAGTAACGACCCAGCGCGAAGAGCACCAAGGCGCGGTATTCATGCAGCGTGACGTCGCCCGGCGTGTAGGCGATCGCCTCATCTGCGTTTTTCAGGGCAGTCACGTAGTTGCCCGTTTTGAAAGCCGTGCGTGAGTTCTCCGTAGCATCGGCCGACTTGGTTTCCGCCAGCGTGGTGGCGACTTCATCTCCCGGGGGATTGGCAGCGGCAGCTACTGAAACCGGCTGTGCGTAGGTGATGTAGGTGTTTTGCACGGGCGGCGCGGGATAGGGGTTCCGGTAAGATTGATAGCCCATGTCATAGACCATGTTGCCAAGACTCCACACCGCGATTCCCCACATGAAGCCAGATGCGAAGTTGTCGTCCTGATAATACCAGTGTCGGCGGTAGTAGTTGCTGTTGTAGCCGTAACCCCAATGGCCGTGGTGCCAACTATGGCAACTCCCCGCACCCCACCATGGACTCGCGCCCCAGTAGTTCGGGCGGTAGGAGAAGTTGTTGGTGCGGCGGAAGTTATTATCAATATTGACGTTGATATTGTTGTTATTCCCCCAGACTCCGCGGTTGCCGCCCCACCTGTTGTTATCCCAATCGCGGTTGTTCCGGCCGATGACGTTGTCCGGGCGGTTGAGATTGGTGTTCCTGCGGTTGACGTTGACGTTTTTGATATTCACGTCGCCGCGGTTGCGGCTGTTGTCGATCTTGATGTTGTTCCGGTCACCGGTGTTGAAGTTGTTGTTCCGATCCGGCCGATCCTTGCCCGGCTTATTCGGATAGGTCACCATGCCGGGCAGGGTTTGCGGACGTTTGTCTTTGTCCGGGCGGTTGATGTTGGGACGGTCACCGTTGCCGGGGCGGTTGTTGGGGAGTTTGTTGTCAGGACGAGTCGCTCCACCCGTGCCGGGGCGCTTGTCGGGGAGTTTGTTGTCAGGACGGGTCATTCCACCCGTGCCAGGGCGCTTGTCGGGGAGTTTGTTGTCAGGACGAGTCGCTCCACCCGTGCCGGGACGCTTGTCGGGGAGTTTATTGTCAGGACGAGTTGTCGGACGCTCGAATGAAGGTCTGTTGGCTGGCTTGGTTTCCGGCCTTGGCGCGGGCCGCGTTTCAGGGCGGGCGGCGGGTTTCACTGAAGGTCTCGCCACTTGGGACGCGGGCTTCGTGACCGGGCGGTTGGCAGGTTTGGCTGCCGGGCGCTGGACTTTCGAGCCCGTCATGGGGCTGCGTTTGGCGGAACTGCTGCTGCTCCGGCTGGGGGTGCTGCGGCTTGCACCCGAGGAGCGGCTGGCACCACTGCGTTTGTTTTCACCCCGGGCATCAGCCTCGGGAGCGACCATTGCGAGTCCGAGAAGCAGGCAAATTAAGGTGGGTATAGATTTCATGGATTCAAGGAAATTGGGATTTATTCAGCAGCGGGTTCGGGGGCTTGGCGCACGATGCGTATTTCGTTGTCGGGAAGGTTCTCGCCATCCACCAGACGGTCCGTGGCTTTCCAGATCAGGGTGTCCTTATTTTCGACGATCAGGTGGCCGTTTGCACTGGTGGCCTCACCTGCGGCACTGCTGCCTTCATTGCGCAGCAGCCAGCCGTCTTTGGCAGGTGTCCAATCGCCCTTTGCAGAGCCACCACCGCTGTCGAAAGTCCACCATGTGATGGTTTTGCGGGCACCGTCCCACCCGATTCGGACTTTGGTGGAGAGGGGCTGGGCATCGGCGGCAGTGCTCAGCATTTCGCCGATGAGAAATTTCCCGGTATCATCCCAGCCGAATGCAAAATCCATCCGCATTCCGTCTTCTTGGCTGGTCCAATCGCCCTTCAGATCATCGGCAAGATCCGAAAGCTCTGCTTCGGGGGATGTCACCTCCGTAAGGTCCCGAGTGCTGGCGATCTGCCAGATGGCCGAGTCGTTTTTCACCAACACCGCCGTGTAAGTGAAGGATCGCACGGGTGCATCGTCGCCGGGCGGGTCAACATGGAAGGTGCCATCCTCAATCGCCACATGGGGAGTGACGAGGCGCACGGACGCGACTTCGATCGCAGCGGATGATGCCTCATCACCGGCGAACAACTCATCGTAACGTGCCTTGATTTCGGCGCGGCCAGAAGTGATGTCAGCCCCGGTGGTATCGGTCATTTCACCGTTTTCGGTGAAGAGTGCGGCGATGGCGGCGGCATCCTTGCTGTTATAGGCGATGACAAAATCCGCAGCGGCCTTCTGGAGGCCGATGATTTCCGGACTGGGTTCTTCCTCGGCGTGAAGAGCTGGCAGAATGGCCAGCCCCAGCAGCAAGGCGGTGGGGATGCTTCGTTGGGATTTCATATTTGAGCAGGGCTGGATGGGAATTGGTGTGATGGACTTCGGAAGAGTTCAGGAATTGAAGGATCGGAGAAAATTCAGGCGGCTGAAAGCAGGGCGCAGTTTGATCTATCAGACGCTACTGGGTGAACATTATGCTGAATTGAGAGATCGAGAATGAAACTGCGGGTTGCTCGGTGCTATTGGACTATCGTGCGGGCTTCTTCTCCCTTTGGTGCAATGTTCTAATGCGCATGTTCCGGTTCAATGCTTTCGAGAAGGCCTTCCCTAAAACCCCAACGAGAGCCCAATCACTGGACCATGGGCGACGGTATCGACGAGGAAACCGCCATCGGTGTAATCCACGCCAAGTCCACGGTAGCCGACAAGGGCGGAGACCGACTCGGTGAAACGGTAACCCATGGCGGCATTGACCTGCCAGATGAGATCCGAACTCACACCGAAGCCGCCGATGTCGCCGCCGCCGTGGAGGAACCAACGGTCGTTGATTTCCCAAACTCCATGCACGCCGACGACGGGATCGACCCATGATTTGCTGCCATCCACAGAAAGCGTGGGACCCGCGCCGCTGAAAGCAATCTCCGTGGATAGATAACTGTAACGTGCGCCGACAAATGCCGTGAGAGTCGCATCGTCGTCCTTGATGACCTGATAACCCGCATGGACGCGGGCGAAAAACTGGTCAAAATCCACCGTGGCATCCGTGTAGGGAGCGGCACCCGTCGGAAGGTTGCCGCCGGACGAAAATCCTCCGTAGATACCATCGAAGCCGAAGGCCCAGCGGTCGAAGCCCCCCTCGACAGCGAGCATGAACGAAATCTCAAGATCTTCGAGAGTGTCTTTCATCGAGATGTCCACGGGTGCGAAACGGCCCGCCACCCCCATGTCGCCATCGGTGGCGGTGACCCAACCGTAGGGAGCGATGGTTAGCCACCAATCGGATGATGGGTCCGGAGTTTGCATGGCAGTGGTATCGCTGACTGAAGTGCCCGCGAAGGATGATAATGTAGAAAGAGCGAGGATGATTGCAAGTTTGGTTTTCATGTCTGGTGGGATTGGTAGTTAAGGAAAGACAACTTGGATGAGTTGATTTTTTTGGGGTTGCATTTATCAGCTTTTTGGAAAGAGGAAAGTGATACCGAAGCGCAGTCCCCACTCGGGTCCGCTGTCCGGAGTTTCGGGGTAGTAGCGAGCACCGGCGAAGAGTTGCACGGGTTGGTCGCCGATTTTCAGGAGTTGGCTGACGATGAAATTGACCGGCACGTTCCATTGCTCGTTCAACCAATCATAAGTGGTTTCCGAGTTGAGTGTGAATGTGGTTTTGTTGGAGGTGATGTAGGAGACGAAGGGTTGGATAAAAGTGGCGTTCACATCCTCGCGACCATCGTCACCGGCAAAACTCCAGAGATGGTTGGCTAGGGCACCGTAAGTCCATGGACCGTCTTGTTTCAGCACGACGGCAGTCGGCCCGACACCCCATTTTTCAGAACCTAACAGAGAATCGGTGGCGGTGGGGATTAGAAATGCCGGTCCGAGGCCCCAGATCGGATCGCTGGATTTCGGCGAGAAGAAAAAACTTTGCACGGTGTCGCCGAGGCCGAATTCATCGGTGGTGCCGCCGGGAGTGATGCCTTGCTGGTCGATGACCGGCAGGATGGTGCGGGAGATGAGATTCCAATCGTCGTTGATGCCAAAGGGAATGACAGGCTGGATGTTGGTCGTCCATTTTGTGCCATCACCGGGGCCAATGCCGAAGTCGTAGTTGCTCTGGATGGGCACGCTGATCAGATCGGCGACCGGATTGGCGAGTTTTTTGGCGAGGTCTGTGTCGTCGGCGAAGACGGGCACGGACAGGGTGATGAGAAGGATGGTCGATTTCATTTTCATACAGATTGGATTTGTTGGTGATCTGGTTTTCAGGATTGCGAAGTGGGGCGTCTCGCATTTGCGGGAAGCCCGGCCAGCAGCTCGCTGGAACCGGCTCCCCATTTGGAAATACATTTCATCATCGTGGTCACCGGGACATCGATGGGATGAACCCGCGCGCTTGGCATGATAAAGAGGATTATTCTCCGTTGGCGGCGTTGGTGGTGTCGCCGATGGTTTTACCGGTGTCTTTGAGGACTCCGCCGGTGGTTTTCATGTGGCTGCTTCCGGTCTTCACGGCGGTATTGACGGTTCCTTTACCGGCGGTGGCGGCGGTGCCGACGGTAGCCTTCTTCAGATCGCGCTCAGCGATGCCGGAGCCGGCGGTTTTCACGGTATTGCCTACCGTATTTCCGACACCACTGCCGGCGGTCGCGACTGTTCGGCCGACTCCTTGTGCGGCGTGTCCGACGGTGTTGGCGGTGCCTGTGGCTGCGGTTTCCGCTGTATGGCAGGATACGAAGGCGAGGGCGATGAGAGGAAGGGCGAGGAGTGTTGGTTTTTTCATTTTTGGTTGCGTTGGATTGGTTAGGGAAGCTGGGATTGGTACGATCGAGCAGAACGGGAGCTTGGGGGAATGAATCCACCAAGATGAATCATTGTTGAATTTTCAGGCTTGCGCGGATTTGTCCCCGCTGAAACTGGAGAGAAGCGAGGGCAGGAGGGCTGCAAGTCCGCTGGCGCCATCCGCATCAGGATCCACTGCGCCGCTTGGCGTGAGCTTATCGACAATCTTGGGGAGATAATCGGCGAGAAAGCCCGAGGCCTGCGCGGGATCGATCCCAAGGCTGGAGGCGATGGATTGCATCTGTTGTGAGCCAAGGAGGCTGCTGATCTGATCCGCTGAAATGGATTTGTTTTCACCCATGCCGATCCATGAGGAAAAAACCTCACCAAGGCCGCCTTGGGAAAATTTGCTCATCAAGCCCGAGATTCCGCCGTTTTGTTCGAGCAGGGAATTGAGAGCAAGACCGAGTGGATTGGTAGAGGCGTCTGCCGCGCCTGACTTGCCGGTGAGCGCGGAGAGAAGTGTGTCGAGTAAGCTCATGGTATTTGCTTGGTTGGAACTATCTGTGAGATTCTATCAAAGGAGCTGGATAGGAATTACTTTTCTGCTGGAAAAATATTTTTCCAATCATCCTTCATGCTGACGATGCTCCAGCCAAGTTTGGGGCCTTCGTCGAGGCCGTTGGCGAGTTTGCCGATGTGGGATTCGCGGTCGTAGGCGAATTCCCGCTCGGCATCGGTGTGATGGATGATCATGCCGAAGCGCGGGCCTTTCCCGGAAGTGGTCCATTCGAGCATTTGGAAATCGCCGTCGGAATTGCCGAAGGCCATCAGCGGGCGGCGGCCGATGTGCTGATGGATGCCGATGGGCTTGCCGTCCTTGTCGTCGATGAAGTTCAGTTCGGGGAGCCGGACGATGACGGGCTTGCCATCGCGGACTTCGTATTTCGTCTTGATGCTGCTGCCGACGACCTGCTCGGGTGGAACGTCATAGACGCGCTCCGCCCACGGCCGCATGAACTCGATGCCGCCGCCGGAGACGATGAAGGTCTTGAAGCCGTTAGCGCGGAGGTAGCTCAGGACCTCAAGCATAGGCTGATAGACCATCTCGGTGAACAACTTGCCGGTTTTCGGATGCTTGGCAGTGGTGATCCAGTCGCTGACGATTTTTTCAAACTCATCGCTGGTCATGCCCGCATGGGTGGCCATCGCCATTTCGATGAGTGCTTTCTCACCGCCGGCGAGCGCGGATTCCACATCGCCCTTGAGCACGGAAGCGAAGGGTTCCTTTTCCGCCCACTCGGGATGTTGGGGGGCGAGCGTCTTGATGCGGTCGAAGATGAAGAAGGCTTGGAAATACATCGGCTGCTCGGCCCAGAGCGTGCCGTCGTTGTCGAAGACGGCGATGCGCTCAGGGATGGGAACAAAGTCTGCGGAGCCTTCCTTGGTGACCTTTTCGACGAAGGCGGTGATGCCCTTCTTCGGTGTGGTGTCGTTCCACGAGGGCAATGGATCGGCGGCGAGGGCATTTGCCGCCAGCAGGGCGAAAGCGATGAGTGTGTGTTTCATGGATGGATAAAAGACGTGTTTTTCGGACGGAAATGAGTGAGGCGGGAAATGATGTCGTCCGATTGCCTGGTAGGTTTTTTGATCCGCCGGACTTTGTTTACTATTTAATGATCAGGTCTTTGCTTGCTTTCTGCATATACTGGATTGCCGCGTCCTTTGACTTGGGGACGTAGATTCGCAACAAGACGGAAAACGGCGAAGACGTCTCGATGTTATTCGGGC
>JBBECN010000019.1:0-1389 GCA_040881795.1 Akkermansiaceae bacterium
GGGGTTTTCACGCCCGGTGCTTGGTTATTTGGAAATCATGTGGATGGAATGGTTTGGTTTGAATGGCGGCTGCATCGCTGCAAGCCTTGAAATCATTGGGAAAAATCGGGAAAACAAAAAACCCGCCGGCTACTGGAGCGGGCGGGGTTCTCGAAAAAATCGATGATCTGAATCAGATCGTGAACTAACTGCCTGCCTCCTGGGTAAGGGAATTTTTCTCAAAACCCAACTTGGGGGATCCGGTCCCGCAATCGAGACTGTGCTGGATTGCCTCAATGCCACACATGCATACGGACATGCCCGGCGACCACTGGGTCGGCTGAGGATGGTTGGTATGGATTGTTGGGCGCATGACTTGTTGAAGGTGGCGAAGAAGTATGTGATGAATGCGGAACCGTCAATTATATAAATTGATTTTATGAAAATAATTTCAAGTAAGCTACCACAGTCAATAATATGGAGATGTTAGATCTTGCTGTAAAACACGGCCCGTCACTCTAGCAGGAGAGGGCGCACATCAATCCGTGACGCAGGACACGACGATCTCCACGGCTGCAGCAAGAAGGTCGGCTGTGTCGAAGATGCCGCCCCCAGAATTCCAAGTCCATTCCGCAGGCGTGGCTGGGGATTCGATGCTGCCCGGGACGTGTCCGCCGTTTCGAGGATCTGAACTTTGATAGAGTCGCCGGGGTTAAAGAACATGCCATGACAGGCTTTGCAGCGCTCGATGCGGAGTGTGGGATCGGTTTCAAACTCGATGACGGAAAGGCCGGTGGAGCAGGAAGGGCAGGCGAGCGCTTCGTCCGTGCCAAGGTCACGGAAATGGATTTGTCTCAAATCGATATCCTGCCGGACCCCGCAAAAGGGGCAGAACGTCATGGTTCCCTCAAGTTTTCCGCCGCAACTGGTGCATTTCACCCATTCCTTCTGTCGCAGATCGGGTGATTGGACAATTACGAATCCACAGGCCGTTTCCAGTGGTTGACCCCACCGGGTGCCATTGCTAGCGTCCGCGCCCCGTCATGAGCGCTGCCCCGAATTACAAAGACACCCTGACCCTTCCGCAAACGACTTTCCCGATGCGGGCGGATCTGGTGCTGAACGAACCCGCCCGCCTCGCGAAGTGGGAAAACGACGGGCTTTACGAGAAAATCCTAGCCCGCCGCCGCGCGCACAACGCCCCGGAATTCATTCTCCACGATGGCCCGCCGTTCGCGAATGGCGACGTGCACATGGGCACCGCGCTCAACAAGCTGCTCAAGGATCTGGTCGTGAAATCGAAGACCATGGCCGGATTCGCCGCGCCGTTTGTGCCCGGTTGGGACTGCCACGGGCTGCCGATCGAGTTCAAGGTCGTCAAGGAAGCCGCCGGTCTGGAGCCTGCGGAAA
>JBBECN010000020.1:0-8021 GCA_040881795.1 Akkermansiaceae bacterium
AGATCGAGTCGATGGCGATGACGCCGATCGGTTGGTCCTTGCGCTTGTTTTCGTCGCCGGTGGAGAAACCACGGCCGACGCGGACTTCGAATTCGCAGTCGAATTTGACCTTCTTGTCGAGGGTGCAGATGATTTGGTCCTTGTTGACCACGTCGTAGATGTGATCGGGAATGATATCACCGGCAGTGACCACGCCTTCTTTTTCCAACTTGATGGTGAGGATGCGAGGATCCTTTTCATTGTGGTTGAACTTCACCTTCTTGAGGTTGAGCACGATGTCGGTGACATCTTCGACCACGCCGGGAAGGCTGGAGAATTCGTGCTGCACGCCGGCGATGCGGACGGAAGTGATGGATGCGCCTTCCAAAGAGGAGAGAAGGACGCGGCGGAGGGTGTTGCCGATGGTGTGGCCGTAGCCGCGCTCGAATGGCTCTGCGCTGAATTGGGCGTAAGTATCGGTAGCGGTTTCCTCGTTGCGCACGAGGCGATTAGGGAGCTCGAAGCGAGCTAATTTGACTGCTGACATGTTATTTTTGGTTTGCCGGGTTACCCTCTTGCGGGCGTTTCACCCTGATAACAAGATGATGCAGAGGACCGACGGCGATGATGAAGAGGCCCGCGGAGGCGCGACTAAATGCGGACGGCGGTGGATTGCAAAGCATTTTTTGCCGATCTACCCGAAAAAAAGTGACTGAATCGCCACAAATAGCGAAAAAAAAGTTGGAATGTCTATCAGTTCTAGTGCATCAGTTCCCCGCAATCCACAAAATAGCTATGAAATCCAAGAAAAATCTAACACGCTTCACTTATGAAACAGCCGCCTTCGAGGGATGGCGCTTATGCATCAGTCGTGCCGGAACCACCTTCACCAAATACTTCCCTGATAAGAAGTTTGGCGGTGGCAAGAAGTCACTCGCTGCAGCAGAAGCCGTTCTCGTCGAACTTAAGGCCTTGATCGAAGGTGCGAAGCGCGTTGAGGGCAAGTTGAGCCCAGCCACCATCAAGAAGGCAGAGAAGATGCTCGCAGAAGCTTGATTCACCCCGGCTGCGATTTTCGGGGCTTGCGTCAACTTTCGTGCAAGCCTACGAAACTTCGAAATGCCGGATGAAACAGCTTCAGTGATCCATTGGTTCCGCCGCGATCTGCGCATCGCAGATAATCTGGCTTTAAGTCACGCGGCGAAACCCTGCCTGCCTGTGGTGCCGATTTACATCCTGAGCGAGTGGCGGAAGTCACACGCGTGGACGGGTGCAAACCGGCAACATTTTTTGTGTGAAAGCCTCCGTTCGCTCGCGCGCAATTTGGAGACACTTGAAGGGCGCCTGATCGTGCGTCAGGGAAAGGTGGTTGAGGTTCTCCGCGCCTTGATGCTGGAAAGCCGTGCGGTAGCGCTGCATTTCAATGCGGATCCGGATCCATTTGGCAAATCCGTCGAATCCGCAGTCCGTCGGCTTTGTGTCGAACTCGGCGTGGAGTGCCATGTCCATGCCGACGTCGCTTTGCACCAACCGCACGAGGTTTTGACTCAAAGCGCTCTACCCTACCGGGTTTACACACCATATAGCAAAAACTGGCTGGCGCTGCCGAAGGCCTCCCCGGTGGCCAAACCGAAAACCCTGCGCACGCCGCCAGAACTGAAATCGCTGCCATTACCGACCGTCGCAGTTTGGAGTTTGGATGTGCCTCAGTCTGAAATGGTGGCACCCGGAGAAAAAGCGGCGCGCGAGCGGTTGCAAGCGGCCATCGCTGGAAAAATCCAGAACTACTCAGCCAGCCGGGATTTCCCGGCTCTAAGCGGGACATCACGAATCTCCCAGGATTTGCGATTCGGGCTGCTTTCGATCCGCACGGTTTACGCGGAGGCGATCAAGGCTCGTGCGGCTGCAGACTTGGCCGGACGGGCGGGAATCGATGTCTTCATCAAGGAACTGGCGTGGCGAGAGTTCTATTTCGCCATCCTCCACCATTTTCCGAATGTGCTGAATGAGGAATTCAACGCCGATTGGCGCGGACTGCCGTGGGACGAACCCGGTGAGCGGTTCGAAGCGTGGAAATGCGGACGCACCGGATTCCCGATCGTCGATGCCGGAATGCGGGAACTAAAAGCGACCGGATTCATGCACAACCGAGTGCGGATGATCACCGCCATGTTCCTTACGAAGGACCTGCACATCGACTGGAAACAGGGCGAATCTTGGTTCATGCAAAACTTGTTGGACGGGGAAATCGCCTCAAACAACGGCGGTTGGCAATGGTCTGCTGGCACGGGAGCAGACGCTGCGCCCTATTTCCGGATTCAAAATCCCTGGTCACAAACGGCACGTTACGATGCCGCCGGAATCTATATCAAACGGTGGATCCCGGAGCTCGCTAACGTCCACCCCTCCCAGTTCTTAGAGCCGCCCAAAGCGGGTCTGCCACTCGCCAAAGGCTACCCCCTGCCCTGCGTCGATCATAAAACCGAGAGGGAGCGGACGCTCGCGATTTTCAAAACCCACCGTGCGGGTGCGAGGTGATTCCCCGCGTCAGGGGTTCTCCACTCGGGCGAGAATCCAAAGCAGATCGGAGAGACGGTTGAAAAACAGGCGGACCACCTCGGGCACCATCTCGCCGGACTCGTGCAGGGCAAGGACACAGCGCTCGGCACGGCGAGTGACCGAGCGGGAATAATCCAGTCCCGCGCGAGCCAGCGAACCTTCCGCGCCGGGACGGGCCCAACTGGTGAATTTAACCCCGCGTTTCTCGTATTCGTGAGCGGTGGCCACCACCCATTCGAGGTCTCCAGCACTGAGATACGCATACTTCTTCTCCAAATAGCGCGTTTCATCCTCAGGTAAAGTGGCGAGTTGGCCCATCAGCCCGACCAGCCGCGCCTGAATGCCATCAATGATAGCAACCATATCCGGATTGCCCTCCACGGCGCGGGCGAGGCCAAGCGCGGCATTGAGTTCGTCCACGGATCCCAGCGCATCGACCCGCAGGGAGGTTTTGGCGATGCGTTTGGAAAACATCAAATCCGTTTCCCCCAAATCACCGCGGCCTGTAATGATGCTCATGCGCGGACATTAGCAGCGGAAATATTCATGTCCATTCGCGTTCATCCATGATTTCACTTGGCCGACCATGAAACTCGCAAAACTCGGCGACGGCCCGGAAATTTTCCACACGATCCAAGGCGAGGGCATCTCGGTGGGGGCGCCTGCTGTCTTCATCCGGTCCTCCCGCTGCAATCTCCACTGCCTCTGGTGCGATACCGATCACACATGGAATTTCGAGGGAACACCCTGGCCCCACGAGAAGGACGCCGTCCCCGGGTATGCAAAGCACCGGAAGGCTGAAGTCACTTTTGAGATCACCGCGGAAGACGCGGCGGAGCGAATCCTCAGCTATCATTGCCAGCGCACCGTGATCACCGGTGGCGAGCCCTTGCTCCAACAAGAGGATTTCCTGAAACTCATCGGAAAAATCCGAGCAAGACAACCCGACCACCAGTTCGAAGTGGAAACCAACGCCACCCGCATCCCCTCGCCCACATTTTATGAGGCAGTGAACCAATTCAACGTTTCCCCAAAGCTCGCCAACGCCGGCATGCCGGAATCACTGCGCCTCCAGCCCCAAGTCCTTGCGTTTTTCGCCAACTCTCCGAAGGCATGGTTCAAATTCGTCGTCGCTGAACCGGCGGACCTCGCGGAAATCCAAGTGCTATGCTCCACCCACCAAATCCAACGGCAACAGGTCATCTTGATGCCGGAAGGCCGAACCTGCGAGGAACTGGACCGCAATGCGCCTTGGCTCGCCGAAACTTGCCGGGACCTCGGCTTCCGCTTCTCCGACCGCCTCCACATCCGGCTTTGGGGCGACAAGCGCGGCGTGTGATAAATCCAAGTTGCCCTATGGTCCCAAATCCCCTGAACTCGAGGCTCTGGTGAACGCTTCACCTCGCAGAAAAAGATCAGCCTTCACTTGAATTTTACGCATTTCCGATTTAACGCTCTCCCAGACTTTTGCTCCATCTTTCACCCACCCCTCTCACGCTCTGGATCGGCATTATTGCCTTGCTCCTCGTTGCCGCTTTGGCGGTCGTCTCGTGGAAACGCAGCCCACATCCCCGCCGCACGGCTTTGCTGGAATCCCTGCGTTTCATTGCATCAGGGGTTGTCGTTCTGCTCCTTTGGCAACCCGAGTGGAAAACCATCGTCCACCCAAACACCAATCCCAAAATCGCCATCCTCTGGGACGACTCAAAATCGATGACCACCATCGATGCCACTCTCCCACCCGTTCTATCCGATCGTTCCGAGATTGTCTCCCGCGCCGACTGGGTGAAAAAAGCGCTCGCCTCGGATCTCTGGAAGCCACTCGAAGCCGATGGTGACAATGAAGTGACCGCCATCCCATTTGGCGCACCATCCGCCGAAGAGGGCGCGCTGTCCGGCACTAACCTCGAAGCCCCCCTCGTCGATTTGTTGGAAAATGAAACCAACCTCCGCGCCGTCGTCCTGCTCAGCGATGGCGATTACAACTTGGGACAGCCCCCGGTCGCGGCCGCTCAGAAAATGCGAATCCGCGGCGTCCCGCTTTTCCCCATTCCCACCGGCAGCAATGTTCGCCTGCCGGATCTCGACGTACTTTCCGTGTCAGCGCCCACCTACGGCATTGTCGGTGAAAATGTCCAAATCCCCTTCACCATTCGCTCCTCACTCGATCGCCAAGTCCGCACCATCGTCCGTCTGCGCGACGACTCCGGCCGCGAGCGCACCAAGGACATTGTCATCCCACCCAACGCCGAAACCTACGATTCCATCCTCTGGCGGCTCGAAAAAGAAGGGTCCTCCACCCTCGAACTCTCCATCCCCGTCGCCGACGGCGAACTCGTGGCGACGAACAATTCCCGCAAATTCAACATCGCCGGACGGCCGGAAAAAATCCGTGTCCTCGTCATCGAGTCACTTCCCCGCTGGGAATACCGCTTCCTGCGCAACGCACTCTCGCGCGATCCCGGCGTGGAGCTCTCCTGCCTGTTGTTCCACCCCGCACTCGGGCCCGGCGACGGCAAGGACTACATCCAAGAATTCCCCGCAAAAATCGAGGATCTCGCCAAATACGACGTCATCTTCCTCGGCGATGTCGGCGTGGTCCCCGGCCAACTCACCCAGGAACAATGCACCCTCATCCGGGGACTTGTGGAAAACCAAGCGTCCGGCGTCGTTTTCATGCCCGGCTCGCAGGGCAACCAGTTCACCTTGTTAGACACCGATTTGTCCGACCTCGTCCCCGTCATCCTCGATGAGACGCAAAAAGCCGGAATCGGGGAATCCATCGCCTCCCCGCTCAACCTCACCACCGAAGGCCGCGCCTCATTGCTCACCATGCTCGGCAACAACGAGGAGGAAAACCCGGAAATTTGGCGGCGCCTGCCCGGCTTCTTCTGGCACGCCCCAGTCATCAAGGCCAAGGGTGGCAGCGAAGTGCTCGCCGTCCATGGCAACCGCCGTGGAAAATTCGGCCCCATCCCGCTGCTCGTCACCAAGGCCGCCGGCAGCGGCAAAGTTCTCTTCATGGGCATCGACTCCGCCTGGCGCTGGCGGCGCGGCGTCGAGGATCTCTATCACTACCGCTTCTGGGGCCAGGTCGCCCGCTGGATGTCTTATCAGCGGAACATGGCCGCCGGCCAACGCGTCCGACTCTATTTCACCCCTGAGCGCCCCGAACCTGGTGCCACCGTCACCCTCAATGCGAATGCCTTTGATCCGAACGGCGCTCCACTCAAAGAAGGCACCGTCGCCGTGGACCTCACCGCCCCCGATGGCCGCACGCAACGCATCGAGCTCCAAAAAAACGAAACCGCCTGGGGTTCCTTCAACGGCCGCTTCAAGGTGGACCTTCCCGGGGCTTGGAAACTCCGCGCCGCCGCCACCGGTGCCGAAGACAAACCCGTAGAAACCACCATCCTCGCCCAAGGAGTGGAAATCGAAAAAATCGGCCAACCCGCCCGCCCGGAAGTGTTGGAGGAAATGGCCAAGGTCTCCCGCGGCCGTGTGATCCAGCCCGCCCAACTTGCAGATCTCATCCGGGAAATCACCGCGCTGCCCGAACCCCGCCCGCTGGAAAACCGGATTCCACTATGGTCCCACTGGGGCACCGTCGCCGCGCTCGTGACCCTGTTAGGAATTTTTTGGCTCGGCCGCAAACTCAATGGCGCTTTCTAACTGAATCTATCAATTTTTCCCATCCGCATGAACCACCAAGATCGCGAATTCCTCTTCAAGCTGCTCGAAACCCCCAGCCCCACCGGCTTCGAAATGCGCGGCCAGCAGGTATGGGCGGACTGGATCAAAGCGTATGCTCCGGATGTCGCCTGCGACGCCTACGGCTCCACCTGGGCCACCCTCCCCGGCAAGGCCAAGCGCATTGTCATGCTGGAATCCCATGCCGATGAGATCGGCTACATGATCAAGCACATCGACGATAAGGGCTTCCTCCGCATTGACCGAGTCGGAGGTTCGGATGCAGCTACCGCGCGTGGCCGCCGCCTCACCATCCTTGGCGACAAAGGTCCCGTCTCCGGCATCATCGGCAACACCGCCATCCATCTCCGCCGCGATGAGGCCGGCCATGAAAAAGCCCCCGCCGTCCATGATCTCTGGGTCGATGTCGGCGCATCGAGCGCCGCCCAAGTCGCCGCACTCGGACTTCGGGTGGGTCACCCCGCCGTCTATCAGGACGGGCCTTTGGAACTCGCCCACAAGCGTCTCATCGGCCGCGCCATCGACAACCGCATCGGCGGCTACATCATCGCCCAAGTGATGAAACACATCTCAAGCGACAAGAAAAAACACGCTTTCACCCTGCTTTGCCTCAACGCCGTGCAGGAGGAAATCGGTGGCAACGGCGCGATGATGGCCACCTACCGACTCAAACCGGACCTCTGCGTCTGCCTCGATGTCACCCACGCCACCGACACCCCCGGCATCGACGCTAACAAATTCGGCTGCGTCAAGCTCGGCGGTGGCCCGACCATTTCCCATGGCACTGCGAATCACCCGCACGTCGTCGAGCGGCTCATCGAGGTGGCGGCAAAAGCCAAGATCCCGATCCAGCACGAAGCCAGCAGCCGTTTCACCGGCACCGATACCGACAAGATTTTCCACTCCCGCGAGGGTGTGCCAAGCGCGCTGGTCTCGCTGCCACTCCGCTGCATGCACTCCGTGGTGGAAACCGCGCACCTCGATGACATCGCCCACACCATCGACCTCCTAACCGCTTTCGTCCTGTCCCTCACGGAGAAAGATCAATTTTCCCAAACCCTCAAAAAATAGGGGCCGCGCCAAAGTGTCTGCATCTCTCCTCCGCAAATTCTTCATGAATTTGCTCAAACCGTGCATTCGATAGTTGAGGCGGCATGAGTTCCCGCCTTCCGCACATCCTCGATCTCCTTCCGCACGCCAGCCGCCACCGCCTCCTTTTAGCATGCTTGGAACCATGCTCAATTCCCTGCCGGTCAGCTGAGTGATGTCAAAATGACTGCGATTCTCGTAGGCAGGAAGGCTGCCGGAAATGGAGCCGCTGATCCCAAGGTCTATGTTTCCGCGCCACTTGTGGATATTTTTGGAGCCGGATCCTCCGCTGAGCGCGCATTCCGGCGCTAAGGAAATCAACGTCACTGCCCTCTCATTCCAATGCTCCAAAGCAATCAATAATTCGGATTCCAGCGTGGTGGAAATCACCCAGAGACCCGGCAGTGCGATGACGAATCCCTACGCATCACCGGCCGCCTGCGCATCCACAATTACAGCCCCATTTCCGTCGCACCGCGCTGCAACTGCGAGGAAACCGTCGAGCTGAAGCTCAAGCGGACGGCCGACATCAACCCAATAGGTTCAGGCCTTGCCGTAAAGCGGGCCGTAATTCGCACACGCCCGGAAATCCGCGCCTTCCCGATCGGCCGTGCCAAATGCCGTCCAAGCGCTCGGGCGGAAAACCCGCTCATCCGCGACGTTGTGCATGTAAACGGGAATCC
>JBBECN010000021.1:0-7925 GCA_040881795.1 Akkermansiaceae bacterium
ACCCCAACCAAAAAACAAGATTTCCCCACAAAAGACTTGAATGACTACATGCCTGAAATCTGTGGTTAAACTCTTCTCCCACTACGCAAGCGTCGCCACCCAGATCACGGCGACCCAGGCGCTATCGGGTTGGGGACAATCGCCTCCTGTGCCGGATTGAGGACGAGAAACTCGTGGTGCTCGTCGTGCGTCTGGAGCATCGACGCGACATCTCCGCTTGAATGGATTCACGACAGCAGCGGATGGAATGGAGTGGGAGAATCTAACCCTCGATGTTGCAGCCGGAAAAATTGGCCGGGAAGAAACCACCGAAAGGCTCAGGCTTCTTCTCAAGTAGCCCTCCATCACCGCTCCAGCATCTTCCCGAACGCCACCCGCCAAAGACACTCACCTGCCTGGCCAACGGCTAGCCCACCCGCAGTTTTCCGGTGCTGGCATCGTAAAAGAGAGCCGCTCCGGTGGACGAATGAGTCGCATGCGTGCGCCTGCCAAGCGCAGCTGAGGCGGGCTGAGAGGTCACTTTCAGGGAGGAAACTACTCCGCCGCATTTCTTGATTTCAGATAGCCAAGCCCCTCGGCGCGGCGCAGCGCTTGCTCGCGGCTGCTGACCTGGAGCTTGCGGTAAATCCGCTTGATGTGGCTGTGCACGGTGCCACCGCTGATCGAGAGCCTTTCGCCGATTTGTTTGTAACTCAGGCCTTGAGCGCTGAGGGTGAGCAGCTCGACTTCGCGGGGCGTCAGTGCATTTTCCGCACTTATGGCGTGATTGTTGCGGAATTCCTGGATCAGGAAATGGGCGATGCTTGGGCTCAACGAGGAGGCTCCCTGCGAGACCGCGCGCACGGCATCGATCGTCTCCAGCGCGGGCAAGCCCTTGATCACGTAGCCGATGGCACCCGCCCGCAGCGCAGCAAACAGGGATTCCCGGTCGTCGTGAATGGTGTGGACCAGCGCGTGGAGTTGCGGGTTTTGAAAGGTCGCTGCGGCGATCAGCTCGACCCCAGAAATCCCCGGCAGGCCGATGTCCGCCAGCAGCACATCCACCGCATTCCAGTCGCTTTGTTCCATCGCCTCCTCGGCGCTGGCGTAGGCACCGACGACGCGAATATCCGGTCTGGAATCCATGATCTGGGAGAGCGAGGAGAGCAGGTGCATGTCATCCTCGACGATGACCAGACGGATGGAGGCGGGTTTAGGTGTCATCGGAGTTTTAAAGATGGGTGCGGCGTTGCAAGGGCAAGGGAATGCGCAGGCAATAGGTGGTGCCATTCACGTCGCCGCGTTTCAAGATGCCACCAAGTTCCTCGACGCGCTGCTGCATGTTGCGCAGGCCGCGGCCACCTGGGCGGGAAAGTGCCGGATTGATGCCACTTCCATCGTCCTTGATCACGACGCGCAGCAAATGCGGGCTGAAGCTGACATGGATCCTTGCGGTGCGGGCGTCCGAGTGGCGCGCCAGATTGTTGATCGCCTCCTTTAGAACTCGCATCAGCGAGATCATTTCCTGCACGCGGTGATCCGGCTCGCTCGGCACCAGGCCGCGCAGGCGCCAGTCCAGCTCGATGCCGTGGGCGGTCGTCAGGCGCTGGGCGTAGGTATGGGACTCCACCAGCGCGTCGGCCCACAGCAGGCTGCCGCGTTCGAGTCCATTCATCCATAGCCGCAACTCGCGGTTCCACTCGGTGGCGAGGAACTCGATATTTTGGAAAATCTCCTTCTGCTGTTGTGGCTGCTCTGCGATGCTGCCTTGGAATGCCAGCATGGCTAAATTTGCGGTGATTCCGCCCATGCCGTCGTGTAGATCACTGGCCAGTTGTTGGCGGTGTTTCTGAGTGTGCATTTTCACCAGCTCAGTCTCGGCGAGCGCAAGCTTTTCCACGGTTTCCAGCTTCTCCGCATGCAATTGCTCATTTTCCAAAGTCTGCCGCTGGTTGATCAAAATCAAGGTGCCGAAAGTCCACAGCAGCGCCCATAAGATGCCACCCGTGAAGCTCACCACCTGGGGCCGCACCGGATCTAGCAGCTGCACTGGAGTGGCGAGGAAATACAAATCGACCGCCCGGTAGGCGAAGATCGCACAGATAAAAAGCGCGGCATATGCCGTAAAGCGTGCCCCAAACTGCAGGGCCGGCCGCTTTTCCGTCAGCAACACGCGCGCGCCCAGCGCTAGAAACAAGATGAATATCGGCGAGGTCAGCATCGGCCGATACCGCAGCCCCTCATCGTGCACGATCAGCCAAGCATAGGCGATATAGAGCGGCAGCACCGCCACCAGCGGCCAGATCCGCGCCGCCCCACGCTTTTGAAAATGCGTCGCGCCGACATAAAACAAATAGGCTGAGGCAAAGTTCATGCTGGTTGGCAGCAGCTTTGTTAGAAAAATCGAATCCAAGTGTTCGCGCAAAACGATCAGCGGCATGGCAAGTCCATTGAGCAAGGCTGCTGCTACCCAATAGCGAAGGCCCGGCAACTGACGGTTATAAAAGCCCACGATGCAGAACGCGAACACTTGCAGCAGATTGATCAAGCCGACCACGAAAATCAGTGTGGGAACGTGAAACACGCTCGTCTTATGGCCAGCTGAAAAATCCACACAATCGAAAACCGCGCCAAAGCCCGCATTACCCCGAAATTACCCTGCTGGCTGATGAGTCCGCATTCTCAGGACTCACCAAACCAACTTCGGACGGGTGAGCTCCAACGACAGCGCTCACCGATGCCGGCGGCCGCGCAGCAGGGCGGTCTTGGCGGGCAGACCGGCGAGCAGGTTGCTCGCTTCCGGCACGGCCGACCAAGTCAGCGAGTTGCCGCTCATGGCGAAGGAGCCGGAGCCGGTCGGCGCGACGCTTTGGCCGTTGTAAACATCCTGGAAGCAATTGTCAGAAAGCCTGAATTTATGAATTCCAAAGGCCCGTTAAGTTAGCGCCATTCCGCCCTGACCCCATTTTCCGGGCAACTGCGGGGACTGGTTGAAGTTAGTTACCAGCAGTCTGCCAAAGGACTGCATACTCATCGAAAATCTATCAGGAATCAGCCCCAAGAAGGTGTAGCAGGCTTCCAAGTATATGCTCTAAAATGAAACGATTCGCTTGGTTTCTACGTGCCAATTACTCGGGTGACTTTTCCGTCACGCGGGTGATTTTTTTGTCACCTGAAATTCATTTGGGTCGCCCCTTGAATCCATAACTTGCCGAGGCTCGGTCCTAATACTTCGACATCATGAAACCAAAATTCAGCAACCAACTGTTAGTGATAGCACTCATCAGTGCTATTCAAGCCCCCCTCTCCGCCCAAGTCACCGGCTTGCGTCAGCATCAGGTGATCCCGCTCGGGATCGGCTCCGGGGAGGTCGTCGGCTTCTCGCCCAACCAAGACACGCTCGCCGTGACGGACGACTCCATCGGCGGCGTCCGCCTCCTCCGCCACAACGGTACCGCATTCCTGCACCACGCCGAAGTCAACATCGCTGCATGGTTTGCCGCCAACCCGGTCGCCGGTTTCGTTTACTCCGAGATTACCGGGGTGGCCATTGATGCCGGCAACTCCGGCATTGGTGTTGCTAATATCCTGAATGGTTCCACCGTTTCCGTGTCGGTGAACGGCACGCCCATGAATCTGACCGCCTCCGTCCCGCAGATTGGTCGTGCGGTGTTTTTCAATATGGAAACCGGAGCCGTGATAGGCTCGGTACCCGTCGGCTACCATCCGGACGCCGTGGCCATCAAGAACGGCACCGTCGCCATCGCCAACGAAGGCCAGCACGCTTGGACCGGTAACGAAAACATCCCCACCACAGTCGCCGATTTCGATGCATTCCAGTAGCCCGGCTCCGTCTCTGTCATCGACATAAGCGGACTCACCGCCGCCACCCTCGGCGCGGCCCTCGCCACACTGGATGTCGATACCATCGACTTCAGCGGCGTCCCTGGGCTTATCGCCGGACTTCGCGACCACACCTCATTCGATCCAGCTAACACTAAGCCGAAGTATTTCCACATTGAGCCGGAATATGTCGTCTTCAGCCCCGACAACTCCAAACTGATCGTCAGCCTGCAGGAAAACAACGCCCTTGCAGTGCTCAACCTGACCACGCTTGCATGGGAAAATATCACCGGCCTCGGACAGATTCCGATCACCATTGACGCTTCAGACCGGGACGCTGTCTTCGACGTGACCAATCCCGCGTTCGGCCTGCCAATGCCAGACGGCATCGCCACTTGGGAAAAGGACGGCAGCACTTATGTGATCACCGCCGACGAGGGCGATGCCCGGGTCGATGACGGCGATATCCAGCGTTTCGCTTCCGCAGTGACCACCTTCGGCCTCGCCACCGGCTTCGCGCCGTCCACCAACAACAACGACTACGGCCGCCTGAATGTGCTCAAGGACCAGATCCTCAATGGGCCGGTCAGCAATTCTGCCTCGCGCATTGACAAGATCGTCTCCCTCGGCACTCGCGGCCTCTCGCTCTGGAAAAAGGAAGCTAACAACTCGATGAGCTTCGTATCCCACCTCCCGCTTGAAATCGAACTCTTCAACCGCGACCCGCAGCGCCACAACTCCAATCGAGGCGGCACCAAGGGGACCTATGACACCCGCTCAGACGACAAGGGCCCCGAGCCCGAAGGCGTGGCCGTGACCACACTGCCAAACGGTACCGTCATCGCAGTCGCTGCCATGGAGCGTCAGAACGGCGTGATTGTCGTGGACATCACCAACCCTGCCGCCCCGCAGGTCGTCCGTTACATCAACGACAGCGACGTCGGCATGGTGGGTCCCGAGACCGTGACCATCGTGGACGCCGTGGATAGCCCCACTGGCCAGACACTCGCCATCGTCGGTTATGAGGGAGTCATCGGCGACGGCATCGTCGGCGGCGTGGGCGTTTATGAAATCAATGCGCCTGCCTTCCGCCTTCAGGTCCTGCACGCGTCGGACATGGAAGGAAGCATTTCCTCCATCACCACCGCGCCACAATTCGCCGCGCTTGTGGATGCGCTCGAAGAGGATTCCGAGATGGACGCCTCGGTCACCATCGGCGCGGGCGACTGCTTCATTCCCGGTGCCTTCCTTTCCGCCGGCAACGACTTCTCCACCCGCGCCTCGCTCAAAAGCTCGCTCGGTTTCGCCTTCGGCTACAATGCCAGCGGTGTGGACCTGCGCGAAAACCCCGGCCGCCCGAACATCGCGATCATGAACTCCATCGGCTTCGATGCGACCTGCATCGGCAACCACGAGTTCGACCTCGGAGCCACCGAGTTCGCCAACATCGTCCTGCCGCTGCCGCAGACCAGCAGCACGACCATGCGCCACTACGGGGCCGCCTTCCCATTCCTCAGCGCGAACCTCAACTTCAGCGGCGACTCCGCGTTGAACGCCCGCTTCACTTCGCAGATCCGCAACATCGGTGCCTTCGCCCCACACCCATCGGCGAACTACCCGGGCCTCAACGCCTCGCCGACCAACGCCAAACTCGCCAAGTCCGCCATCATCGAGCGCGGCGGCGAGAAAATCGGCGTGATCGGCGTCACCCCGCCTGACCTCGCGAGCATTTCTTCGCCGGGACTTGTTACCGTCACCGGCCCGCAAGGAGCCGTCAGCGTGTCCCCGCGCACCTATGACCTCGACGCACTTGCCGCCCATATCCAGCCCGACATCGACGCGCTGGTCGCCGCAGGTTGCAACAAGATCATCATGGCCGCCCACCTCCAGCAGCTCGACAACGAAAAACAGCTCGCCACCAAGCTGCGCCACGTGGACATCATCATCGCCGGCGGTTCCGGCGTCTTCATGGCCAAGCCCGGCACCGTTCTGCAGCCAGGCGACACCATCGCCGAAGACTACCCCTTCACCACCACCGACCTCGACGGCCGCACCGTCGCCGTCGTCAGCGGCGAGGGTGAGTATGAATACCTCGGCCGCCTCGTTGTGGACTTCAACGCCGCCGGCCACATCACAGGCATCGGCGCCGACAGCAACAGCATTACCGTGAACGGGGCCGCAGTCACAGCCGAATGGGGTGCACAGGATCCCTATGCCGCCGGCACACGCGGCGGTGCGGTGAAAGCCATGACCGATGTGATCAACACCGTGATCAGTGCCAAGGATGGCCTCATCCTCGGCAAGTCCTCCGTCTTCCTGGAAGGCCGCCGCACCAGCGTCCGCCAGCAGGAAACCAATTTCGGCAACTTGTCCGCCGATGCCAACCTGTGGTATGCCAAGCAATTCGACTCTACGGTCGAAGTCGCCCTCAAAAACGGCGGCGGCATCCGCAACAAAATCGGCGCGATCGATGCCAACGGGAACCTGCTTCCCACCGCCGCGAATCCCTCCGCCAACAAGCTCTCGGGTGATATCTCGCAGCTTGATGTCGAGGACTCGCTCAAGTTCAACAACAGCCTCACTGCCCTGAGCGCCACCGTCGAGCAGCTCAAGGTGCTGCTGGAACACGGTGTCCAAGGCAGCAACGGAACCGGCTTCGAAAAAAGCACGCCCGGCCAGTTCGCCCAGCTCGGCGGTCTGCGCGTGGTGGCCGACCTCGCCCGCACCGCGATCAGCTACACCAGCACTGCCAACGTCATCACGTCGATCAACGGTGGCGAACGTATCCGCTACGCCGCCCTGCTCAACGAAGCGGGCGCCGTCACTGAGGTGCTCATCGCCAACGGCCAGATCCTCAACCCCGGTCGCCAAGTCCGCTTGGTAACGTTGAACTTCCTCGCCAACCCAGGTGCCGTCGGTTCGGACTTCGGCGGTGACAGCTACCCGCTGCCATGGGTGGTGCGCACCAATCCATCTGCCAACCGCGTTGACCTCAGCGTGGATGCCACCGCCGACCAGGCCACCTTCGCCGCCGCCGGCAGCGAACAGGACGCCTTCGCCGAATACATGCTCGCCTTCCATGGCATCAGCCCGTTCGCCAAGGCGGATTCGACGGTCGATCTCGACCGCCGCATCATCCAGGGCTTGTTCGACAGCGATGGCGACGGCTTCACCAACGGCTTCGAAGTCGCCAACCTCGGCCTCGACCCCGATACCGCCAACAGCGGTAGCGAAATCGATGCCGCCTTCGGCAACACCGTCGCGCTCAACATCTATCAACAGTCCATCGAAGGCGTCCGCACGGCGTCCCGCGTGGCTGGCCAAGCGGATGTGACCTCCAACCCGGATTCGTTCAGCCTGTTCACCGCCAGCTCCATCCAAGACCTGCGCGGCACCGGGAACCTGCTGATCCAAGCGAGCGGCGCGAACGTCACACTCACCCTGCCGCTCCAGAAATCCACCACACTCGATGCCTGGGAGCCGGCCGCTGCGAATCTCGAAGCGACCTTCCCGAAAACCGAGGGCAAGGAGTTCTATCGACTGATTCTCCCCCAATGATCGCCTGACCGCGCTTCACTAACACCTAAACCCCGTCCGGTTTGCCCGGACGGGGTTTTTCGTTTTTTGGATCTGAGCAATTCAACGGTATCCAATATTGGGGTGAAAAATCTCGTCTGGCGTTGCCTCTGAGCGCATCAGGCAGCCGCTGGCGAGGCTCCAACTCGCCGAATCAAAATCGCCCTCCGCGGGTTTCGGGACGCGAGTAACGAATGCCACGCATGAACAATCGCGTGTTGTTCGTGCTGTGGGTTAATATGCTGATGGTCACTTTATAAGCGCCCTCGATGAATCAATTGATTGGTAATATTCGCCCGCTTTTCTGATTGAAGTAGACGGTATTGCCTTCGGTGATTCTGGCGATTTTGATTTTGATGGCGATGGATCTAAAGAGGACCCGGATCGTCAGATGTCCGAGATTATCCTAAAACGACTATCTCCTCGCTGCTAGGAATTTGCTTTTTGGAGGAGGCCGCTGAAGCTCATTCAGTCCCAGCCTGCTTCAAGCGGGTGATGGCCTTCCATTCACTCGGCAGCACCGAAGA
>JBBECN010000022.1:0-45109 GCA_040881795.1 Akkermansiaceae bacterium
ATGGCCTCCGAAGCCGTAGGTGGTGGTTCGATTCCACCCGGGACCACCAGCCTGCAAATGCAGGGAAAACCCTTAAAATAAGGGATTTGTGCAAATTTTAAAACCCGCTAAGAAGTTGTTCGAGTCGCAGTCAGAGGCATAAAATGGCATCAAAACACTTTAAAATCTGCTACCTCATGCTACCTAAATGCAAACAGATTTCGTTAACGTTCGAGCTTCAGAAATGAGGTGAGAGTGGCATACGCGCGATTGACTGTTTGAGGAACGTAAATGCCTCACCCTCAGCGTTTTTCGAAATTCTGCTCCGACCGACCAAGTGGCTGATCAAGTCAGCGACCAAGTGGTCGCCCTGCTGCGGTTACTGGTCAGTCTCATCCCGTCGGCATGGACTGCATGATGCATCCCAAGCAAGCCGCTTCCTGGAACTGCCGCCACCGTGCCGCCACCAATCGTCGGTGTCCCGGCCATGCCTTCGCGGGGGACCCCCAAAAACCCGAAAACCATCGTTTTCGATAGCTTGGCACCCTAGGGATTCTCGGACAGCTTCGGATTTTTAGGAAAAATCCGGGCGTGTCAGGCTACCATTCACCTTTCACACCCGGTTATACAGAATTCCAAGTCCACAAAATCCACCAAATATACCACAATCCCATGAAATCCAAGAATCTCCTCTTCGCTACTTCTACCGCGGCCATGCTTTTTGTAGCGGCCTCTAATATGGCTTGTGCCGCCACATTCACTTTTAACGGAACCACTACCGGCACCGCCCCCGGCTCGACATGGTCTTCGGTAACCGGTTGGGATGCGCTGCCTGTGAGTGCCACGGACACCAGCCTTGTCTTCGGTGGAGCCTCGCTCACGGGAGGCACGAACGTCCACACGTCCCAGGATATCGCTTCCCCATTCCAGCTCAATTCGCTCACAATGAGCTATGTCGGTGCCGCCACCGCCTCGAGTGTTTTCATCAACACGAACGCGCTGAGCTTCGTGAGCAACGGGTTGACGACGCCAACCATCAATCTCGACGCGACCGGCACCAGCCGCCCCCAGATCACCTTCGCCAGCGCTGTAACTTTCGCCAATAACACCACGATCAGTGGGGCCAGTGATGCGCTCTTCACCGCAGGCATCGCCAACACGGGCGGTGCGGTGGTCACGAAGGGCGGGAGCGGCACGGTGCGGATCCAGTTAAACAACGCCGCCTACACCGGAAACTTCACCGTCTCCGGCGGACTCCTGCAAGTGGGTAACAATGGCAGCACAGGCGATGCCGGCAGCGGAACGGTTACATTGTCCGGGGGCGGTGCCTTCACCGTGCGCAAGTCCGGCAGTTTGACGTTGAACAACACAATCGAAGGCACGGGCAATGTAGCCTTCCAGCTTCGAAGCAACAGCGTCGTCACGGTCAACAGGGCAAACACCTACACCGGCACCACGACGCTTGCTCCCACTGCTTCGGCCCAATTGGGAACGCTGCGGCTAGGCGTGAACAACGGACTATCGAACACATCGGTGCTCACGATCACCAATTCCGGCGAATCCGTTCAAACCTTCGATCTCGCGGGTTTAAACCAGACCCTCGGCGGTCTGTCTGCGGGCTCAGGCACCGCTAGCGCCACCAACACGAAAGTCACCCTTGGCTCTGGCACTCTCACCGTCAACGATGCTGACAGCCGGATCTTCGCCGGTGAGATCAGCGGGGCAGGAAACGTCGTGAAACAGGGAGCCGGAGCTTGGACCTTGCGCAGTGCCAATACCTACAGCGGGACCACCACGATCTCAGGCGGCTCTCTCGTGCTGGGTGTTGCCGGATCGATCAACGACACTTCACGCATTTCCATTACCGCGGGTGGAACCTTCGATGTTTCCCTGATCCCATCTTACACGCTGAGCGCCAGCACCAGCCTGAGCGCCAGCGGCACCGCTTCTCCGGCCGACATCAAAGGCGACACCACGGTCGATCTGGGTTCCCAGCCAATCACGCTGACTCACGACGGCACCAATCCGCCTCTCACGGTCTCCCAAGGAGAACTCACGCTGACCGGCAATCCCTTGATCGTGAACAGTGCGAGCCCTTTGCCGACCGGCAGTTACACCCTGATCCAGCAGGCGAGCGGATCGATCACCCAGAGCGGATCAATCACCGTGGCGGGAACAGCGTTGTCCGGCTCCACGGCGGCGCTTGATTTCTCTGATTCCAGCGCGGTGAAACTGGCTCTAACCGAAGCTCCGGTCAGCGATACGAACTCCACGCTGACGGCCAGCCCTGCGACATTGGTCGCTGACAACATCACGACTTCCACTGTCACCCTCACCCTCAAGGACGCCAGCAATGTCGCTCTGCCCAACGTCGGAGTGAAGTGGTCGCTCAGCGGGACCGGCAATACGGTTTCGGCTGCGGAGTATGGCAGCACCAATGGCAGCGGCGTCTGCACTTTCATGGTCAAGTCGGTGAAGGCGGAAACCAAGACCGTCACCGTCACGGTTGGTTCCCACATTTTCACCACCAACATCGATTTCACTGCGCCACTGGCAGGCAACACGCTCACCTGGGATCCGGCACTCACCACCATCGCATCCAACGGCGCGGGTCCGTGGGATCTAACAACAGCTAACTGGGCGAATAGCGGCACGAATGTGGCGTGGCCTAACAACGGCAACGACACCGCCTTCTTCGGAACCGCCGGGCCGCTGGCTGCCAATGCCACGGTCACCCTCGGAGCGCCGATTGTTGCGGCAAACCTGACCTTCACCAATACCTCCGCCAACACCAACCAGTACACCATCACAGGCGCAGGCCTCAATACTTTGACGTTGGCTGGGACGGTCGATGTCTCCGCCAACGCCAGGCTCTTCACGGAAATTGCCGGAACGGGCTTCACCAAGGCGGGAACCGGCACGCTGCGCGTCGATGGCAACAGCCCAAGCTACTCCGGCAACGTCGCCCTCAATACCGGAACCCTGCAAATCGGCAACAACGGCACCGACGGTGATCTTGGCACCGGCACGATCACATTGGCGGGAGACGCCTTGTTCGTCGTGCGCAAGAACGGCGCGCTGACACTCAACAACACCATCGCCGGGTCCACCACCGGCACCGTGGGATTCCAGTTGAACGGAGGAAACGTTGTCACCGTCGCCAAGGCCAATACCTATGCGGCGGCAGGCGGAACCTACCTTCAATCAACCGGTGCCAATGCCCTGGGCACGCTTGAACTCGGCATCGCCGGCGGCTTGCCCGCCACCACTGCTTTCAGAATCAATACCAACGGAACTTCGGTGCAGACCTTTGATTTGGCGGGCTTCAATCAGACATTGGGATCATTGGCCACCGGAGCAGGCGGCAGCACGAGCTCGTCCATCATCACCAGTAGCACGGGGACTCCGGTTCTAACCGTCAATGGATCGGCCACCACCACGTTCGCGGGCCTGGTGTCCGGCAGCCTGTCATTGTCCAAGGGCGGCAGTGGCACGCTGACCTTGACCGGAAGTTGCACCTATAGCGGCGACACGACCGTCAGCGAAGGCACACTGACACTTCCCGATGAAAACACCGCCAATGAGGCTTCCAGCGTGAACATCGCCACCGACGCCTTTCTGGATCTCAACTTCGGCGGCACCGACACGGTGGACAAGTTGTTCATCGGCGGTGTCCAGCAGCCTGCGGGCGTTTACCGGGCGCTCGACAATCCGGGCGCCGATTTCCAGATCTCCCAGATCACCGGTAGTGGGACCCTCACCGTCACCTCAAATCCCGGCAGCAACCCCTACAGCACCTGGGCAACCGACAAAGGACTAACCGGAGCCAATAACGGCAAGGATCAGGATCCGGACAACGACGGACGTAGCAACCTAGGTGAATTCGCCTTCAACGGAGACCCGCTCAGCGGCTCGGACAATGGCAAGGTCTTTGGGCTCACTGCGGACAGCGATGCGGACGGAGACAGCACCAAGGAGCTTGTTCTAACCGTCGCGGTGCGCACCGGAACTGCGGTCTTCGCCGGGACTCCCTCGCCATCGGCAAACCACGCGGCTGATGGAATCACCTACACCATCGAAGGCAGTGTCAACCTGGGCAGCTTCCTCACCGCTGTCGATGTCGTGCCGACGGCGGTTACCACCGGCGGCCTGCCTCCGGCCGGAAGCGGCTACGAGTATCGCAGTTTCAGCCTGAATGGTTCCAATGGACTCCCCGGGAAGGGTTTCCTTCGGGCCAAGGTGACCTCGCCATGACCGGCCATTTTTCCCAACACCCCACCGTCCGTCTCCGGGCGGTGGGGTATTTGTTTTGTAGGCGGATGAAGTCTGACCGTCCCTTGACTTGCCATCGGCCACCGCTTACCTGTCTCAAAGTGTGGGAGTGTGAAAGCCGGAATCGTGGAATGGCAGCGGGCCCGGGCCTGCTGAGACGGGCCGTCCGGGCTGTGCTTGGCATGCTGGCCTCAAGTGTCATCGCTGTGGCCGGAGCGAGTCCGGATTATGTCACGAAGAATTGGGAAATCGATGACGGGCTGCCCTACAGTTCGGTATTGGATTTGGCGCAGACTCCGGATGGGTATCTATGGATCGGCACCTCGCTGGGCGGCTTGTGCCGCTTCGACGGGGTGCGATTCACCACTTTCGACGCAACCCGGTTTCCGGGGATGGGAATCCAATCGGTGCGCCGTTTGTTCGTGGATTCCCAGGGAAATTTGTGGGTGGCGTCCTATGGTTCGTTGTTTCGCTGGGAGAACGGGCGGTTTCGTGTGGAATTGAAACGGGACAGCAAAGCGGAGTTTCTAATCCTCTCGGATGACAAGCAGGTGCTGTTTGAAACGACGGACCATCATCTCCTGCGGGGCACGCGCCGCCCGGATGGCACTCATGAGTGGACGGATACGCCGCTGCCCGGCCACTCTCCGGCTGCACCGCTCACGGTGGATCGGGACGGCGCTGTATGGTATCGGAATCGGGATGGGCTGTTAGGAAGAATCGCCGGCGGTCGCGAGGAGACGATCCGGCTGGGACCCGGTATGGAGGGAGAGAAAATCACAACCCTTGGGGCAAGCCCGGCCGGGGAGATCTGGATCGGCACCGGGCGCCGGTTGGCACGCTGGAACGGCGCAGGTTTCGAGGACATGACTCCCTCGCAGGAAAGCGGTCCCTGCCGGGTGGAGCGGCTTTTTTTCAGTTCCCATGGCGATCTGTGGGTGCATGCGGACGAACGTCTGCGGCGTTGGGAAGACAGGCACTGGGTGGCGGAGGCGATGGTCAGGGATGGTCCCTTGCTGGTGTTGCCCGGAGGCAGATGGATCAGGAGCGACGACCGGGCGGGTTTCTGGCTGGCCCTGCCGGATCAGGGTTTGCTGCACATCGGGAGGGATGGCGAGGTGAGGCGCCTGTCAGACCAGGAGGATCATCCGGGGAGCCTGATCCGCTGCATGTTTACCGATCGCGAGGATAACCTCTGGATCGGCTATGAACGCGGCGGACTCGAGCGCGTCCGGCAGCGCTTTTTCGATGTCATCGGCAAACCGGAAGGCATGGCGGATCCGGTGACCAGCTCGGTGTGCGAAGATGCCGCGGGCGTGCTCTGGATCGGGACGGTGAGCGGAACCTTGAGCCGTTGGCAGAACGGCGAATGCACGAACCTGCCACTCCCGCTCAAGGGCGGCCGCTGCCAGTATCTGGTGGTCTGCCCGGATCCCGACGGACGGCTGTGGATCGGCACCACCGGCAACGGATTGTTAGTCCGCGAGAATGGCGAAATCCGGCATGTGCATCCGCCGGAGGAATTCAAAACCGACGTGCGCCTGATGCTCCGCACGCGGGACGGCAAACTCTGGATCGTCGGCAAAAAATCCCTGCTGTGCCACGATCATGGTGAACTGAAAGTAATCAAGGAGTATGAGGCCGAGAGCGACATCCCGGCATCGCTGGCCGAGGGGCCTGATGGATCGCTATGGATGGGCACGAACGGTGGCGCATTGGTCCGCCTGGCCGGGGGGGATTTCACGGTTTTCCGGCTGCCCGATCCGAACTTCCGCGCCCGCTTCTGGGCACTGTTGGCCATGGACGATGGCACCATCTGGGTCGGCACCTCGGGTGCCGGGCTATTGCGTTTTCGCAACGGATCCTTCGAACGATTCACCCGGGCGGAGGGGCTGCCCTCGGACACGTTTTCCCAGATCATGGCGGATGACTCGGGAAATCTTTGGTTAGGGACCAAGATCGGCATTGTCCGGATGGCGATTCGGGATCTTGTCATGCCTGCCAAGAATCCCGTCAGACCGATTCCCTATCGGATATTTAGCCGCAGTGACGGACTTCGCACCACCAGTTGCGCGCTCGAATTCCAGCCGCTCTGTTGGAAGGGCGGACAGGGGAGGCTCTGGTTTGGCATGAGCAACGGCGCGGCTGGCGTGAGACCGGAGAAGGTTCCCGCCGCCACCATTATTCCGCAGGTGATCATCGAGGATGTCCTGGTGGATGGTGCGAACACGACTCCCGGTCCGGCAGCTCCGAATGATACGGAGCTGAAGCCGGTCATTGAGGTGCCGCCCGGCCGCCATGAAATCCAGTTCCGTTTCACCTCCCCGGTTTTCAAATCGCCGGAATCCGTACGGCTGCGCTACCGGCTCGAAGGACTGGACGAATCCTGGGCGATGAGTGATTTGCAACGCGTCGTCACCTATCACTATGTTCCGCCGGGAAAATACATCTTCCAGGTGCAGGCCTGCGATGGGGAGGGAATATGGAATGAAGCTGGAGCCGCGCTGACCCTGATCGCAAGACCCCATGTCTGGGAAACCGTTTGGTTTCCGTTTGTCGTCACCATCTCGGCCATGCTGGCAGCGAGCGGCCTGGCCATTCTCGTGACGCGGGCTCGGCAACGGCGGAAATTGGCCGAGATCAAGTTTCAAAGAACACTGGAACGCGACCGGGCGCGGGTGGCCCAGGACTTGCATGACGATCTGGGCGCGGGACTGGCCGAGATTGGGTTGTTAGGATCGCTGGCCATGCGTCCGGCCACCGCTCCGGACGCCACTCGCGGCCACCTCCACCAGATCACGGCAAAATGCCGCGATCTGGTCACCTCCCTCGATGAAATCGTTTGGGCCGTCAACCCGAAGCATGACACCGCGACTTCCCTGAGCAGTTACCTGTGTGACTACGCCCAACAGTTTCTCAAGCCGGCCATGATCGACTGCCGTCTCGATGTCGCAAAGAATATTCCAGCCGTCCAACTCGATTCCAATCAACGACATAGCATCTTCCTCGCATTCAAGGAGTCTCTCACCAATGTCGTCCGCCACTCACAGGCCGGGGCGGTCGTGATCCGGATCAGCGTCGGGGACGGCGAACTCAATGTGGCGGTGGAGGACAACGGCAATGGACTTGTTAACCCCGCGGCGGAAACGGCGGACGGCCTAATCAACATGTCGGAGCGCTTGAAAAACCTCGGAGGACGCTGTGTAATCACCAGCGGCCCGAGCGGCGGCACCTCCGTCCATTTCCTGCTGCCCATCACCGGAACTCCACCGCCGTGATCAGCTGTCCTTCCGGAAGTTGCAATTTCTCCTCATTCATTCAGAATCCACGCCCTTCCACCTACCTATGACCACTGTTGCCATCGTCGAAGACAACGCGGGACTCCAAAATGGCCTGAAACTGCTGCTGGACACCACCCCAGGCTATCAGTGCGCCGGGGTATTCTCCTCCGGCGAGGATGCCTTGCGCCAGATTCCGCGGAATCCGCCGCAGGTCGTCCTCATGGACATCCATCTGCCGAACATCTCCGGAATCGAATGCACGGAGAAACTCAAGGAACTCGTTCCCGGCATCGTGATCGTGATGATCACCGCCTACGGCGATCACGACAAAATTTTCAAGGCCCTGCGCGCCGGTGCCAGCGGCTACCTGCTCAAGCGTTCCTCGCCGGATGAAATCATCCAGGCCATCCACGATGTGCTCCATGGCGGCTCGCCGATGACCAGCGAGGTCGCCCGCAAGGTCGTCGAGGCGTTCCAGCAACCCACGACGCCGGAGTCCGAGGATCACAACCTGTCGCGGCGGGAGAAGGAGGTGCTTGAGCTGTTGAGCCAAGGCCGCGCGGACAAGGACATCGCCAGCCAATTGTGTGTGAGTGTTCCGACCGTGCGTTTTCATCTCAAGCACATCTACGAAAAGCTGCACGTTCGCTCACGCACGGAAGCCGCACTGAAGTTCAGCCGCAACAGGTGAGGTCGAAAGAAAAAGACCGGGCGAAGCCAAGCCTGGTCCTCTTTCCCATCCAGTCATCCCTGATGAACTATCGCTTCCGATAGCTTATCGAATCGATCGGAAAGTGGCAGATTGTGGTGCATCAGGCTCCGCCACCACACCGAGCGCCACCGCCGCTTGTCCATCGATCCCTCTCTGCGAGAACAGTCCTTGAAACCAACCACCACACAACACCTGCGACAGCAGTCTGTTCCGATGTCCCTTTCGGCCAGCCTGATTGGCATCTCCATCGGCATGTTCCTCATCACACCCGCCATGGCCGAGGCACCCATCGAGCCATCTAGTGCCGCTGGATTGGCCGTGAAAAACCCGGCAGTCATCTACGATCTGGCCGCCGATGCGAGACGCAAAGCCGTAATGCCCCCTGAGGAAGCCGCATGGGAAGCCGTTCTGGAGCAGAATCTTGGCAGTTTCTATCTGCCGATCTACAAACAGGAGAAACTCGCTGGAAAAGAGACCGCGTGGGATTTTGTCAAGGATCAACCCGGCCTGCCGCGTGTTTTGCTCATCGGAGATTCGATCTCCCGCGGATACACCCTAACAGTCCGCCGCGCCCTGGCTGGCAAGGCCAATGTGCACCGGGCGCCCGCCAACTGCGGGCCCACCGCGACCGGATTGAAAAAACTCACCGTCTGGCTGGGCGAGGGCAAGTGGGATGTCATTCATTTCAATTTCGGCATCCACGACCGTCTCTCCAGGGATGCCGTTTATGCGGCCAATCTTGATCAGATTGTCGAACAACTGGATAGGACTGGCGCGAAGCTCATCTGGGCCCGGACCACTCCCCCGGCCAGTGGTGACAACAAGGAGAACTACCTCCCCAGCCAATGCGAGCGCCTCAACCGCATCGCCGATGGCATCATGCGCAAACATGGCATCCCATGCAATGATCTCTTCGCCGCGGTCGCCTTGAAGCTGACGGAACTCCAGAACCCGAAGGATGTTCACTTCAATGCCACCGGCTACACGGTCCTGGGAACCCAGGTCGCCACGGAAATCTTATCCCATGCAAACTATGTCTTCCATTCTCCGCCATGCAGTGTCCACGAGTGCCGCCGCATTTTTCCTTCTGCCGATCAACGCATGGGCTGGAGAATACCATGTCGCGGAAAACGGCTTGGACAGCCATCCCGGCAGCCTCGAACAACCCTTCAAAACCATCACCAAGGCCGCCTCAGCCGCCCGCCCCGGAGACACGGTGCTGATCCGCGCCGGAACCTACCGCGAGACCATCATTCCAAAGCATTCGGGCGAGCCCGGCAAGCCGATCACCTTCCGCAACTACCCTAACGAAATCGTCACCGTCAGTGGTGCTGATTTGATCGATCCGAACGCATGGAAAACCGATGGAACCGGAGCCTATCAGGCAACCGCTCCGATGCCCTTGGGAACCGACAACCAACTGTTTTTGGACAGCCGGATGATGATTGAAGCCCGCTTTCCGAACACCTCGCTCGATGTCAGCCGCCCGGTCAAGCTAACTGCCGAATCCGGCAGCTTTACAGGCAAAGGAAATACCGCGGAAGGCACGATCCGTCATAACTCACTCAATCAACCCGCCGGGCATTGGGTGGGTGCAAAACTCCATATCTCGCTCGGTAAAGTCTGGATCGCCGAAACTGTCAAAGTCACCGCTTCGGGCCCGGGTTGGGTTCGGTTTATTTTTAATGAAAGCACAGACTATCAACCCACGGCCGGAAACACCTTCTTCCTCACCAGCGGGGCCGCCGCCCTCGATGCACCCGGTGAATGGTTCTTCGATCCAGTCGGGATAACGCTGAGTTTCCGCACCCCGGATGGCACCAAACCTTCCTTGAACAAGGTCGAATACAAGGCCCGCCAATACGCCTTCGACCTGCGCGGTAAATCCCACATCGTGGTGCAGGGATTGACGCTCTTCGCCAACACCATCGTGACCGATCCGCAGAGCCATCACCTCACCCTCGACTCACTCAACGCGCGCTACCTCTCTCACTTTACCGTGTTGCAACGCTGGCTGACCGGCCTCGCCGACTCCGGGATCATCCTCGACGGCCAGTCAAACACCCTCTCCAACAGCATTCTCGCTTTTAGTGCCGGTAACGGTGTTTCCTTGCTTGGATCCGGAAACAAGGTCGTCAACAACGTCATTCATGATGTGGACTACTCCGGCGGTGTCGGCGCTGGCATCAACACCGGCGGCGGGTGCCGTGGCGCGCTCATCGAGCGCAACTCGATTTACGATGTGGGCCACCGGATGATCGATATCGGAAAACTCAGCGCAGGCCGCGTGCAATACAACGACCTCTGGGCCGGCGGCATTCAAGTCACCGACTTCGGCGGCATCTACGCCGCCTCCACCGATGGCGGCGGAACCGTGATCTGTTACAACAAGATTCACGACACCAACGCCTCGGAAGGCGCTTCCACACGCGACAACAATGCCAAGGGCATCTATCTGGACAACGGAAGTTTCAACTACGTGGTTCATCACAACCTCGTCTGGAATGTGGACAAGGCGTTCGTCGTCAACACCAGGGAGAACAAGCCAAAGGAAATCAGCCGGAACCTCGTCATCGTCAACAACACCCTGATCGGCAATAAATACAGTTACGGATGGAAGCACTGTAGGACACCCGACGCGCTGATCGCCAACAATATCTTCTCAGGCGCCAAAGCCACGATCGGAGTCGGAGCCAAGGCATCCAACAATCTCTTTCCGGATACCGATCCCCGCTTTGTTCCTGGATTGAGCTTCGCCTTGCGCGCTGATTCTCCCGCCCGCAAAGCGGGACTTGCAAACGCTCTTGCCCACGTCGCCCGGCAGGATGTCGCACCGGATTTAGGCGCGTTCGCATACGGCGTGCCGCCATGGACGGCGGGTTCAAGCCTCGCCAAGGAGCAAAAGTCGCCGGCAGCAAAGACATCCTCAAAAGCATCTCCAGCCGCAAACATTGTTAGCGGTCGCTGAGCGGAATTCGCATCATCAACACCGCAATGGAAGCAACAAGCTCATGAACAAACTCCCTATCATCGACCCACCCGGCTATCCGACGCCCTATCCCATTGGCAAATCCGGCCGCTATATCCGCATTGTGTCCGATACAGGGAGACCCATCGGCATCGGCGAGGTGGAAGTGTTTGGGCGGAATTCATGAGCTGTTGGAAAACATCACACGTATGGCGCACTCTCCCACACCAACGACCACGCGGAACGTCATCACGCTCGGTGCCTGTGCCGTGGTCGGCGGAATCGTGTGGTTCATTCTTTTCGCGCGCGGCTTTACTGGGCTTGATTCTGCTTCCGACACGGGTCGTCACGTTCTGATTTTGTGGTGCGGAGGCGCGCTTTTTGTTTCGGCTTTTGCAGGGGCGTTGCAGCGTTCGTCGAGTCTTTTTTGGAGCACTGGCTTCGCTATTCCGATGCTGGGCTGGGGCTTGTTGTGTGCGCTCTCCGCTTTCACCGATCCTATAGGAGCATTGTGGTGGACCGCTTACGGTGTTGCCACCACGGCCTCGGCATTCGCTGGTTCCTGGGTCGGTCGGACACTTAGCAGGAGGGCGCATGGTGCGAACGCGGCCTAACAAGCTTGTCCCGAGTCGGCTTGAACGCGTCTTCAATCTCGTTCTGGGCCTTGAAGCACTGCTGTTAAAGATTTCGTCCAGCGGGTCCGGGTCTGTGGAATGCACATTGCAGTGCATTGCTTGAAACTTATGAAAAAATGAATTCCTTGCGCTCCATTTTGTTATCACGGATCAGTCCGGTCTTGTGCCTTTTCGCAGGGACTCTAACGACGGGTGCCGCCGACCCGGCAAACCCGCTCGGTGATGCCTTTCCGGTGACCATTTCCATCAATGCCGGGGAAGCTCTTGGCGAGATAAAACCCATCTGGCGCTTTTTTGGGGCCGACGAGCCGAACTATGCCTATCTGAGGGAAGGCAAGGATCTGCTGGGCGAACTGGGGCGACTGAGTCCGCAGCAGGTGTTTTTCCGAACCCATCACTTGTTAACGAGCGGTGACGGTGTCTATTGCAGGAATATGGGCTCGCCGGTGCCGATTCTGCCGGAGCAATACGCAAAATTGAAGCACGCCGGACAGCTTGCCGCTCTTGACGGCACGCAACCGCTCGAACTTACAGCCGGCGAGTCGAAGGTGAATTTCAATCTCCCTCGGCAAGGAGTTTCCCTGCTCGTGATTGAGCGAAAATAACGACAACCAAATGACAACCTATATCTCAATCCATGCCTAAGTTCATACTCATAATCCTCCTGCTCACCGCCATCGCCGTCCAGGCACAGCAAACCAGCGCACCCAAGGGCGGTGATGACAGCCCGGCGGCGGCTGGCGCGGTCGCGTGCTCATTGATCGCCGACTTGACCGGCCAACTTCGGCCGATTCCGGACGATTTCATCGGTCTGAGTTTTGAAAGCAGCCAATTGCTCGCCAAGCAGGATGGATGGCACGAATTCTCTGCCGAAAACCGACCGCTGCAAACTCTATTGCGAACACTGGGCATCAGGAGCCTGCGCTTCGGCGGAAATCTGGCGGATTCCCCAACCTCGCCCGACCCGCTGACTGCCGATATTGACCCCATGTTTGAACTGGCCCGCAGCTTGGACGCCCAGGTGATCTACACCCTGCGGTTCAGCCAGGGTGGAAACCGTCGGCCGTTTCTAGCGGCTGACCCGGCCAAGGGCGCACAGTTAAGCCGCCACATCACCGACAATTATTCAGATTGTCTGGCGGCTTTCACCATCGGTAACGAGCCGGACATGTATTTCAGACATCTGGAGGAGCGCACATCCAGGGAGAAGAAACTCAAGCTCAGCAAGGCTCAGTTGGATCGCAATGCCTACCTGAACTATGCCGATGCGTGGCGCAAGTTTGCCAATGCCATCGTGACGACTAATCCCCGCGCCCGATTCAATGGCCCCAGTTCCACGGGTCGGCCCATCTGGGCGAAATGGTTCATTCAGGACTTTTCGAACAACGATCGGATCGCATTCTTCTCGAACCACTACTACCCGGGTGGCAGCGCCAAGGACGGAACAGCCCACGAACAACTGGCGTCCATGCTTTCCTCTGAATGGCATGAACGCTACTCGAAGTATCTGGCTGGGAATGGATTCACGGCAACGGGCAAACGCCCGTTCCGGATCGAGGAGTGCAACTCATTCTATTATGGCGGTGCTCCGGGTGTCAGCGATGCCTTTGGTTCGGCGCTATGGGCCTTGGATTTTGCGCATTGGTTTGCGGCGCGGGGTTGTGCTGGAATCAACTTCCACGCTTCCACGGCCAGCCGGCATGGTGATGAATTTCTCTTCTACACGCCGTTTTCCAGAAACTCAACCCACTCTGCCAGAGCCCCACTAGATAGCTCTGATAGCGGCTATTTCACGCATCCAGTGGGCTATGCCGCGTTGATGTTCAAACTGGGTGGTAATGGCCGGAGCGTGCCGCTCGATGTGAAGGTAGCTGGTTTCAACCTGACGGCCCACGCCGTCGCCGGACGCGACGGAAATCTCTATGTCACGCTTATCAACAAGGAATATGACGCCGCAGCCAGAAACGCGCCGGTCCGCTTCAGCATCAAAGGCGGGACACTCAAGGGAACCGGCGAGTGCCTCACGTTGATCGGGCCATCTAACGAAGTGCGCGCGAAATCCGGCATCACCTTGGGCGGTGCATCTGTAACCGAATCCGGCACATGGACTGGAAAGTGGGATGCTCTACCCGCCACCGCCACCGGTGAAGAAGGAGCCATCCTTGTCAATGTGCCGCCTGCCAGTGCCATGCTCCTTAAATTTCCTCTCCAGGTATCCAAAAAATCCCATTAACAACTTCATCGTGTGAAAATTCACCTTTTAATCGTCTTGCTAGCAGCGGGTCTTGTCGCACGGGCGGCAACGCCAATTGCTCGGGAGAGTGGATTTGATGGTTCCAAACCTGCTTGGGGCGACCAAGGCGATGGCACCTATCGCAATCCCATTTTGTGGGCGGATTTCAACAACCCGTGCGTCTTCAAAGCGGGCGACACTTTCTATCTGACCAGTGCTTCGCATCACTTCATGGGCATGCCGTTGCTGGCGTCCAAGGATCTGGTCAACTGGAATCATGTCGGCCGCGTCTACTCGCACCTCGGCGGTGTGCATGCGGACTTCGCTTTTCCAGGCAAGGCGTATTCCGCCGGATCGCAGGATGGCGAGATTGGGTTCTTCCGCGGCACGTATTACATGTTCAATTGGAGCACGAAATACCGGGGGTTTTTCTGCAAGGCAACCTCGTCGGAAGGACCGTGGAGCAAGCCGGAGCGGCTAACGGAAATGATCGAGGGCGACTTCGAGGATCCGTGTCCATTCTGGGATGATGATGGCAAGGGCTACTTGTTCATGGTCGGCAATCCGGGGGCGCTGCGGATCTATCGTCTAAACGAAACTTTCAATGCCATCGTCGACCACGGCACGGTTTTGATTGATGACATTCCGCCGAAGGGGCCGCAGGTTTTCAAGCGGAACGGCTTCTACTATATTTCGGTGGCCTCCACCGGTAAGAACAAGGACAAGGCGCAGTATGTCTATCGCTCCAAGTCGCTCTACGGCCCCTATGAAAGCCGGAAGATTTTTCACGCTGGCAAGGCAGAACTCAATGCCGCGCAGGGATCGCTCGTCGAAGTCAGCGGCGACCGTTGGGCCTTTCTGCATCATGACTACAACCTCTACGCCACCTATGGCCGCCGCCTTTATCTCGAGCCCGCTGGCTGGACGGCGGACGGTTGGCCATGGATCGGAGTGGATACCGATGGCGATGGAATCGGCGAACCCGTGGGCCTCAGCGAATCTTACGCCAAGCCAGCACTGCCGGACGGACCCATTAACGCTGCGGACCCATCCGACGAGTTTGATGCAACAACCATTGGCGGCCAGTGGGCTTGGAATCACGACCCGGACGACTTGCGCTGGTCCCTCACCGCTAAGCCGGGACACCTGCGATTGACGGCGCGGCACCTGAATACCCAAGGCGGCATTTCCCAATTTGGAAAAACCAAGGTCAACTATCGCGAAGAGCATCTGCTCTTTGCCTACAATACACTCGTCCAGCGTCTTTATGGAGCCGAGTCCGATATCGTCACGAAGCTCGACACCAGAAACATGATCGACGGTCAAAGGGCCGGTCTTTGCACGATGATCGATGACTACACTTGGATCGGGGTCGCCAAGGATGGCGGCGTAAGACGGATCCACTTCGCCAAAGGCGCCGCCACCACCGGTCCTGGCACATTGGCCGAGGGTCCCGAACTCAATCAAGACGTCGTCTGGCTCAAACTGGAACACCGTCACTACAAGGGCACGATGTTCTACAGCCTCGATGGCAAGCACTTCAAGCCGTTAGGTGATCGAGACTCACCCTATCGCACCGCGTGGTATGAGGGCACCAAGGTCGGAGTGTTCTCATACAACCTGTCATCGGAATCAGAAGGTGGTCACGCCGATTTCGCTTTCTTCCGCCAGCAGCATGACGGGCCGAGAACCGCCCGCAAGAATTCACGTTGAGCATGCTCCGAACATCAAATCCATTCACCCCACCTGTCACCATGAAACCTCTTATCGTCTCACTGCTCCTGCTAGCCGGCATCGGCCACAGTCACGAACCCGCCGTTCCGACACCGACGAGCCCCGGATTGAAAGTGCTCGTCTATTCCAACACCGGCTACTACCGCCATCCGGATACGCCAAAGATCAATCGCTGGCTCGTCCTGCTGGGACATGAGAACGGCTTTGAAGTGGATGTGACGGAACATTGGAAAGACATGCGTGACGAGGAACTCAGCCGCTATGACGTGCTCGTGCTCAACAACGCCAACGAACTCGATAAAGTGCTGCCCGAAGAGCAGCGCAAGTCGGTGGAAGAATGGTTCACCAAGGGCGGTAAAGGCATCGTCGGTCTGCACGCGGCGCTGGTGCATCAGACGAAGTGGCCGTGGCTGAATGCGCTCGGTGGCTGTGACTTCAATAGCGACTCGGACTTCAGCAAGGCCAAGGTCACGATCGATCCCGCAGCCAAGGATCATCCCAGTGTGAAGGGGCAGCCGGATGAGTTTTGGATCGAAGCGGATTGGACCAATCACGATCACGCCATCACCGGTCAGCCTGGTTTCAAGGTGCTCATGCGCGTGGACGAGAGCACCTACACACCGGTGCGCGAGTATTTCCAAACCCGCAACGGCAAGCCGATGGGCGCAGATCATCCCATCGCCTGGACCCACGAACCCGCGACCGGGGGCCGCTTCTTCTACACTGAGTTCGGCCACGACCTGCGCTCGCTCAGCACGCCCTTCGTGCGCCAGCACATCCTAGAAGCCATCAAGTGGGCCGCAAAGTTGACGACCACCACGGCGAAGGAAAACTAGCGATTCGGACGATGCAACAGACCCTTTCCACCGACTATCACATTTTACCAACACTTTTATCATGAAGCATCCTATTATACCTTTTTTCACCGCCCTGTTACTCACGCCGCTGGTCTCTCCTGTTCTTTCCGCTGCGCCGCAAGACCCGGAACGGGGCTTTGTCAGCTCGCAAGCTGCCACCAACTGGGAGTTCGCGCTGACAAGCGGCAACGGCAAGTTCGGCGCACTCGTTTATGGTCAGCCGCTTGACGAGACCATCGTGCTGAACCACGCCCGCCTGTTCATGCCCTTGCATGAGCCCATTCCACCGGTGGACACGGCAAGCCATCTCAAGGAAATCCGCCAGATGCTGGCTGACGGCCAATACCAACGCGCCGCCGACTTCGTCGTGGAAATCTCAAAGAAGGAAGGCTATCGCGAAAAACGTTGGACCGATCCTTTCGTGCCGGCCTTTGACGTGAGGGTGAAGATGCACGGCAACGCCGCGGTCGAAAACTATTCACGCTCGGTCAACTACGAAACGGCTGAAGCGTCCGTCCACTGGAGCGATCCTCGTGGTGCCTATCAAAGACAGTTGTTCGTCTCACGTCCCGACGATGTGATTGTGATCTCGATCAAAGGCCCGCAATCCGGCACAGTCGATTGCGACGTGCAACTCACGCCGCGCGAGTTGAAAGGCCAGGGGGGCTGGCATGCGGACAAGCAATTCAAGGAGGGGGTGAAGCAACTCACCGCCGGGGCTGAGGATGACTGGCTGACCTTTCGCGGCGAGTTCACCCGGAGATGGAAAGGCAGTTTGCAGGGCTACGAAGGCGTGTCCCGCGTGGTGACCCGCGGTGGAACCCGCAAATCCGAGGGTGATAAAATCATCATCCGCGGCGCAGACGAGGTGTTGGTCCTGACTCGCATCGAACTGCTCAATGACTTCTCGAAGTCGCAGTTCCCTGCGATGAAACAAGGATTGCAAGAACTCATGCCGGACTATGCGGCACTGCTTTCACGGCATGCCAAAGTCCATGACGAGTTGTTTTCCCGCGCCCGGCTCGATCTCGGCGGCGGCACGGATCGCAATCTGAAATCGGAGGAATTGATCGAGAAGTCGCGGGCCATGAAGTATCCCACCGCGCTGCTGGGCAAGCAGTATGATGCGGCGCGCTACGCCGTGATTTCCAGCAGTGGCGAGCTATTCCCCAACCTGCAGGGGATCTGGGGCGGCTCATACGGACCGACCTGGTCGGGTGACTTCACGCTCAACGGTAACGTCGCGAGCGCCATCGGCGCCAACCTCTCCGCCAACATGGCCGAGTGTCTCCTCCCATTCTTCGATTTCCTTGAAACCCACATGGAGGATTTCCGCACGAACGCCAAACGGTTCTACAACTGCCGTGGCATCTTCGTGCCATCGCGTGCCAGCAATCATGGTTTAAAAAACTCGTTTGATGGCAATTGGTGCATGACCTTCTGGACGGCGGGCGCGGGATGGATGTCGCAGTTCTACTACGACTATTATCTATACACGGGCGATAAGAGGTTTTTGCGCGAACGAGCGCTTCCGTTCATGAAAGAATCGGCCTTGTTCTATGAGGATTTCCTCATCGAAGGTCCGGACGGAAAGTTGATGTTCAGCCCGAGTTACTCGCCGGAAAATCATCCCGGCAACAGCGAGTCGCAGGCCTGCATCAACGCGGCGATGGATCTCGGTGTCACCCGCGAACTGCTGCGCAACTGCATCGCCGCCAGCAAGGCTCTGGGCACGGGTGAGGATGATATCCGGCGCTGGACCGCGCTCTACGCGAAGCTGCCGGAATATCAGATCAAGGATGGTGCGGTGAAGGAATGGAGCACGCCGTTGTTGGAGGATAATAACGCACACCGCCACGCCTCGCATCTTTACGAACTCTTCGTAGGCATGCCGGATGACATCGCCAGAAACCCGCGATTGCACAAGGCGTTCGGTGTCACGCTGGAAAACCGACTCGATGTGCGCCGTGCCGAGTTTGCCCCTGGCGGAAAAGGCCCGGCCGGTCGGCCTCCGGGTGAAATGGCCTTCGGCATCGTCCAACAAGGTCTCGCCGCCACCAGCCTGCGCAGGGGCGAAGCCTGTGGTGAAATCATCAACTGGCTCTCTCACCACTATTGGCGGCCCAACCTAATGACCACTCACGACATAGGCCGATACTTCAACGCCGACCTCTGCGGTGGCCTGCCATCCTTGATCAACCGCATGCTGCTGGATTCCCAGCCTGGCTGGATCGAGTTGCTCCCCGCAACCCCCAAGGATTGGCCGGATGGAAAGATCGAAGGCATCCGCGCGCGCGGACAAGTGGAGATCCGCTCCCTTGAATGGAATGCTGCCAGCGTAAAGGCCGCCCTGCGTTCAGAGATCGACCAGACCATCGAAGTGCGCCACTCCAGCCAGACAAAACAAACCATCACCTTGACACCTGGCAAGGACATCATCGTGGAGTTTCAACGCGGAAATCTCCAACCTTCAAATTGAAATCTTCCACCATTTCCCCAACCAACACGACTGATATGAAAATACTTGCCCGTTACGCCTGCTTTTCGCTGATCCTCTCGATCCATGCAGGTGCCAACCCGACCGAGGAACCCGCTGCTCTGAAACTCGAAGGTCTTCGCAATCCGGTCTGGACATCATCCGTCAACCTTCGCGATCCGTCGGTGCTCAAGACGGTGGATGGTTACCGGATCTTCTACTCCCGCTTCACCGGCGGCGTTTGGGATAAGAATGAAAACTGGGCCGTCGCCAGCGTGATCACCAAGGATTTCGTCAAGTTCGAAGAAGACCACGATGTCTCGCCCAAGGGTTACGCCTCGCCCGGCGATGTCGTGCAGTGGCACGGCCGCTGGCTGCTACCCTATCAAAGTTACCCGGAAGGCCTGGTCAAACTCTGTTTCAGTGAGTCAAAGGATCTGTCGAACTGGTCCGCACCGAAGTTCTTCCTCGAAGAGGCGCTCAACCTGCCATGGAACACCGCCAAGCGGGTGATCGATCCAACCTTGGTCGTGGATGGCGATACGCTCCATTGTTTCTTCGTCGGCACCGGCTTCCGGGAGGAGAATGGAAAGAAGATCCGTGGCAACCTGATGGGCCATGCCATCACCCGCGATCCGAATCTCGAAAAGTGGGAGATTCTCACACCCACCACCCCGCTCATCGGGTTCTCCGAAAGCGCTCCGGATGGTGTGGAAAACACCATGATCATCCGCACAGGCGACCACTGGACGATGATTTACAGCGAGGGACTCGTGGACCAGCACCTCGCCATCGCCACTTCGCCAGATCTCATCTAATGGAAACTCGAAGGCCCCATCGACATTCCACGGCAGAGATGGATGTCCCGAAAGTATGGTGCGCCCTTCATCTGGCGCGACGGTTCGCAGTGGCTGATGATTCTGATGGGAACCAACGACAAGGACCGCACCACCTTCGGCTTGCTGACATCGCCGAACGGTCGGAATTGGAAACCTCTCGCTGAATAGCCTCTCGGATTTATCATGCTTGCGCTCATTCTAGACCGCCCTCGATCGCGGATTGAATCATATCGACACCTCACCACCCCTATCGACCACACTCTAGTCCTCCAATCGACTTGAAAGACAAGCGGTGTTCGATTCGATAATAGCTCTCATGAAACGTCGCCATTTCCTCCAAGCCGGCGCTGCCGCTGTTATACCGGGGTTGCTTCAAGCTGAGACGGCACCAGTAGCTTCCCGGGTGATCGATACACACACGCACTTTTATGATCCAACGCGGGCGCGTGGCATACCTTGGCCGGCTGTTGGCTCCAGACTTTACCGCAAAGTCATGCCCGCCGACTGGCGTGCGCTCGCGGTGCCATTGGGGGTAAAGGAAACGGTCGTCGTGGAAGCCAGTCCCCGGTTGGAGGACAATCAGTGGATTCTCGATCTCGCCGCGCAGGAAAAATGCATTGTTGGTTTTGTTGGGAATCTTGATCCGAACGATGCCGCCTTTGCCGTGAACTTGAAACGCTTCGCCGCGAATCCGATTTTTCGGGGTGTTCGCTGGCGGGCGGACTGGGTGAAGATCGCATGTCAAAATAATTCCATCATGGCTGGAGCCAAAGCCTTGGCTGATCACGGTCTGGAGCTAGATCTCAACGGGCCTCCTGAAATTCTACCTCATGCGGCAGCTCTCGCGGCGAAACTGCCGGACCTGCGTGTCGTCATCAATCACCTTGGCAGCAGTGGTGATCCGAATTCGCTGAAACCGGGGTGGAAGGAGAATGTAAAGCTCGTGTCCGCACGGGAAAATGTTTGGATGAAAGTCTCGGCCTTGGTGGAGCAGGTGAAGGGGCCGGAAGGGCAGGCTCCTCGGGAAGTGGATTATTATCTGCCAATTCTGGATCATCTCTGGGAATGTTTCGGAGGGGATCGTCTGATCTATGGCAGCAACTGGCCGGTGAGTGATCGCGGCGCTTCCTATAGCGTGGTTTTTGGATTGTTGCGGGAGTACTTCAGCTCCAAAGGGAACGATGCCTGTGAGAGCTTCTTTTGGAAGAACTCGAAAGCTGCATACCGCTGGATTGAGCGCTAGCGTGCATCCTCATCCCGCCACGAGACTTGATCCACACTTTAATCTCAACACCACCCATCCAATCCCCTATGGAATACCGGCCACTCGGCAAAACAGGACTAACTGTTCCTTCTGTCATTTTCGGAACGAGTTGTCTGGGCAACCTTTATGAAGTGGTCCCTGACCAAACCAAACTCGAGATCGTTTCGGAAATCATCACCCGTTCACCTGCCCCGGCGGTGTTTGATTCCGCCGGGAAGTATGGCGCGGGATTGGCGTTGGAAGTCATTGGCCGCTCCTTGCATGCACTGCGCGTGCCACCGGCAGCGGCCATCATCAGCAACAAGCTGGGATGGTATCGGGTGCCCCTGACTGGTCCGGAGCCGACCTTTCAACCGGGCGTCTGGGCGGGGATCGACTACGACGCCGAGTCACGCATCAGCTACGACGGGATTCTACAATGTTACGAACAAGGCTGCGAACTGCTAGGACATGGATACACTTCACAAGTCGTTTCCGTACATGATCCGGATGAGTTTCTAGCAGGGGCGAAATCTCCTGATGACCGCAAACGCCGCTTCGACGATGTGCTGGGAGCGTATCGAGCCTTGTTTGAATTGAAGGAACAGGGATTCGTCAAGGCCGTAGGCATTGGTACGATGGACTGGCGCGTGATCCGTGAAATTTCCGAACACGTGGATCTGGATTGGGTGATGTTTGCCTGCAGTCTCACCGTTTACAGTCATCCGCCGGAGTTGCTGGAATTTATCGCGCACTTGCATGCGCGCGGCGTGGGAATGATCAATTCGGCGGTGTTTCATGCCGGGTTTCTTATCGGTGGCCCCTGGTTCGATTACCGCAAGCCGGATCCTACCGCAGATGCCGGACTTTTCGCCTGGCGGGAGAAATTTCTAACACAATGCCACCGCTTCGAGGCTAACCCGGTGGATGTTTGTGTCCAGTTCGGCCTCGCCGTGCCGGGCATCGTGGCGGTGGCCTTGAACACCGGTAAACCCAGGAATGTCCAAGCGAACATCGCCAGTGCGACCCATGTGATTCCTCCGGAATTGTGGCGTGCATTGAAAGAAGAACGATTGGTGGCACCTGCGTTCCCACTTGGAGACTGAAATTGAATCCCCTTCATCCATGGAATCTAGCATCCTCATCATCCACCCCGACGACAATGTCGCTGTCACCGTGCGGCACACACCGACCGGCCACGCCGAGCGCGGACTTGTTTTCGCGGAAATCCCGATGGGCCACAAGGCCGCCTTGAAGGACATCGCCGCAGGAGCGCGCATCATCAAATACGGATTCCCGATAGGAGTGGCCACTGCGGAGATCCTTGCTGGCAGTCACGTGCATTCGCATAACATGACTACCGGGCTCGGCAAGAATACGGAACTCCAGTGGTCGCCGCCTGATACCCCGGTCATCCGGGAAAACACTGAAGTCCCGACATTCATGGGTTACCGTCGTCCCGATGGCAGAGCCGCCACCCGCAATGAAATCTGGATCATCAACACGGTCGCCTGTGTTAATGTCGCCAGCCAACAAATCGCCCTCCGTGCCCAGCGGGAACTTGTCCTAACCGGCAGTGGCATCGATGGCATCCACCCGCTCACGCATCCCTACGGCTGCTCGCAACTCGGCGACGATCTCGGGCACACCCGCAGGATTCTCGCCGCATTGGTGAGACATCCAAACGCCGCTGGCGTGCTCATCATCGGGCTGGGATGTGAAAACAATACGCTCAAGTCGTGTCTGGGAGAGATCGGCGGCGTGGATTCGAACCGGGTCCGGTTTTTCAACGCCCAGGATGTCGGTGATGAAATCGAGCACGGCCTCGCCATGGTGCGGGATCTTGCGAAGTATGCCTCTGCCTGTCAGCGTGTAGCCATTCCAGCTTCCGAACTCATCCTCGCCATGAAGTGCGGCGGCAGTGATGGTTTCAGCGGCATCACTGCAAACCCCTTGGTCGGGCGGGTCGCCGAGCGGCTAACTCAGTGGGGTGGTACGGCGGTTCTCACCGAGGTTCCTGAGATGTTCGGGGCTGAAGCACCGCTGTTTTCGCGCTGTGAAAGTCGTCAAATCTTTGATCGCGCCGTGGCCATGGTGAATGATTTCAAGGAATACTTCCGCCGTCACGATGAGCCGATTTACGAGAACCCGTCTCCCGGCAACAAGGACGGTGGCATCACCACGCTTGAAGAAAAGTCCCTGGGCTGCATCCAGAAAGGCGGACGTGCCCCCGTCAGACAAGTGGTCCCATACGGCGGCCCCGCACAAGCGGCCCTCGGCGGTCTGTGCCTGCTAGAGTCGCCTGGCAATGACGGGGTCTCATGCACCGCGCTCGCCGCTGCAGGCGCTCACTGCATCCTTTTCACCACCGGCCGGGGAACTCCACTCGGAGTGCCAGTCCCGACTCTGAAGGTCGCCTCGAACACATCTCTAGCAGATCGTAAGCCGGGCTGGATCGACTTCGACGCCGGGGTTCTGCTCGACTCGGCTGCGGACCCCGACTCCGTCACCACCGCGTTGATGGCAAAGGTGCTTGCCACCGCCAGCGGTGAACCCACCCGCAACGAGATCAATGAATTTCGCGAAATCACCATCTGGAAACAAGGGGTCACACTCTAACGATAGTGAGGTGATTGCCATGTCGGTTTAAACGCTATCAAGTCGGCAAGTCGTCCATGCCGGGGGCGCGCAGGGCGCGGCTGAGATCGTTCGGGTGTTTGTAGCCGAGATGATAGGCCGCCGCCTTGACTTGCCAGCCCATTTCATGAATCAGCCGCCGGGCTTCGTTCAGCTTGAGTTGGCGGAAATAGGTGCCGGGAGAAGTGCCTGTCTGGTCGAGGAAGAAGCGGTTCAGCGTGCTGGGTGACATACGAAGGTAGTCACAAAGCGCGGGAACGGTGGCGCGGATCGCAAGGTTGTTGCACAGCCACGCGCGAGTCAGGGACCACCGGACGTCACCCGTCGCCGGGGTCGGGTGACTCGCCCTTAGGATTTCCACTTCCATCAAGGTGCGCATTGCGACAAGGGTCCGAGGAAGGCAGGCATCGGCCCGTGAGACTTCATTGCGGCACTGGACGTGCAAATTGACCAGGGATTCGAGCGGACCTTGGTTCAATGGCAGAATCACGAAGTTTCCTTGTTGCGGCCGAAGCTCCGGCATTTCAGGTCGGTTCCGCCAGACCCAGACGAGGATTTCCACCGGATTGGCGATGGTTTGGTGGATTCCAAACGCGCAGTCGGGATCGACCAGCAGGGCGGCCGGCGCCCGGACAGTCTGCATCGTTTCGCCCGCTGCCACAACGATGTCACCACGGAGAAGCACGAAATAGTTGGTGCCGTGGTCATAATGGACAGGAAGGGGATCGCTGGCAAAGTCCCGCTGTCCCCAGCCAAGGTAGATCAAGGGCAAATCATCGCGGCCACCCCAGCTTGGACGCCCCGGCGGGGGACTCATCGTGCCTGTTCGCGGCGTGCTGTGCATGCTAGCATTTTGGTTCATTCTGCCCTTGAAGGCTAGCGCATTCTGCTTCCGATCGCGGGCCGGGTGATGAAATCTTCAGATCTCGTTGAACTCGGTCCGATCCAATTTCCCCAAAAAATCCACGCAGCAATCTTCGAATCCAGAACCAACGAAGCAAACCCATATCCACCCACGCCTCCATGAACCAATCACTCGATATCGTCATCATCGTCGGCTACTTGCTGGCTATCGTCTCCCTCGGCGTCTGGGTAGGCCTCCGTGGTGCGAGAAAAAACAAGGGCGAGGACATTGCAAAGGGCTACTTCCTCGCCAGCGGTAGCCTCAAATGGCCGGTGATCGGTCTTGCGCTGTTTTCCACTAACATTTCCACCATCCACCTCGTCGCCCTCGCACAGGAAGGCTACGTTAATGGACTGGCTTACGGGAACTTCGAGTGGATGGCGGCTTTCACGCTCATCATTCTCGCACTGTTCTTCGTCCCGTTCTACATCCGCGCAAAGGTCACCACGCTGCCGGACTTCCTCGAAAAACGCTACAACGGCACCTGCCGCGACATGCTCGCCGTGATTTCAGTCTTTTCCGCGATCTTCATCCACATCGGGTTCTCACTCTACACCGGCGGCGTGGTCATCAATGGAATGTTCGGCATCGATATCACCACAAGCATCATCGCCATTTGCTGCCTCGTCGGCATCTATACCATCCTCGGCGGCCTAGCCTCGGTCGTCATCACCGAGGCCATCGAAACGGTCGTTCTGCTGTTAGGGGCGGTCATCATCACCGCGATCTGCTTCTACAAACTGGGCTCATGGCAGGAACTTGTAGCCAACGTCGAACCCGTCAAACTCACGGTCGTCCGTCCCCACGGAGACAGTTCGGGCCTGCCGTGGTATGCCGTGCTGCTGGGCTATCCGGTCATCGGCATCTGGTATTGGTGTGCGGATCAAACCATTGTTCAGCGCGTGCTCGGTGCCAAGGATGAGAACCACGCCCGCGTTGGCCCCTTGTTCGCCGGCTTCATCAAGATTCTCCCGGTCTTCCTCTTCGTCCTGCCCGGTCTGATGTGCTACGCTCTTGTACAAAACGGCACTCTCGAAGCCGCCAACATGGCGCAGGCGAACGGCGCGCCCGACACCCGGGACACGTATGCTTTCATGATCCGCGAGTTGTTGCCCATCGGCTTGCGAGGCGTCATCACCGCCGCGCTGCTCGCCGCGTTGATGGGAACCGTCTCCGGCGCGCTCAACTCGGTCTCCACCCTTGTAAGCTACGATCTCGTCAAGCGCTGGCGTCCCGCCACCGATGGGCGCGCCCTCGTCCGGATCGGTCGCCTCACCGCCTTCATCACCATGATCATCGCCATTGTCTGGTCACTGCAACTCGGCCGTTACGCCAGCATTTTCCAAGGAATCCAGTCGCTTATTAGTTATATCTCACCCCCTATCACTGCGGTTTTTGTCTGGGGTATCTTCATGAAGCGGGCATCTGCCATTGGAGCCGCCACTACCCTGCTGGTCGGGACGCTGCTCGGGTTCGGCGTATTTGTGCTGGATTGGAACAAGGACACCACAGGCTGGAGCGTCCCCTTCCTGATGGCGGCTTTCTATCTGTTTATCATCTGCTCCATCATCCTGTTCGCCGTCTCCGCTTTTTTCCCGCAGACCCACACCAAGGAAAGCTCCGCCCTCGTGTGGGACAATCCGGCTTCCGCCCTCCGCGAGCCCGGTTGGAAGGGCATCGGCAACTACAAGTTTCTCTCGCTCCTCCTTTTTCTCACGATGAGCGCCCTGTTCTTCATCTTCTCCTGAAACACCAAACCGAAAGCTCCATGAAAATCCTGATCATGATTGTAGCCTGCACGCTGCTCTCCTTCGCCGCTTCCTGCACCCACCAACAGCAACCGAAACGCTACGCCTGGATCACCGGCCTGAAACCTGCAAAGGCAGAGCACTACAAATACCTCCACGCCCACCCGCGACCTGAGGTGAACAAGATGATCAAGGACTGCCACATCCAGAACTACTCGATCTACGAGCGGGATATCGATGGTAAGACCTATCTCTTTTCCTATCTGGAATACACTGGAAACGACTTTGAGGCAGATATGGAAAAAATGGCAGCGGATCCAGCAACCCAACAGTGGTGGAAGGAAACCGACCCTTGCCAATCCCCACTACCCGATGCGGCCGCGAAGGGGAAAATCTGGAGCGACCTTAAGGAGGTTTTCTATCTGCCATGAAGACGCTCATTCTGGAACAAGCGAACGTTTTCGTCTTGCACGATGTCGCCGAACCGATTCCGGGGGCGAATGAAGCTCTCGTCCGTGTGCGCCGCTGCGGCGTGTGCGGCACGGACATCCATGCCTTTGCGGGCAAGCAGCCGTTTTTCAGCTATCCACGGCGACTCGGACATGAACTGTGTGTTGAAATCATTTCGGCTCCTGTCGGCAGCGATCTGTCCCCCGGTGACCTCTGTGCCGTGGAACCCTATTACTTCTGCGGGACCTGTCCGCCGTGCCGGGCCGGGAAAACGAATAGCTGCAAGAATCTCAAAGTCCTCGGAGTGCACATCGATGGCGGTCACGCCCCGCGGATAACCGTGCCGGCGGACAAGCTCCACCGCGCGGATTCTCTACGTCCTGATGAGATCGCGCTGGTGGAACCACTCGTCATTGGCGCTCACGGCGTGGAGCGTGCCGCACCCAAGCCCGGCGAGTCGACCGTGATTCTCGGGCTGGGTCCCATCGGACTGGCCGCCGCCATCTTCGCCAAGGCGGCCGGGGCGAATGTCGCTTGTGTGGACGTGCAGGAGGATCGCTTGAAATTTGCCTGTGAGAGGATGCAACTCGGCACGCCATTCAAAGCGGGGCCAGAGCTTGCGGCACAATTGGAACACCACTTCGGCCAACTGCCCGCAGTAGTCATCGATGCCAGCGGAAACTCCGCATCCATGAAAGGAACATTCCAACTCGCCGAACACGGCGGACGCATCGTTTTCCTCGGACTTTTCATCGGTGATGTCACCTTCGACGATCCGAATTTCCATCGCCGCGAACTCACCTTGATGGCGAGCCGTGCCGGATTGTCAGGCACGTTTCGTGAAGTCATTCGCCTGATGGAGAGCAAGCAAATCGATGTTTTGCCACTGATCACCCATCGGTTTCAGTTCGCCGATGCACCGGAGCGCCTGCCCAGGATTCACCTCGAATTAGGCTTGGTCAAAGCGATGATCGAATTCGACACTTTCTTATAACATGATCATCACCCGACTCGAACCCATCATTCTCCACGCCCCTGTCACGCGGGGCGGCATTGCCGACAGCACCCATCAACTCACTCACTGGGGTGCGCCGGGAGTGGCCATTCACACCGACACCGGCCACATCGGATATGGATTTTCCGGCACCCACGCGCATTTGCCGACAGACCGGTTGATCGTGGACTGCATCGTCAACAGCTATGGCCCCTTGCTCATCGGCGAGGACCCGCGCGAGGTGCTTGCGCTTTGGGAGAAACTTCACAAAAAGTCCGAAATCTACTGGGTCGGTCGCGCCGGCATCACCCATCTCGCCCTGGGTGCCATCGATATCGCATTATGGGATCTCAAAGCGAAGGACGCCGGGCAGCCATTGTGGAAACTGCTTGGTGGCTCGGCATCGAAAAAGGTCGAAGCCTATAACACCGACGGCGGCTGGCTGAACTGGTCGCTGGAAACCATGGTGTCGGATTGTAAACGCCTCGTCGAAGAGGAAGGCTACCGCGCGGTGAAACTCAAAGTCGGTGGACCGAATCCGCGCGAAGACCTGCTCCGGGTCGAGGCGGTGCGCAATGCATTAGGCCCGGACATCCGCATCATGACCGACGCGAACGGCCGCTGGTCTTTGCCGCAGGCCATCCAAACCGCCGGCCGGCTTGTGGACTTCGACATCGCCTGGATTGAAGAGCCGATCTACTTCGATGATGTGCAAGGGCATCGACGTCTTGCGGAGACGATTGTCACGCCCATCGCGCTGGGTGAGCAACTTTACATGGCCTCGCAATTCCGTGATTTCATCCACGCCGGAGCCGTCCACTACGTGCAACCGGATGTGGTCAGGCTCGCCGGAGTGACCGAGTTTTGGCAGGTGGCGGACATGGCCCATTGTTACAGCCTGCCGGTGGTGCCACATGTCGGCGATATGTGTCAGGTCCATCAGCATGTTTGTTTCGCCCACCCGGCGTGTAGATTGTTAGAGTATATTCCCTGGTTGCGTGATTGGATGGAATCCCCCGCAAGAATTGAAGCGGGCCATTACCTCGCACCTCAGGAGCCGGGTGCCGGCATGACCCCAAGTCGCAAAGCACTCAAGGAAATCAACAAGATCTAATATGAATACTCCCACCGATCATCCCTTCCGACTCGATCATCAAGTCGCGCTGATCACCGGCGGCGGCTCCGGCATCGGCCTCGGCATCGCCCGCTGCATGGTGCAAGCTGGTGCGAAAGTCGTGCTTGTCGGGCGTCGCCAGGAGCCGTTGATGGCCGCCTGTGCCGCACTCGGGCCGATGGCTTCGTTCATCGCTCATGACATCACTCGTTTGGAAATGGCTGGCGAGCTTGCCGCCGCCGCAACCGAGGCCGCCCAATCTCCCGTGACCATCCTCGTCAACAACGCGGGCACCCACCTCAAGAAATTAGCGGCCGATACCACTCCGGAGGATTTTCAAAGTGTGCTGACCACCCACGTGCTCGCTGCCCATGCGCTGACCCGTGCGGTGATTCCCGGAATGGTTGCGCAGGGAATGGGATCCATTCTTTTCACCTCTTCCATGGCCGCCTTCATGGGGGTCCCGCAGGTTATGGCTTACGCAGCCGCCAAGAGCGCTTTCCTCGGAATAGTCTCAACTCTATCCGCCGAGTTAAGTGCCAAGGGCGTGCGCGTGAATGCGATCGCCCCAGGCTGGATCTTCAGCGCCATGACCCAACAGGCGCTCGATAACGATCCGGCCCGCAAGGCCAAGGTCCTGTCCCGCATCCAAATGGGGCGCATGGGAAATCCCGAAGACATCGGCCACGCCGCGGTTTTCCTCAGCTCCCCGGCGGCCGCATATATCACCGGCGTCACCTTGCCGGTCGATGGTGGCGCGCTGGTAGGATTCTAACATTAATCCGGCAGGATCGTCATCGTAATGGTGGCATCTGTCACGGGTTGATTGAAGTTGATGCCGATGTGCGCAGTTGCAAGTTCTGCCACTCAGCGAGCCTCGCCGAAGGAGAGTCTCTTTTCGCCCTTCACCATGGCTCGGTAGCGCAGCAGTGCCTCGAGGAAGTAGTAATCGGCATAAACCAAAGGCACGTCGATCTCACTGTTGCCGGGCAGGTAGCCGGTGGAACGGGTGAGAATGAACCCGCCGTTGCTTCCCGCATCCGCCAGATAGGGTGCGGACGATAGCGACAGCAATTGTTTCACCGCGTAATCCCGGTATTCCGCCCCATCCTTCGAGAGTTGCGCCAGCTCCAGCAATGCCGAGGCCATGACCGCCGCCGCCGAGGCGTCCCGCGGCACCCCGTCACCCGGTTTCAACCCATAGTCCCAGCTGGGCACCCGGTCCCCGGGCATGTTCGGGTGATTCATCAAAAACCTGGCAAGCTTCGCGGCCTGTTCCAGATATTCAGGTTTTCCCGTCTCGCGGAACATCATGGTGAAGCCATACAGCGCCCACGACTGGCCACGCGCCCAAGGAGTGCGGACGTCCGCTCCCTGCCAGCCGTGGATCGCGCGGATCCAGCCGGTTCTGGGGTCGTAATCGACCACATGATAGGCGCTGCCGTCCGGGCGGAAGTGTTGCTGCAGCGTCTTGTCCGCATGGCTCACCGCGATCTCGCGCAGCTTGGGGTCGCCACCATTGCGCGCCGCCCAGGTGAGCAATTCCAGGTTCATCATGTTGTCGATGATGACCGGGCACGTGAAGGGTTGGTGATCCCACGAGCGGATCATTCCAAGTTCCGGAATGAAGCGTGTGCCCAGCGCCGCCGCGGCATCACGCAGGACACTCCGGTGTTCATCGGAGGGATCCAGGCGCAGAGCGTTGCCATAGCTGCATCCCAGCATGAAGCCCCCGTCGTGGTTGCCCTTGAAATGGCGGATCACCTCCAACCGGCGGGTGTAGGCCAGCGCTTTATCCTTCCATTTGGGCGACTGGTCGTATTCATGCAGCAACCAAAGATTCCCGGGGAAGAAGCCGCTGGTCCAATCCTCCGGCTTCACGGTAAGCACCGATCCATCCCCGCGGAGGGTCCGCGGAAGTTTCGGATCCATCTCCACCTTCTCCAGCATGCCCTCATACTGGACGGCCGCCCGCTCGAATACCCTCGGCAGGCGTTCCATCAATTCGTCCCCTCCCGCGGCCGAAATACTCGATGCGGCGGGTCGGAGGTTTTCGCCCTCGATGCGGACCGCCACGGTGTGGGGGGAGATCTTCGCAGCGGGCAAGGTGACTTCGAGTCCGGCGTCCGTTAGACTCCATTGCGCCGTAGCGGCGGACCCAAGAACGGCGACGGATTTAACGGAGGCGGACTTGTCCAACGAGCGGATGACGAGTTTGCCATCTTCCGGCCAGCCGAGGGCGATGGCATAGAGGGTGGCACCCTTGGTGGTGAAACGGATGTCTTTTGAGGAGTAATCAAACTTCTCCTTGAAGGACCCACCCGCCGCCTTGACCGGGCCTTCGCCGAAGATTTTCCATGGACGGGTGCCGTAGATTGCTTCGCCGTGGATCTTGTTCCATGCCGCAAGTTCGACGAGCGCCTGCTCGACTTCCGGATCGAGCGAACCGTCCGGGCGCTGGACCACGTTGAGCAGCAGGTTGCCGTTCTTGGAAACGATGTCCACCAGCATGTGGATCGTCCAGCTCACCGGTTGGTATTTCCAGGTTTTGTTATAGAACCAGTCACCGATCGAGGTATCCGTCTGCCAGGGCAGCGGCTGGATGCCATCCTGCACCCCGCGCTCCATGTCGTGGACGCAGGATTCCGCTACAAACTGGTTGTTTTCCGAGTTGCCGTGGTGGCTTTTGCAGTTATATACCGCCTCCAGTTTGCCGCCGTGGGCAGCCATGTTGGCGTTGTAGAAATTGGCCAGCAAGGTCCGGCCGGTTAGACCGAACGGTAATCCGCCGTCGGAGTAGAGCAGATCCGGTTGATAGGTTTCCACCAGGTCGTGGATGCGCTTGGACCATTCCGCGTGCCATTGAGGATTGGTGGAATACCAGCCCGTGTCATCCGGCGCGGGCAGCGGGTGATAGAGATCGGCGAACTGCGGATTCGCGCCATCGTAGGGCACGCCGGCCTTGGGACCGGCCTTGTCGGAACCCTTGCTGGCCGCCCACCAAGTGTAAGACGCGCCGAGATGCTCGGAAACGCCGAAACGCAGGCCGTGCTTTTTCGCCACCTTTTGCCACTCGCCCACCACATCGCGCTTCGGGCCCATCTTGACGGCGTTCCACTCTTGGTGTTTTGAGTTCCAGAGATCGAAGTTGTCGTGGTGGACACCCATGCTGACAAAATACTTCGCACCGGCATCTTTATAGAGGGTCATCAGCCGCTCCGGGTCCCATTTTTCCGCTTTCCACTGCGGGATGATGTCCTTGAATCCTTGCTCCGAGGGATGGCCGTAGTTCTCCAGGTGGTGTTGGTATTGGCCGTGGTCGGGGGTGTAAAGGTGGCGCGCATACCAGTCGCCGGACATCGGCACCGACTGGGGACCCCAGTGCGACCAGATGCCGAATTTGGCATCACGGAACCATTCCGGGCACTGGTATTGCTTGAGCGAATCCCAATCGGGCGTGAATGCCTTCACGGGTTCGGTAGCGGATGAACCCGAGGCGGAGACCAGCCCGAGCATGAGCCCGGCGGCGAAGCGGCGGATAATTTGCATGATCCGGCGAGCATGCCGGGCGGAGCCGCCCGATGGAATGGACAATGTTAGCGAATTCATGGGGATGATTGACCTTATTAGACTGCTGATAGAATCATGCATTTTCACTCCGGTAGGATCTTCAACGTAATGGTGGCATCGGCCACGGGTTGATTGAAGTTGATGCCGATGCGCGTGGGCATCACGAGCTTGTCTTCGTCGAGTTTTTCTGAATCGATCCGGATCTCGCCTCCTGTGGCTTGGATCTCAATGCGGACGGATTTTTCTCCGTCGCGCACGATGATCTTGCCATCGTCACTCAGCTGCCATTTCCCCAGCGTGATCAAGGCGGTGCCGAAGGTTTGGGGTTTGGTGAATTGAACGCGGTCGGTCACGGTGAGGGAGCCGCTTCCATCGCGGGAATAGCGGAAGCTGCGTTCGAGTTGTTTCAGTTCGGGACACGGATAGGCGGAACTGAGGTCGTATGTCACGCTGTCCGCAGCGTCGGTGAAGTCCTTGCGCAGGACCACTGCGCGGGCATCCGCTCCGGTCCGCTGCAGCTGCCCACCGACGACCGGCACGGGGTGGCCGTAGGAGTTGAGCAGCTTGCTGTCGTAGCGCTTTGAGCCGAAGGTTTCGGCGGTGTAGGTTCCCTTGCCGGGGTCCAGCAGGACCGGCTTGTTTCCCACCACAACCACATAACTCCCCAGATCGTTGTGGTTGTGATGTTCGGCATTGTGACCGCCCTTGGTGGCAACGCCGAACTGACTGGCACTGCCCGGGGCAGGCCGGCCGATCAGGATTCCGGCATCGGGAAACCACGAGCGGATTCCATTTTGCCCTGGATCGATCCGGCCCGGGATGAGCGCTGTAAAATCCGGTGACTGGAAGTTATAGATGGCGGCGTCGAAGATGTTGCCGAGCGTGCCACTAAAACGGAAGGTGTCGAAATCCTTCAGACCCATTCCGAAGCGGCGATTGACATACCACGAGGTTTCCGACGACGGCCGCTCATTGAGTTTACAATCGGCAAAGGATGGGGAAATGCCACCGATGATCCGCATGGTGGGTCCGAAAATGGCGGGAGCCCTGGCCTCCGGCCTGAGCATCAGGTCGAGTTTCCCGCCGGTGGCTTGGCGGATGGTTTCAGAAAGCAGCACGTAGTGGCCGAAGCCGAAATTCCAGTATCCGAGTCCCTCGGAGCAATAGCCGTCTGGTGCAAATCCCTTGAGGAAGTTCTTTGAATAATGCTCTGCCAGCGCGATGACTTCCGCCCGTTCCGTTTTTGATTCGGTGAGTGCGAGCGCGGCACCGGTGCAACTGGATAGGCAGACGGTGTTCCAGTTGTGATTGCTGTGCAGCCAGAAGCACAATTGGGTGTCACCGCGGGCGGCTGCTAGAAACGGATCGATCACCCGGCGGCGGACGTTTTCACGAATGAGTTTCCGCGACTCGGCACTGAGCCGATCCTCCAGCATCCGCTCGGCGAGGGCCATATTCCATCCGAGAATCGCCGAGAACAGATCCACATCGATGATTCTGCCGTGGAAGTTATCGAGTTTCCTATCATGGGCGGAAAGCACCCAGGTTCTTTCCGCACAGAGGGCGGCGATGGTCTTTTCGATGTCAGGAAGGAACCTCCCCTTGGCCTCGATGCACTCGGCAAGGACCAAACCATAGAGCCGCCCACGGCGTGCATGGACGGTCTTGTCATATTCAGCACGCGCGCCGTTGCGGGTGAATTCGAGAAACAGCTCATCGGGGCTGGCGGGCAGGGGAGTGCCGATCGTCGCACTCACGTTCGCAATGAATTCCGGATAATCCGGGTCCTGCGTCAGTCGCTCCCACGCTTTGCGGTCGGAGATCGGCCGCCCGGGGAAATCCGGCGTTTGATCGAGCATGCCCGCCACGGTCTCGATTCGCCCCGCGGCAATCACCGGCTTTTCACCGGCGTGAGCCATCTCGAAATGGATTAAAAACAATGCGACGAGGGTGAGCGGGAGTTTCATGGGGCGTTTTGGGGCGATGGTTCACCGGTCCCTACGGCCGCCGCAAGAACGACTCGTCGGAAATTCGCCGAACTATTGTTTTCGGTAGGTTGCGCCCGAGACCTCGATGGTGAACTGTCTGCAAACCCAAAAGCCCAAAAACAACCGATGCTTAAAATCTCAGGTACACGGCTCGCTTTAGCCCTGTCTCCCGCCTCCAATCCGGAAAGCCTTTGCCGTCTTGCGGCTGTTCTTATCATGGGCTGGCTTTGCGTCCTGGCGCAGTCCTTACAGGCCGCGCCTTTGATGGAGGCAACGGCGGTGCGGAGTGGCACCACGAATGTCGAGTGGACTCCCGCTACACAGGCCAGCGTGGACATCACTTTGGGCGGTGAATCTCTGGCGACGGGCAAGTCGGTGGAAATGTGGATGTATTTGCCCACCCGTGCTCCCTCCGCTGCGTTTTTGCGGGTGGAAATGCTTGGACGTCGGGCCAACCTGCCATTGCAATGGACGGGTTGGCGGCGCCTGGTCTTTCCCGTTTCGGCGATGGCGGTCACCCCCGGTGCCTACAACGTTGCCGGAATGATGCGCTTGCTCCGGAGCGGCAGCTTCACAAGTAACTTTACCATTAACTATTGCGGCGGCTCCGTGGCGACAGTGATCTCCGGCCCCGGCGTGGCCGATGAGGATCTACTAGACCATCTGGATCTTTCGCGTCCTGGCCTGGCAGCGGTGAGCGCGGCGGTCGAGATCGCGCGGACCAGTAGCGGCACTGACCGCGCCGGTTCTATCAACGATGCGAAAATTGCCTTGGCCACCTATTTCCGGCAGAACTTCACCGCCCGCTGGCCGATGGGCACAGGCCGGATCGCCTCCGCCAACAACTTTGTGGCCGGCACTTTCAACTATGTGGGCCTTACCCATACCTATACCTATCTGGGCGGGGTGTCGGGGGCCATCGATTGGAATTACAATCCATCGCTGCAGCCGGGCTACACCGGTGATGTGACCTACGAATGGGGCTTTTCCATGAACCGCCACGGGCATTGGGATGCACTCACGACGGCCTATAACAGCAACACCGCCTCCAAGCAAACCTACGCCTCCTGCTGGGCAGGCAACCTGCGGTCATGGGTCGAGCAGGAACCCGCACCTGCCATCAGTGATGAAACCAATACTTCCGCCTGGCGCGGGTTGGAAGCCGGCCTGCGCCAGTCCAGAAGCTGGCCAGCCTCGTTTCTCGCTTTCAGCCAATCCACTAGCTCCGTTACCGACGATGATATCATCACCTTCCTGAAGTCCATTTTGGATCACGGCAACTTTCTCTCCGGTAGATTCTATGGTCCGGGTAACCACTACATCCTATCCATGTGTGGCTTGGTAACGCAGGGCGGGGTGTTTCCGGAGTTCATCGATGCTCCGGCCTGGCGGCAGATCGGATTTGCCAACCTCGAGTATTCCCTCAACCAGAACACCTTCCCGGATGGCGCTTGGTATGAGGGATCGCCCAGTTATCACGACTGGGTCACGGACAAGGTGAACGAGGCTGTCAGCACCATTACGCGCAATGGTTTCGGCGCGGCGGTATCCCAGGAACTCTGGGACAAGCTGCAAAACATGTCCGAGTGGCTGGTGAAAATCGGCGCGCCAGACCGCAGCGTGCCCACCCTCAATGATGGCGGCCCGATCAAAATCTCATCGGCCGCATTTTCCGGTTGGGATACCCATAACTTCACCAGCCCTCTTTTGGAGTGGGCCGACGCTCTCAATACCGAGACGCCCGCGCAAAACACCTCACCTGACACCACGCTGAGAAGTCTCGCCCTGCCGGACAGCGGTTACACCGTGATGCGATCCGGCTGGGGCAAGACCGACCACTACGCGCTTCTCGATGTCGGTCCGCTCGGTGGGTGGCACGGTCATCAGGACGCTCTCAATCTGGTGGCGTTTTTCCACGGCCGCCCGTTCCTTTTCGACAATGGCGGTTATAAATATGATACCAGCGAATGGCGCGACTACGGCCCGTCCACCGCGTCGCACAATACGGTGCGTGTGGATGATCTCGACCAGGCCCGGAGTTTCAATAACACGACGGATCCGGTCGGAAGCAATGCCATCGATACTCCTCCGCCCCGCTTCGGCACCAGCGATGCAATCGACTACGCTTCCGGTTGGTATGTGGGTGGCTACGGAAGCTCTGCCAATCGCCTTGCCACCCATCGCCGCGAGACGGCCTTTTTGAAAACCACCACCGGCAGCGGCCCGCTGATGGTGGTGGTGGATACCCTCAGCTCCGTCGACAGCGCCGCCCACGCCTATGATCTGCGCTGGCACATCAAATCCACCAACTGGCTGGGAACGCCGGGACCGGGGGCCGCCGGCCGCTCGGTTTGGACCACCGACGCCAACCAGCCGAATCTTGCCGTTGTCAGCGTCGCCGGTCCCTCCCAGTTTTCTGAAGGTTCCGCCGTGAACGGGGCGACCCCCGGCGACATGCGGGGGTGGTTCTATCCGAACCAAAACGATCCGCCACAGCCCGCCCTGACCCTGGTACAAAAACTGCCAGCCGCCGCCGGGACGACGCGGATGGTGACCTTGCTCGTGCCGTTCACCGGCACGCCGCACAACCCCGTATCCAATGTCGTGCCCGTCGCAGGGATTGAAAACGCATGGACCGTCAGCTTTACCGACAACCGCACGCCCGTCACCATCACCGTCAACCCCGCGACGGGCAACATCGACCCGTCTTTCACCTTGAGCACGCAGGAGATGCCCGCGCTCGAGCCCTTACCCAAGACTGTGGTCTGGCAGCCTGCCGCCGGCCCGCCGCCTGTCGAAGACGCGGGGACGTGGGACTCAGTCACTCCCAATTGGCGCGATCTTGCCGGTGTGCGCGGCGTTTGGGAGGATTATCTGATACCCACCTTTGGCGCCGGTTCACCACTAACAGCCAACCATTCGGTCGCGCTCACGCAGCCGGTTGCCCTCTCGGACTTGCGGTTCGACACCACCGGCACCAATCAATATGTTCTCGCCAATTCGGGCGGAAACGGCTCGATCACCCTCGCGGCGACTGGCCGTCCGGAAATCTTCGTCCGGGCCAACGCGCTGATCGAAGTGCCCGTCGTCGCTTCCGCCGGTTTTGACAAAATCGGCCCGGGCACCTTGCGGCTCTCCGCCAATAGTTCGGGGCTGGCAGGAACCATCCGGGTGGGTGAAGGGCTCTTGCAGTTAGGCAACAACGGATCCACCGGCGACCTCGGCTCCGGCACAATCGAGCTGGGCGGCACCGGCAATTTCACCGTGCGGCGCAGCGGGGGAGCATTAACCTTGAACAACACCCTCACCGGGATTGGTAACGTGACCTTCCAGACCAGACAGGGATTTACGGCCATCATCAACAAAGCCAACACTTACGTGGGGAATACCACGATTTCCCCCACGGCCTCGAACGAATTTGGAACGGTCAAGCTAGCCCTGGACAATGGGATCCCTATCTCGTCGGTCCTAACGATCACCAACAGCGGCACGTCCGTCGAGACCTTCGACCTCAATAGCTTCAACCAAACACTGGGTGGACTGGTTGCGGGAGGGACTGCCGCCAACTCGAACGTCACGCTCGGCACCGGCACCCTCACGATCAACGACGCGGGCAACCGCACCTTCGCCGGCGAAATCAGCGGCGCGGGGAATGTCGTAAAACTCGGCTCGGGAACCTGGACCTTGGCCGGCGCTAACACCTACACCGGAACCACGAGCATCACCGGCGGCACGCTCGTCTGCACCAGTTCTTCCGCTCTGGGCTCAGGTAACATAAATATTGCGAGTGGCGGCGCAAAACTGCAACTGGACTTCTCCGGCACCCGTGAGATTGCCTCGCTATCGTTCAATGGCGGTGCCCCGCTGCCGATCGGTTCTTACGGCTCGTCCGCCTCGCCGGCACAGTTCAAGAACGACGGCTACTTCTCGGGCACCGGCACCGTCATGGTGACCGTCGGCCCGCCAAACAGCGCCCCGGTGGCCATCGCCCAAGCGCTTTCCACCCCGGAGGATGTCACGCTGCCGATTACACTAACAGGCAGCGATGTGGACAATCACCCACTCACCTTCATCATCGTGTCGCAGCCGACGAAAGGCACGCTTTCAGGCACCGCACCGGACCTGACTTACATTCCGGCGGCGAATCAAAACGGCCCGGACAGCTTTACCTTCAAAGTGAACGACGGCGTGGCGGATTCAGCAACGGTCACCGTTACCATCACCATCACACCGGTCAACGATCTGCCAGTGGCAATTGGCCAGAATCTCGAAACCGCAGAAGACACCGTATTGCCGCTCACCTTCGCAGGCAGCGATGTGGACGGCGATCCGCTGATCTTTATCATTATGTCGCAGCCGACGAAAGGCGTGCTCTCCGGCACGGGTGCCGACCGGATCTACACCCCGACCGCAAATCAGAACGGATCGGATAGTTTTACCTTCAAAGTGAACGACGGCGTGGCGGATTCCGATACGGTCACCGTTACCATCACCATCACACCGGTCAACGATCTGCCAGTGGCCGCTCCGCAGGTTGCGGAAACGGTTTACGGCATCCCACTGCCCATCACCCTCGCGGGCGACGATGTCGAAACCGAGGTGCTTTCCTACAGCATCGTCAATGGCCCGTCGAATGGCACATTGACCGGCACAGCTCCCGCGATCACCTACGTTCCGACCCCGGGATATCATGGCTCGGACAGTTTTACCTTCCTCGTGAACGACGGCACGGCGGATTCCTTGCCCGCCACGGTGACGATAACCGTCCAACCGTCCGCCCCACCTCAGGAGTTCATCTACCGCAACACCACGAACAACACCACGCCTGGAACGAGTTGGTCCGCTGGGATCCACTGGGATGATGCTCCGAGCAGCGCTGCCAACACGACGCTGAGCTTCGGCAATGAGTCCACGCTCGCGGCGGCGCAGACGATTTTCACCAGCAATGACGTGGGGAGCTTTCTACTCAATCAACTCAACATGTCCTACGCCGGTCCCGCATCCGGCACCCAGCCGTTGCTCACGATCAACACCCACCCCCTCACCTTCGTGAGCAACGGTGTGATCACGCCAGCTATCAATCTCAACGCGACATCGACTGGCGGGACGGGACAAAGACCCCAGGTTGTCTTTGCAAACGGAGTGACATTTTTCAACAACACAGCCCTCGGAGGATCGAGTGACGCCCTATTCTCCGGAGTCATCGCGAACTCAGGCGGCGCGGTGGTCACCAAGACCGGCAGTGGCACCGTCCGAATCCAGTCAAACAACGCGGACTACGCCGGAAACTTCAACGTCACCGGTGGCCTGCTTCAAGTCGGTAACAACGGCGGCACCGGAGACTCCGGCAGTGGCATGATCGCCTTGTCCGGCGGCGGTGCCTTCACCCTCCGGCGGAACGGAGCTGCGGCTCTGACTCTGAACAACACCCTCACCGGAACCGGGAATGTGACCTTCCAGACAAGAGGCGGATTCATCGCCATCGTCAACAAGGCGAACGACTACATCGGAAGCACGACACTTCAAGCCTCGGCGGCTGATGCCGTCGGTGGAATCCGCTTGGGACTCAACAACGGGCTTCCGACCACCTCGGTTTTGACCATCACCAACAGCGGAAGCTCCGTGCAAACCTTCGATCTCGGCGGCTTCAACCAAACACTGGGTGGACTGGCTGCGGGAGGGATAGCCGCCAACTCGAAAGTCACCCTCGGCACCGGCACCCTCACCATCAACGACGCGGGCAACCGCAGCTTCGCCGGCGAAATCAGTGGCGCGGGAGATGTCGTGAAGCAGGGCGCGGGAACTTGGACATTGTCCGGCACGAACACCTACGCCGGCGACACCACGGTCAGCGAGGGCGTCCTCAGCCTCGCCTCCGCCAATGCCACTAACGACAACTCCACCATCACCCTCGCGACCAGCGGAGCCACGCTGAACCTCGCTTTCACCGGCACCGAAACCGTGCAAAAACTCATCGTCGGCACCACCGAAATGCCCGCCGGCGTTTACGAAGCCATCAACCACCCCGGCAACGGCATCGAGATCCCACAACTCACCGGCACCGGCACCCTCACCGTCACTTCCGGGGCCGCGCTTCCCGCCTATGACTCCTGGGCCAGCAGCAAAGGCCTGACCGCAGCCAACAACGCCAAATCCGCCGACCCCGACAACGATGGATCCAACAACCTGGCCGAGTTCGCCTTCAATGGCGATCCGCTCGGCGGATCGGACCCTGGTTTTCGTCTCGCCGCCATCGAAGACACCGACGGCGACACCCTCAAGGAGCTCACCCTCACGCTCGCCATCCGCAATGGTTCAGGCTCCCCCGTATTTTCCGCCGGTGCCGCACCCACCGCCAGCGTGGACGGCATCACCTACACGATTGAAGGCGCGCTGGACCTCGCTTTTCCTAACAGCAACGTCAGTGAAACCTCCCTGCCGGCCGGGTTGCCCGCCCTGCCCACTGGTTGGGAATACCGCCGTTTCCGCCTCGATGTCTCCGAAGGATTGTCCGACAAGGGCTTCCTCCGCACCAAAGTCACCGCTCCGTAACTCCGGATGCCCCCGTCAAATCCATCACTTTCGATAGCTTCCCCCGGCGGGGCAAACGCCTATCATCTCACCAATCCCTCAAGGGGGCAAAACCATCGGTAACCCATGAACTCCTATCCGAAATCCCTCCGGTCACGCTTCCAAATGGCGGCATTCACGCTGACAGAACTGCTCGTCACCATCACCATCATCATCGTGCTCGCCGCCTTGGCCATGACCGGAATGTCCAAAATGCGGGCCTCCGCCGACAAGTCGCTCGCCACCCGCAACATCTCACAACTGCAGCTCGCCAATACCGGCTACGCTACGGAGAATAATGGCCAGTATGTGCCGATCTATGCTTTCGATGATACCGGCTCGAAATACGTCGCGTGGATGGAAAGCCCGAAATACCTCAGCTTCCTCAAGGACGATTCATCGCTCTATCTTTCCAATGGCAAGGCGGACACCAAGCTCCCCCTCAACCTGATGGACCCTATCACCGCGCGCGCGAAAAAGAGGCTCTATGATGTGATCGGAGCCAGTTTCGGCTACATGAGGGACGGCGTGCCTGGCGGGGGCTGGGGCAAGCCCAGCTCCACTCCCTCATACCGGACCAGCCAGCTGATATCCCCCGAACGCACCGCCGCATTCGTCAGTGCCACCGACTGGAACGTCAGTTACTCAGCCCGTCTGAAGTGGGAGACATCGAAGGAGGAGGGACTCGCGTCAGGACAGAGAATGTCCTACCGCCACGGCGGCAAGGCTCTCGTCGTCTATTACGATGGCCACGTCGGCGAAGTATCTGTGGCGGATATCAAGAAAATCGACACCCAGGGCGGGAGCAACCACATCTTCTGGAGAGGTGCCGCCAACTAGCAGCAAGGATCAGCCCACCTCCCACACCCGGCGATTCGATACCCCCTCCTGTAAAAAACTATCACTTCCGATAGCTTACCAGGCCGCTGCAAACTGCCATGCTTCCAGTCATCAACGGAACCAGCCCTGCACGTCCCTTGGTATCTTTCTAAAACTCACATCTTTCAAGACCCATGAAACCCAAAAACAACATTCAATCGATAGGCTCCATATTGGCAACTTGCTGCCTAGTCGTTGCCGGTAGTCAGCCGGCTGCCGCAGCTCCATTCACCTTTACCGGGACGGCCACTGGGACGACCACCTGGTCCTCCGCTACCAACTGGGATGCGGCTCCCGTGAGCGCATCGACCACCGATCTCGTCTTCGGCACCGGTCAGACCTTGGCTTCGGGGATAAATATCATCACCACTCAGGATATCACGATCTCGCCCACGCCCTTCCTGCTCAATTCGCTCACCACAAGCTACAGCGGAAGCGGCACGGAGCCGCTGGTCAGGATCCAAACCGGCCCGCTGAGTTTCGTCAGCGATGGTCTCACGACGCCCACCATCGCACTGAATTCCACCGGAGCAACTCCTCCGCAACTCGTCTTTCTGAGCGCGGTGAATTTCGGCAACAATATCGAAATTGGCGGGGCCAGCAGTGTCAGGTTCGAAGGTGCCATCACCAACACAGGCGGTGCCGTGGTCACAAAGACCGGGGCGGGTGCACTGCGCATTCAATCAAACAACGCGGCCTACACCGGCAACTTCAACGTCTCCGGCGGCCTGCTCCAAGTCGGCAACAACGGCAATGCAGGCGATGCCGGCAGTGGGACAGTCACCTTGTCCAGCGGCGGTGCCTTCACCGTCCGGCGGAACGGGGCGACCGCATTGACGCTGAACAACACCATCACCGGGACCGGGAATGTGACCTTCCAGACGAGAGGCGGATTCGTCGCCATCGTCAACAAAGCGAACGACTACATCGGGAACACTTCACTTCAAGCCTCGGCCGCCGCCGTCGTTGGCGGGATACGCCTCGGCGTCAACAACGGTCTCTCAACGTCTTCGGTATTGAATATCACCAACAACGGTGCGTCCGTGCAGACATTCAATCTCGACGGTTTCGACCAGACACTGGGCGGGCTTTCCACCTCAGCCGGCGGCAGCGCCACCAACTCAAAGGTCACCCTCGGCAATGGAACACTTACCGTCAATGATTCAGGCACCCGCACCTTCGCCGGTGAAATCAGCGGTGCGGGAAACATGGTGAAGGATGGAGCGGGAACCTGGACCCTCACCGCCGCCAACACCTACACCGGAACCACCACCATCAAAGCCGGTTCGCTCGTGATTGGCAGTTCCGGCTCGCTTGCCAACAGCTCGACGATCGACGTGCGAGGTGGCACCACTTTCGATGTCTCGGCCGTGACGGGTGGTTACACCCTGACGAGCGGGCAAACGCTCTCGGGCACTGGCACAGTCGTGGGTTCTTCGAATATCGCCGGCACGCTTTCTCCGGGAAACAGTCCGGGCACCCTCACCGGGGGCAGCCAAACCTGGCTCGATGGAGGTGATTACAACTGGCAGATCCTGGATGCCACGGGAGTGGCGGGCACTGGCTTCGATACCATCGCCATGACCGGCACCTTGGATCTTTCCAATGCCGGACTCACGGCGGGTGGGTTCGCCATCAACCTCTGGAGTCTTTCCTCGATTGGACCGGACGTGAATGGCAATGCCACTAATTTCGACAATACGCTGAGCCAATCCTGGGCGCTCCTTACCGCATCCGGTGGCATCACCGGCTTCGCTGCCGGTGATTTCGTGATCAACACGGGTATGAACAACGGCACCAGCGGATTCAGCAACGCCCTTGGCGGCGGAGCATTCTCGCTGGGCACCAGTGGCAACAGTCTGGTGCTGAATTTCACCGCCGTCCCGGAGCCGGGGGCCGCGCTGCTCGGCGGTCTCGGACTGCTCGCCCTGTTGCGCCGCAGGCGTTGAGGCAGGGACGCGTTTCCGACGCGTCCGGCGAATGGGATGAGAATGACTAGCCGGAACGACTTCGCATTCTCCATCCATTCCCCCGGACCTTTCAGAATGCAGGAAGCCGTAATCACGGCGATCAGTGGACGCCGAAGGCCAAACTGGCATGGCGTGAGCGAAGCGAGGGCGCGTTTTCTAATCACAGCATGCACGGCGTGATCGACGGCTTCCCGGAAAATGCCTAATCAATCGGCCTCGCACACTTCACCATCGCGGACATGCATCGTTTCCTGTCGGTTTTGAAATAGTCACCGTGCGCCCACGAAAACCCGGAAGGCATCGAGGAAGTGCGCCGCATTCTCAAAAGCCGTTTGTAACATCTCCACACCGCGCATGTGGCATATCGTGATCAATGAGCTGGGGGCACATCCTGCCCTCGGGTCGACCGTCCCCAGCTCTATTGGCAGTTCGACCGCCATCGTCACTGCAATCCCAACCGAATCCCACCCGCATCGACGGATTGTCCTTAATGAAGTCCACTTGCGTTGATGCAAGACGGTGACCTCAACCGAACAACCGCGAGCGACGGTCGTTCAGTATTTCCAAGTAGCCGGCCTTGGCGGGAGCGGAGAGATAGGAGTTTTCGATTTTCCGAACCCATGCATCCCGGGAGGCATCCAGAGTGTGAAGGATGGGATCGAGGATCGCGGTGGGCAGCCCCAGCCGCTCGCGGCAGAGGTAATCCACCCAGTCGCTTCGGGTGAGTTTGCGCTTTTTGCCCCGCAGTGGCAGCGCGCTTTCCTCGGATGCATTGCCCAGGACCAGCGTGGTGTTGAGCAGGTCGTAGGCGGGCGACAGGCAAACGACGCCCTTCCGGACCACCAGCGAGAAGTTCTTCAGGTGCATGTCTTCGTTTCCGGTCAGAAAACAGAACATCAGAAGCCGCGCGAGCTTGGCTTTCTCGATGGCCGGAAAGGTGCAGTAAGTTTCCATCACTTTGGCGATCTGCTCCAGCGAGCTGTTGTATTTGGTATCTCGCACGGCTCCCGTGAGCTGCGCGAAATCCTCCTGGTGCAGCCGTTGATTTCTACCAGC
>JBBECN010000023.1:0-44811 GCA_040881795.1 Akkermansiaceae bacterium
GCCTGCTTATGCGTGGGGGCGGCGGTGAGACTCACGCCACCCGCTCATACAGAAATTTTTGAAATCCACTGAATACCTCGGAAATGCTTTCGGCTGAGCCAAGGTCCGCCAGAGCATCGGAAATTGAATCGTGGTATTTCAGATGGAGCAATGGCGAGAGCTTGGCCATGTCCAGTTCTTCCACGCCCACGCTGATGTAGTGGGAGAGGACGAAGTCGAGGAAGGCCTGTTGCTTGTCGCTGAAAAGTCCGTGAATGGATTGGCGCGCTTTTCCTGCACGGAACTCCCGTGTGACCGGTGGCGAGGTGTAGGCGACGTAGGAGAGCACGTCGAAGATGTCGGACTTCTCCGCGTCGATGATTTTCTGCGAAGTTGTGAGAATGGTCGGGATGCTTTTCTCGTTGTCCTGAAAATCCCGAAGATGGAGTTCTCCTAACGCGCCATCGTCCGCCGTGACGCGGTGGCAGTAGTCGGGATTGGTGCTGGTGGAAATCTGATTGATGCAGTCCCGGACGAAGAGCGCGTGTGCCTGCGTGGCGCAGAAAACCAAAGTCTTTTCGCTCGGCTCGATCCGCACCATGGCATCTTCCGGAAATGCGGAGAACGCGTTGTAGGCTTGGTTCGCCAGAATGTTGCGATCCGCCAGAAAAAGAATGCGCGGGCGGCGTGTCGGCTCGCCACTGAGATTCCAGCGGCTGTGGAAGAGTTTCCATGCGATCTGGAAGGCGATGAAAGTCTTGCCCGTGCCAGTGGCGAGCGTGAGCAGGATACGCAGGTTTCCGGCGGCGATGGCTTCCAGCACCCGCTCAACCGAAATGTCCTGATAGTAGCGGCCTTGAAAGTAACCACCACGGTCCTCGAAGGGGATCGCCGAAAAGTAGTCCCGCCAGCGGTTCTGCTTGGCGAAGGTCATGTCCCAGAGTTCGTCCGGCGAGGGATACTTGGGAATCTCACCCTCCTTACCGGTCTCCATGTCGATGCCGTAGATGCCCTGACCGTTGGTCGCGAAGGTGAAGCGGATCTCCATCTTCTTCGCGTAGGCTTTCGCCTGAGCCACGCCTTCCGTCACCGCCTTGTCCCACGCCTTCGCCTCGTTCACCGCCAGTTTGATGTTCCGGTAAACCAGCACGTAATCCGCGATTTCTGGCGTGCCTCGCCGTCCGCGCCCCTCGATGCGGCCGGGGCTGATGTGATATTCCCGCAGAATGCGACTGCCCTCCACCACGCCCCAGCCCGCGGCTTTGAGGGCGGGATCAATGTGTTCGGCGCGGGTTTCGGCTTCGTTCATGCAGCTGATTCAGGTTCTCCCCGGGAGGACACCTAACATTCTGATAATCTAATGGCGAGACCTGATTGCGTCACGTTCCCTGCCATCGCTTCATTCGTAGATGACATTCAACCTCCGGGAAAAAACGGTCGATACTGCGGAGATATTATGCCCATCTGGAACTAAAGGTCGAACAATCCGGCCAGTTCCAAATCGATCAGGACATTCGCATCCTGCACCGCGATCTTCATGGGCGGCGGACTCATGCGGCTTCAGCGGCGAACAGGTGGTCAAACTCCCGCAACGTCACGTTGAGCAACTCCGCCGCCTTCGCCCGGGTGATCAGTTCCTGAGATGCCGCCCGATAGACGAGTTGCTCGAAACGGTCCGCCTTTTCCGTCGCTTCCCAGTGCCCGGGTTCCTGTTTCCGGTTCTTTGCGTTCGTGAAATGAAACGATTTCAACTGCCCGGGGGTGATGATTCCAAGGTCCGCCGCACGACGCATCAGCGCGGCGATGGAAATCCCCCAGTCCTCCTTGATGCCGATGCGCTCCGGGTGGCTGATGCCATCCGGGCGTTTCGTGCCAAGGCGAGTACGCATGGCGACGGCGGGAAGCAGCATCGCCCCGGCGAAGCGATAGCACAGCGATTCCTTCTGCTTGCGGGTCAGCCCATCCGGCAGCTTCATCACCAGATGGCCAAGCTCATGCAGGGCGGTCAAGCGCTTGCGCGGGAGGTCCTGTTTCAGCCATGCCGCCAGCACGATCACCGGCGTGCGGTCATCCGCCCAGCCGGAAAAGCCGTTGAAACTCTCGTCCGCAACCACCTCCTTCACCTTCACGCCGCGCTCCTCCAGCAACTCATGGACGTTGCTCAACGCCGCCTCACCCAGCTTCCATTCCCGGCGAATCATCACCGCCGCCTTCTCCGCCTCCCGGGCAAGCTCCGCCTCCTGATCGGGCGTGAGGTGGCTCAAGTCCACTTGCGGCAGAGGCACCGGCCAGATCTCCAGAATTTCCTCAATTTGAAGATACTTCTCGAAAAAGTCCGCCGCCTCTTCGCGCACCCGGTCCACCTCGCGCACGGGAAACTTTGTCAGCTTCCGGAACTCGATGTTGCCCAGCGTCACCGCCTTCTGGCGGAAAAAATACCCCGCATCCACGCCGAACACCTCCGCCAGCGCAAGCAACACCGTGGAATTCGGCCCCATCTGGCCCTTCTCGTATTTTTGGTATGCCGCATGGGAAAGCCGCGTCCCGGCAGCAGCCAGACGCTCCGCCACCTCGCGCAAGGTCAGCCCGCGCATCAGCCGGGCCCGGCGCAGGCGCTCGCCGAAAGTCTGTTTGGGGGTCGCGGGGTTCATGGTTACAAAAACGCAGATTTCGCTAATTCTGTCAACCGGTCTTCCACGACTCCCCGCTGAACGCTTGGTGCAGCAACGACTTCTTCAACGCCGCCAGCGCCGCGAGCTTTTGTTGGTAGAGGCTGGCGAGGCGCTGGGTTTCGGTGGCATTCATAGTTCAGCGCACCAATGATTTGGAGCTCTTCTCATACAACACCACACCCACCCGGTGGATATGATCCAATAGCGGTGCGTGGGTGAGGCTTGATAAAAGCGAGAGATCCATCTGATAAGGAAGCAGCAGGTCATCAAGCTCGTTGTCGATTCTGGTAAGCAGAGTGGAATCCAAGCATTCGCCACGCAGCGTGAGATCAATGTCCGATCCTGGGCGGTGTGTTCCTTTTGCCCGTGAGCCATACAGGATGGCGCACTCCACTTCGGGGAAACGGGCCAGCACTCCCCGGATGCGTTCCAACGTGCCATCGGACAAGCCCTCATTCACGACGCCTCCTCTCTTTCCATTTCCTCGAAGCGCTTCTGAAACGCCTCGAATTCCGGCAGATAGTTCTCCAGGACGGCGGCCATGATTTCCCCGGCCACATCGTCGTTGTAGGTGTGGGACGACTCGTTGCGGTGTTTGATCATCTTCATCCAGGCCTCGCCGTCTCCGATAAGTTCGGCGGCGAAGGCCGCGCGGGTGGCATCCTTGGAGCCATAGATTTTATCAGACGAGCCGCGGGCCGTGAGGAAATCCTTGAGCGTGTTCCAAGCCAGCTCATGCGTGAACTCGAAGGCTTGGATCAAGCCCTGCCGTTCCAGGTCGGAGAGATCCCGCTGCTCAGCCAGCACCGCTGCCTCGCTCAAGCGCGCGAAGGCGCGCTTGAAGTTGTCGAAGCGTTGGATCCAGCGGACGTCGGGCGGGCTCATGGCGGGAGTGTAGCGGATAACGGAATTCTGGGAAATAGGAAAAACCTCATAACTCCCCGCTGAAGGCCTGGTGCAGCAGCGACTTCTTCAACGCCGCCAGCGCCGCGAGCTTTTGCTGGTAGATGGCGGCGAGGCGTTGGGTTTCGGTGGCGAGAGCGCTGAACGTCTCAACGAGGGATTCTTGCACAGTAAGCAGGGGAATACCCAGTCGGATAGTCGAGAGCCTCGAAAGCGCCAGCTTAGGTTGGGCAGCGGTGCGAGTGTTCAAGCCAGCCTGCTCAACAAAGTCTTTCGTCTGCGTGAAAAAGTAAACGAAGCGATTGCTGACACCGGGGTGGAAAACCAGCCGGCACGCATTCTCGGTGAGGTTCGCGCCGTCTAGCTCTTTGGGAATGATTCCTGTTTTCCCGATTGTACCCGCGATGCTAATATACATGTCGGCGGACGTGATGATGTAGTTCTTGATTTGCCGATACACCTCGGGGCTGACGAAACGGAGGCCGCTCATGTCGATTGAGCCAGAGTCGTTGAAATCAGTGACTCGCAAGTATGGGAACTTGGTCGGCTCAGTCAGCAGCTTATAACCTTTCGGAACCCTCTTTCCGCCTTTGACTTGTGCAAGGTCAGAGAGCGGCTTCTCCACCCACCCTTTCCCGCGCTGGGAGAAGACGGATTGGAGGTGGCTTTCAAACAGCGCACGGGCGTTTTGGAGGTTCTTTTCGGCGTTGGCTTGGGCGGTGGCGAGGCCGGCAAACGCTTCGTCCAGCACGCCGACGATCCGCTGCTGTTCGGCCAGCGGGGGGACGGGAACTTCAATCTCAAGAAGCTCCGACTTCATCTCCCACCTCCTTTCTTGCGGGGCAAAGCCCCATCCCCAAGCCAGCACAGGGCAACGCCCTGGGTATCGAATTCCGTGACATTTGAGGGCTGAAAGCCCGATCTAACCGTGCGGCGACTGGGCCGGACCTTCGGCCCTTGATTCACACGCGGTTGCGGTTCCTGGGGCGATGCCCCAGACTGTCGTGGTGCTGCACCGTTGGTGCTGCACCGTTGGTGCTAAAGAGTAAATCAATCCCACACATATCGTTTCATCATGCGCATGGCTGACCTTATCTTCAGACCCGCAGGTCATCCAGAAACTCGGATGGCGGTTTCACGGAAGTCAGCAGCAGTTGGTCCCGCGCACGAGTGCAGGCGACGTCGAGGAGTTGGAGTTGGAGTTTCATCTCCGCATTGTCCGCAAATGGTCGAGTCGCGATTTCTATCAAGCGCTCTTTGGAATCTCCCATCGCCGTGGTTCAAACCGGCTTCAACAAATACCCGCCGACCCAGCCTTCTTCTCCACGTTCGTTGCGGCACCAATGCCAGCCGTGAATTTGGCGCAGTGATTCAAGGCGGTCGCCGCGTTTGATGGTGAGCACGGTGGGGTCGTAGGCTTCGATGGCGGCGAAGCGGCCTTCGCCGAGTGGTTCGAGGATTTCCTCGGGCACGTAGCCGTCGTTGTCGTTGCGGTCGCTGGCCCAGACCCAGCCGGGCCAGGCGCGGTCGAGCGCGCCGACGCAGACTTCGTCGCCGGGTTCCAGTTTGATGGGATCGCTGTCCTTTTCCTCGTAGTCCGCGTTTGCAATAAAAGTGGCCATGGCGGAGTTAGGAAATCAGACGGGCGGAAAAATGCGAAGGCTGATTTCGCAAAGTGACCCAAGCCTTCCACGTCACTATGGGTAACGTGGGCCCGGCGCAGGCGGGAGGAAAAATTACGGGAGACGGTGCCACCCACGAGACATTGATTTTAAGGCTTGGGCATGGTTTGAGCTTTCTTCCCAAATTCAATCAGACAATATCACCAGTCATGAGCACACTTGCAACCACCGTGGATGGCTTGAAATTTACGAATCCGTTTGTGATCGGATCGGGTCCTCCGGGAACCAATGTGAAGGTGATCAAACGCGCCTTCAAGGAAGGTTGGGGCGGTGTGATCGCAAAAACGGTGAGCTTGGATTGTTCGAAGGTGGTCAATGTGAGTCCGCGTTATGGCAAGCTGATGGCGAACGACGGCAAGGAGGTGATCGGCTGGGAAAACATCGAGCTGATCAGCGACCGGAAATTTGAGATTTGGCTCGATGAGTTTAAGGAAGCGAAGGACGCGCACCCCGAGGGGATCCTGATCGCCTCGGTGATGGAGGAATACAACAAGGACGCGTGGTGCGAGATCATCGAGCGCTGCCAGGATGCTGGAGTGGATGCGTTTGAACTGAATTTCTCGTGCCCGCATGGCCTTCCCGAGCGCAAGATGGGGGCGGCGATGGGTCAGGATCCGGGGATTCTGGAAGAGGTTTGCGGCTGGGTGATGGGGATTTCAAAAATCCCGGTGTGGGCGAAAATGACGCCTAACGTCACGCACATCGAGGAACCAACGGCGGCGGCCTTGCGTGCGGGCTGCCACGGGGTGAGTGCGATCAATACGATCCGCAGCGTGATGGGGGTGAATCTCGAAACCCTGCGCCCGGAACCGACGGTGGAGGGCTACACGACGCCCGGCGGGTATTCGTCGAAGGCGGTGAAGCCGATCGCCTTGCGGATGGTGATGGAGATCGCACAAATGATCAAAAAGGAGTTTCCCGGCCGGACACTTTCCGGCCTCGGCGGGGTGGAAACCGGGGCGGATGCGGCGCAGTTTATCCTGTTAGGAAGCGATACGGTTCAGGTTTGTACCGGGGTGATGAAGTTCGGCTATGGGATGGTGACCGGTCTGTGCGAGGGGTTGTTGGAATTCATGGAGTCGAAGAAATTTGAAACCATCGACGAATTCAAGGGACTGAGCCTGCCGTATTTCACGACGCACGCAGAGTTGGTGCGGATGCAGCTCGCCCGCAAGGCGGAAGATGCAGCGGCCAAGGAGCGTGCAAGCATGGTCAAAAACGACGCCGACTGGGATGGCGATGATTTCGTGAAGCAGTCCAACGAGCTTTCCCGCTGATCAGCGGCTCAGGATCCACTCCATGGTCTTCCGGGCGAGGCGATCCATGGCGGTGACGCTTTGTTCGAGGTGTTCTTCGAGGGTGTCCTCGATTTTGTTGTGGCTGATGCCGTGGAGGCTTTGCACGAACATCATGACGGTGGGAACTCCTGATAGAGCAACTTCAGCGGCATCGTGGAGCGGGCCGGAGGGCATGCGGTGGGTGGTGCCGGTGGTTTCGGAAACTGCCTCGTCGCAAAAGGCGATGAGCGATTCATGAAAAAGAACCGGTGCGATCTGCCAGATGCGCTCCCAATGGGCAGTGCAGCCGCCTTCTTCGGCGAAGCGGTGGCTGGCGGCTTTGGCATCCGCGAGCATGCCGGCGAGGGTGGTGGCATCGAGGTGGCGTTGATCGAGGGTGAGTCGGCACTCGGCGACGACGCTGGTGACGATGCCGGGTTCGGTTTTGCAGGAGCCGATGGTGCAGACGCCGCCGTGGCGGTTGGTGATCTGATAGATTTCCGGTGCCATTTTCGCAGCGGCGAGGAAGGCATCCTTGCGGCGGTTCATCGGGGTGCTGCCGGAGTGGGCAGCCTGGCCTTTGAAAACGATGGCCCAGCGCTCGACGCCGCAGGTGCCGAGGACGGTGGCGAGCGGGAGACCGAGGTCGAGCAGCACCGGGCCTTGCTCGATGTGGAGTTCGAGATAGGCGGCGGCGTTTTTATGCTCGGTTCCTGCGTCGAGAACTTGATCGAAGTCGATGCCGCAGGTTTCGAGGGCGCGCGGGAGCTGGATACCGTCGCGGTCTGTTAGCGAGCGGGCTTCGTCGAGGTTGAGGTTGCCAGAGAAGGCGGAGGAGCCGAAAAGACTTTTGCCGAAGCGCGCGCCTTCCTCGTCCGCCCAATCGACGAGGCGGACGGTGACGGGCGGGCGTCCTTGGTATTCGGCGGAGATTCGGCGAATGATTTCGACGCCGGCCATCAGATTGAGGCCGCCATCGAGCCAGCCGCCGTTGGGAACGGAGTCGATATGACCGCCGATGAGAAGCGCCTGATCCGATTCTCCGGGCAGGGTGAACCAGAGGTTTCCCGCGGCATCGAGGTGGGATTCCACGGGCAGTTCGGCCATTTTCTGTTTCAGCCAATCGCGTGCGGTTTGCCAAACGGCCGTGAAGGCGACGCGTTGCGCACCGTCGTCGTTGCCGGTGAGCGCGCGCAGTTCCTTCAGTTCCGAGACCGTGCGTTTGGGGTCGAGCGTAGGTTTGCAATCTGACATGGTGGGATAACTCTTAAGCAAATTGCATGCGAGGTGTGACGAATTGTAAAGCAGCGAAGCATTTGCTTGTGTGGCACGAAAAACGCTTGAGTATCAGTTGACAATGAATTCGAGCATTCCTCCCGTTTGTCCGCTGTATATTGGAGGCAAATGGTTGTCGCCCGATCTTCCGATGGCCGGAACGGTTTACAATCCCTCGCGGGGGTCGGTGCTGGCGACGGTTCCGATGTGCAGCGGGGTGGAGGTGGATGCCGCGGTGGCCTCTGCCAAGGCGGCGTTTCCGGACTGGCGGGACACGCCGCCGAACGAGCGGGCGCAGGTGTTGTTCCGCGCGAAGATCTTGTTGGAGGATGCATTTGAGGAATTGTGCCTCGGGATTGCGACCGAGCATGGCAAAACCCTCTCCGAAGCGCGCGGCGATTTGCGGCGTGGGATCGAGGTGGTCGAGTATGCGTGCGGGATACCCACGTTGCTGATGGGTGAAAGCCTGGAAAACATCGCGCGTGGAATCGACTGCCATACGGACCGCCATCCGCTCGGAGTGGTGGTGGGGATTTGTCCATTCAATTTCCCCGCGCTGGTGCCGATGTGGATGTGGCCGCTGGCCATCGCTTGTGGAAACACGTTCGTGCTGAAGCCGAGCGAAAAGGTTCCGCTGACCATGCAGCGGATCACCGAAATTCTGGAGAAGGCAGGGTTACCGCCGGGCGTGATGAACATTGTGCACGGCGGCCAGGAGGTGGTGGACGCGTTGTTAGAGCATCCCGATGTCAAGGCGATCAGCTTCGTGGGATCGACACCGGTGGCACGGGAAATCCACCGCAAAGGCACCCTACATGGCAAGCGCGTGCAGGCCGCGGGTGGGGCAAAAAATTTCATCATCCTGATGCCAGATGCGGATGTGGAGCGGACGACCGAGGCGGTGAAAGACGGGGCGTTCGGCTGTGCGGGTGAGCGCTGCATGGCGGGCTCGACGGCGGTGGCGGTGGGTGAGGCGGGCGAGCGATTGTTGCCAGCGCTGGCTGATCTCGTTTCCACGATGCGAGTGGGGCCGACGGATGTCCGCGAGTCTCAACCGGACATGGGGGCGTTGATCTCCGCCGAGCACCGGGCGCGGGTGGCCGGGCTGATCGACGCGGGCGAACAGGGAGGGGCGAAGGTTCTAACGGACGGGCGCGAGCTGCGGGTGAATGAGGCACCGGAAGGATTTTTCCTCGGACCGACTTTGATTGATCGGGTCGAGGAGGGTAATCCGCTGATGCAAGCTGAAGTGTTTGGTCCGGTGCTGGCGGTGATGCGCGCGAAGACGCTCGATGAGGCGGTGGCGATGGCGAACCGGCAGGCTTACGGAAATGGCGCAGCGATCTTCACCAACTCAGGCAAGGCGGCGCGCGAGTTCCGGCGCAAGGTGAGCGCGGGGATGGTGGGCATCAACGTCGGCGTGCCCGCGCCGCTGGCTTACTTCCCGTTTACGGGATGGAACGATTCGTTTTTTGGCGATCTGCATATTCAAGGCAAGGAGGGGGTGGAATTCTATACCCAACGTAAAACGACCACGACCCGCTGGTTCAGCTATGGCGATGGCGAAATCTGGGCGAAATGAGAAGAACCTATACCATTGATTCAATGACACTTTTGATCAAAAACGGAACGATTGTGACGGATGAGGCCACCTTCGCCGGCGATATCCTGTGCCGTGACGGGCTGATTGAGGCGATCGGGCTGAATCTAGCAGCACCCGCGGATGCCGAAGTGATTGATGCCACCGAAAAGTTGGTGTTTCCCGGTTTCATTGATCCGCATGTGCACATCTATCTGCCGTTCATGGGGACGTTTTCAAAAGACGACTATGCCACCGGGAGCAAGGCGGCACTGATGGGTGGGACGACGACGATGATCGAGATGTGTTGCCCGTCGCGTGCAGATGATCCACGGGAGGCGATCCGGCTATGGAAGAGCAAAGCGGCTGGAATTTCCTCGTGCGACTACACGTTTCATATGGGAGTGACACGCTTCGATGACGGGACGGCGGAGGTGTTGCGCGAGATTGTGGCCGAGGAAGGGATCACGTCCTTCAAGGTGTTTCTGGCCTACAAGGGCGCGTTCGGGATCGAGGACGCCGAGCTCTATCAGACACTGGCTTTGGCGAAGGAGCTGGGGGTGGTGGTGACCGCGCATTGCGAGAATGCGGATCTGGTGGCTGAGATGCAGAAGAAGCTGGTGGCCGAGGGCAAGACCGGGCCGGAGTGGCACGAACCGTCGCGACCGGTGACGGTGGAGGCGGAAGGTTGTCACCATTTGATGTCATTCGCCGAAATGACCGGGGCGGAGGTTTATGTGGTTCACACCAGCTGTATCCCGGCGGTGGAGGCGGTGGCGGCGGCGCGCGAGCGCGGAGTTTCGGCGTGGATTGAGACGGTGGCGCCTTATCTGATCCTTGATAGCTCGTATGCGGAGCTGCCGGATTTCGAGGGCGCTAAATATGTGATGAGTCCGCCGGTCCGATCGAAGGAGCATGGGGAGTTTCTTTGGAAATGCCTGGCCGATGGGACGATCGATACGGTGGGGACGGATCATGCGCCGTTTGATTTCGCAACGCAGAAACACATGGGTCATCCGGATGCGGCAAAGTGTGTCGGGGCGGATCTGAAACCGACCGGGAAGGCCGGAAATTTCACGCTGATCCCTAACGGTATTCCGAGTGTGGAGGAGCGGGTGAAGTTGCTTTACAACGAGGGTGTTCTCACCGGGCGCATCGATTTGCAGACGTTCGTGCGCTGTGCGAGCACGAAGGCGGCGAAGATCTTCGGGCTGTATCCGAGGAAAGGGGCGATCCAGGTTGGTAGCGATGCCGATCTGGTGATTTGGGATCCCGAGTGGTCCGGAGTCATGTCCGCGAAGACCCATTCGATGGCGACGGATTATTCCGCTTTTGAAGGCTATTCGCACGTCGGGCGGCCTGAAGTGGTCACCGTGCGCGGCAAGGTGATGGTGCGTGATGGCGCGTGGCTGGGTGAGAGTGGATGGGGCACCTTTTTGCATCGTAAACCAAAAGCATCCCATGGAATTTAACCGTCAAGTTAATGCCTCGTTGATCAATGACGATCTTGCGCCGGTGCCGCTTGAGAAACGGACGTGGTCGATGGGGAACATTGCTGCGCTGTGGGTGGGGATGGCGGTTTGCATACCGACTTATACTTTGGCCAGCGGAATGATCGGTGCCGGGATGTCTTGGTGGCAGGCGCTGCTCACGGTGTTTCTGGGAAATCTAATCGTGTTAATTCCAATGACGCTCAACGCCCATCCGGGAACGGCGTATGGCATTCCATTTCCGGTGTTGCTGCGCGCGAGTTTCGGGATTCGGGGAGCGAACATCGCCGCGTTGTTGCGTGGAGTGGTGGCGTGCGGGTGGTTTGGCATCCAGACATGGATCGGCGGGGCGGCAATCTATTCGACGATGGCGATGATTTTCGGTTTTGGAGCGGGTGAGCCCATCGCGTGGTTGGGTATCAGCGGCTCGCAGTTATTGTGTTTTCTGGCATTCTGGGCGGTGAATGTGGTGTTTATCTGGCGAGGGATGGAGTCGATCAAGTGGCTTGAGATGCTAAGCGCGCCGTTTCTGCTGGCAGTGGGGATGTTGTTGCTCGTTTGGGCGGTAACGAAGACGAATGGATTTGGCCCGATTTTCGCGAAGCCGTCCGGCTTTGCGACCGCAGGTGCGTTCTGGGCGGCGTTCGGTGCCGGGTTGACGGCGATGGTCGGGTTCTGGTCAACATTGTCGCTGAACATTCCGGATTTTTCGAGATATGCGAAATCACAGCGGGCGCAAGTGGTGGGGCAAGCGTTGGGATTACCGCCGACGATGGCGTTCTATTCGTTCATCGGAATTGTGGTGACGAGCGCTACGATGGTGGTTTTCGGTGAGGCGATTTGGGATCCGGTGGAGGTGATCAACCGCTTTGACAGCAAGTTGATCTCCTGTGTGGCACTGGTGGCGCTGGCGCTGGCCACCTTGTCCACCAACATCGCGGCGAATGTGGTGTCTCCGGCGAATGATTTTTCCAACCTCGCACCGAGGTATATCAGCTTCCGGACCGGTGGATTGATCACGGCAGGGATCGGGCTGATGATGATGCCATGGAAGTTGCTTGCGGATCCGAACGGGTATATCTTCACCTGGTTAATTGGATACAGTGCGTTATTGGGGCCGATCGCGGGGATCATGATCGCGGACTATTTCGTGTTGAGGCGCAAGCATCTTGAGTTGCTCGATCTGTATCGGGTGGAGGGTATTTACCGATACAGCGGAGGGTTCAGTTGGGCCGCGTTGGGAGCGTTCGCGCTGGCGGTTTTGCCAAATTTGCCGGGGTTTTTTGTGCAGGTGGGATGGGCGGAAAATGTCCCGGTGTTTTTCAAGATGCTGTATCCTCAAGCTTGGTTCACCGGTTTCGGGCTGGCGTTCGGGCTTTATCTGCTGTTCCGCAAATTATCACCGGTTACGATTCGACACTAACCCTATCCCATCATGAGCACAGTGCCACCTTTTGATCACACGCCGATGCCTTACGACGGTCCTTCTCCCGATGAGGTGTTGGCAATGCGCAAGGAGTATTTGAGTCCCGCGATTTTCCACTATTACAAGAAGCCGATCATGATTGTGGAGGGCAAAGGTCAGTATCTTTTTGATGAAACCGGCCGGCGATATCTGGATGGTTTCGGCGGGATTGTGACCGTAAGCGTGGGGCATTGTCATCCGGAGGTGGTGGAGGCAGCGCGGGTGCAGAACGAGACGATTCAACACACCACGACGATCTATCTGAACCCGGGGATCGCGCTGTACGCGAAGGAGCTGGCGGCGAAGATGCCGGGTGATCTGAAGGTTTGTTATTTCGTGAACTCCGGATCGGAGGCGAACGATCTGGCAGTGTTGATGGCGCGGGCATACACCGGGAATTATGATTTGGTGGCGTTGCGAAATGCCTATCATGGCGGAAGTCCGGGGACGATGGCGCTGACGTCGCATCACACGTGGAAGTTCAACGTGCCGCATTCGTTCGGGGTGCAGCATGCGCGGATGCCGGATCTCTATCGCGGGCCGTTTGGTGCGGATGATCCGGAGGCTGGAAGCAAGTATGCCGCGGATGTTGCCGAGACGATCCAGTTCGGGACGTCAGGCAGGATCGCGGCGTTCATTGCGGAGTCGATCCAGGGTGTGGGTGGATCGGTGGTGTTTCCGGAAGGCTATCTGAAGCATGCGTATGAGCATGCCCGGGCGGCGGGCGGCTTGTGCATTGCAGACGAGGTGCAGGCAGGGTTCGGGCGGACGGGAACCCATTTCTGGGGATTTGAGACGCAGGGGGTGGTGCCGGATATCGTGACGATGGCGAAGGGAATCGGCAATGGCTGCCCATTGGCGGCAGTGGTGACGACGCCGGAGATCGCACAATCACTGGCGAGCCGGATTCATTTCAATACGTTCGGCGGAAACCCGGTGAGCTGTGCGCAGGGGCGGGCCGTGTTGCGGGTGATCGAGAAGGAACAGTTGCAGGCGAACTGCCTCAATCTCGGAGCGCATCTAACGAACGGATTCGAGAAGCTAGTAGAGAAGCACTCGCTGATAGGACAGGTGCGGGGCAAAGGGCTGATGCTGGGGGTGGAGTTGGTGAAGGATCGGACGACGAAGGAGCCGGCGAGGGATGAGTGCGCGTTTGTGTTCGAGCGGTGCAAGGAGCTGGGGCTTTTGATCGGCAAGGGCGGACTATGGGGGAACACGCTGCGGATCAAGCCGCCGATGTGTATTCACCGGGAGGATGCGGATTTCATGCTGGCGGTGATCGACCAGGCGCTGTCCGAGGTCTAACCCGGACCATTTTCCCGGCAACGACACCTCACCCTCTCCGGCCCAAACACTTCTTGATCCGGGCAGGTATGAGAAATTCAAAAAGTGAGTTAACGATCTATCAGTTCTTACAGTAAAATCAGATCACGAGGCTGATTGATAGGTCAAGACACCACGAATCCAACGAATGCTGATTTTTCAGAAAGCTCCTGGGATCAGCGCCGGTAAACCCCACCCGGATCGCGCCCGATTCCCAACAGCAGCGCGAGCGCTCTGAGCGCGAATCCCGCCCGGGATTTCCATGGCCGCGCCGGGCGCAGGGTCTCCCAGCCGGCCGCACTCGCCTGCGCGGTAAGCGCGGGCGACGGATTCACCACCGTCGCCGCACCGCACAGCGCCAGCATCGGCAGATCTGCGGTGCTGTCGGTGTAGCCGTGGCAACGCAGCAGTTGGCCATTCTCGAAATACGATGTGGGCAGTAGTTGATAGAGTCGTTCCACCTTGGCCGACCCCTTGTGGTTTTCAAGGTCGGGAAAAAACCGCCCCAGCTCCACCGGTGTTCCGAGTGTCAGATCAAACCCCAGCTCCCGTCCGATTTCGGCCACGTAGAATTCCGGGCTCGCTGATGCCAGGATCAACAAGTGCCCTTCGCGCCGGTGCGCCTCCAACCGCTCGCGCAAGTTCGGGTAAATCGCCGGCATCACCGCAGCTGCGAATTCGCGCGAATATTCCGCCAGCGTCCCGCGATCCAGCAGCCACAGATAACTCAGAAAAATCCGCTTCATCCCACCGGCACCCAACAGACCCGCCAAGGGCAGGAACACTAGAAAAACCGGCAGGAAAATCCCGCGCCATGGCTCCTGTCTCAGCACGAAATGCCGGAACAACAACTGGCAGTCCCAAGCGATCAAAGTGCCATCAAGATCGAACAAGGCGATCTCCTTCGGCGGTGTTTCAGGAAATGGGTCGGGCACCCGGTGAGCATTCCGGCTGCTCACTCAAGTTTCAAGCTCATCCCGTCGATGCGGAGGCCACGTCCACCGCCACCACTTTGTATTCGGGGCACTTCGTTTCGACGTCGTGGCCCTGGCCTAACAAGCCGTTCACCAGAGTTTCCGGAAAATGAAAGGTGGTGTAAAGCACGCCGGGCTTCACTTCATCAGTCACTCTGGCGGTTAGAACGACTTCGCTACGGGCGGATTTCACGCGCACGCGGTCGCCCGTGTGGATGTGTTTGATTTCCGCATCATGCGGATGGATGGAAAGTTGGTCCTCGCCGACGATGCGGTTGTTGCCGCTGCGGCGGGTCATGGTGCCGCAGTTGTATTGTTCAAGCAGGCGGCCGGTGGTGAGCACGAATGGGAAATCGCCGCTGTGACTGGTGATTTCCACGGATTCCTGCCACGGAAAAAAGTGAAATTTTCCCAAGCCGCGGGTGAAGCGGTCCACATGCAGGATGGGCGAATCGGTGCCGTCGGCGAGAATGGGCCATTGTTTGCCGTGGTCGCCGAGGCCGTCCCAGGTCGCGCCTTGGAAAAACGGCACGGCGCGGGCGATTTCGGTGAGTAGGCCCTCCGGCGTGCAGTCGTCCTGCGGGTAGCCGAAGCGGCGCATGATTTCACAGAGGATGCGGCTGTCCGGCCGCGTGTCGAGGAGCGGCTGGATCGCGGGCATCACCCGTTGCACTCGGCGCTCGGCATTGGTGAAGGTGCCGGATTTTTCAAGGAATGACGCGGCGGGCAGAATCACGCTGGCGAATTCCGCGGTTTTCGTTAGAAACAAGTCCTGCACCACGAGGAAATCGAGCGCGGCCATCGCACGCTTCACCTGACCGGAATCGGGATTGGATTGCACGAGGTCCTCGCCGACGAGCCAAAGCGCCTTGAGTTCCCCGGCGATGGAGGCATCGAGCATTTCCGGGATTTTCATTCCGGGTTCGCCGCTGAGTTCCACACCGTAGAGCGCGCCGTGGAATTTACGGACTTCCGGATCCAAGATATTGAGATAGCCCGCGCCTTGTTGCGGCTGGCAGCCCATGTCGGCCGCTCCTTGCACGTTGTTCTGGCCGCGCAACGGATTTACGCCAACACCGGGGCGGCCGAGGTTGCCCGTCATCATCGCGAGATTGGAAATCGCCATCACGGTCTTGGCTCCCTGTTCGTGCTCGGTCACGCCGAGGCCGTGAAAACACATCGCCGCATCCGCCTCGGCGTATTCCAGCGCGGCGGCGCGGACGAGCTGCCGATCGACGCCAGTGACCCGCTCCATTTCATCGAGATCGACCGACCGCAGCGCGGCCTCGAAGGTCTCCCATTGCTCGCAGCGATCCGTGATGAAAGCGGGCTTCAGCAAACCGGCGTCCAGAATAAATCGCGCCATCCCGTTCAACAACGCGAGGTTGGTGCCCGGGCGGAGTTGCAGATGATACTTCGCATACGGGCTCAGCTCGATCTTGCGAGGATCGATGACAATCAGCGGCACCCCTTTCATCACCCGTTGTTTGATGCGCGCGCCCGTGACCGGATGCGCCTCGGTGGGATTCGCACCGATGATCATGATGCATGATGTTTGATCGATGTCTTCGAAACGATTGGTCGCGGCACCGGTGCCGAAACTCCGCTGCATGCCGTATGCCGTCGGGCTGTGGCAAACGCGCGCACAACTGTCGATGTTGTTGCAGCCGATCACCGCGCGCATGAATTTCTGCATCAGGTAGTTTTCCTCATTGGTGCAGCGCGCCGATGAAATCCCGCCAATCGTCTGCGGGCCGTGCGCCGCCCGGATGCGTTGGAGGTTTTCAAAAATCGTGTCGTAAGCCTCATCCCACGAGACGTTTTCCAAGCGGCCGTTCCTGCGCACCATCGGCGCGCGCAACCGCTCCGGATGATTGTAAAAACGGAACGCATATCTTCCCTTGAGACAGGCGTGTGCGGGATTCACCGGACCGTCCGCCGCCGCTTGGATCGATAGCACCTCGGCACCCTTGCTGGCGACGATCAGATTGCAACCCACTCCGCAATAGGTGCAGATCGTCCGCGTCTTGCGGGTGGCCTCGATGGATTTGGATTCAAACACATCTGAGATCGCCGAGGTCGGGCAGGCCTGCGCGCAGGCACCGCATGAGACACACGGCGAATCCGCGAAATCCTGATCCAGCCCCTTGATGATGCGCGCATCAAACCCACGACCATGCATTGAAAGCACGAACTGTCCCTGCACCTCGTCGCAGGCTCTAACACAGCGCGAGCAGTTGATGCATTTTGACAAATCCGAGGTCATGAAGACATGCGAAAGGTCCTTCACCATGTGGAGGTGATTCGTGCCGGCCGGATAGCGCACATCCCTAACACCGACCTTCCCCGCCACGGTTTGTAATTCGCAGTTTCCATTCACCTCACAGGTCAGGCAATCCAGCGGGTGATCGGTGAGCACCAGCTCGATGATGTTCCGGCGCAGACGGCGGATCTTCGGCGATTCGGTGAAAACGTGCACGCCACCGGCGACCGGCGTGTGACAGGCCGCGACCACCCGCCGCGGGCCGTCTGGCGTGGTGGCGATCTCCACGCTGCAAACCCGGCAGGCACCGTAGGGCTTGAGCTGCGGCGCGTCGCAAAGCGTCGGCACGTGGCCGCGTCCAAGGTGGCGGTCGATGCAGGCGAGCAGGGTTTCGCCATCTTCAAATCCAAGCGCGCGGCCATCGATGATCGCCGTGTGGTCTGACAGGATGGCATTCATGATTTGAAATAGGGGTTCAATTCGTCCGCGAAGTGTTCCATGGCGTTGCGCACCGGCAGCGGCAGGCCGCCCCCGAGGCCGCATAGCGAGGTTTGTTCCAGCGTTTCTAACAAGTCATCGAACAGGGAGCGGTCGATCTTGAAGCCGGAGTCCGCCTGCGCTTTTTCCAGCAGCTCCCTGCCGCGCACCGATCCGAGCCGGCACGGGAAACACTTGCCACAACTCTCGGCGGCGGTGAATTCAAACAAATGCTCAAGATAGGCGATCATCGGAAACTCCTGTGGAATGCTGACGACCCCGGCGTGTCCCAGCAGAAAGCCGGAGTCCCTGAATGATTCGAAATCCACGGTCAGGCGGTCGATCTGTGAAACCGGAATGATCCCGCCGAGCGGCCCGCCGATGTGGAGCGCCTTGATGCGGGATTTGAAGCCGCCGGCCAATGCGACCACGCTGGCAAGCGGCGTGCCCATCGCCACTTCGTAGATCCCCGGATTCACGAAGTGGCTGTCCAACGAAAGCAGCTTCGGTCCGGTGCTGCACGCGGTGCCGATTTGCGCGTAGCCCTTGCCACCCAGCGAAAGAATCGCCGGGAGGTTGGCGAAGGTTTCCACGTTGTTGACGATGGTCGGCTTGAGGAAAAGCCCTGCAGTGGTGGGAAATGGCGGCCGTATCCTCACCTCCGGGCGTTGGCCCTCGATGCTGGCGAGCAGCGCGGTTTCCTCGCCGCAAATGTAGGACCCGGCACCCATCACGATCCGCACCGTGAAGTCGAATCCACTGCCAAGAATGTCCTTCCCTAACAACCCGGCGCTTTCCATTTCTGCGACCGTCGCCCTCACCGTCCAGCCGCACTCCGGATACTCCGCGCGGATGTAGGCGACTCCCTCGGTCGCACCCGCGAACCATCCGGCGACCATCATTCCTAGCAGAAATCCGTGCGGACGTTGTTCCATCAGGTAGCGGTCGATGTAGGACCCGGGATCGCCCTCGTCCGCATTGCAAACGATGTATTTCATCGCGCCGTCCGCGATGCGGCAGGCCTGCCATTTCAAATGAGCCTGAAATCCGGCGCCGCCGCGGCCTCGGAGGTTCGAGGCTTGTAGTTCCGCGGCCAGCCAGTCACGGCCCCTAGCAAAAAGTTCGTGGATGAGACTTTCTAACGAATCCATGCTTGGGGCCGGTGCGGTCAGTTGCGGGCTAGGCATGCTGGAGGCCACCGCATGCGTCCCCCCGGGATCGCCGGTGCCATCAGCAAAGAGTCCTTGGAGGGCTTCCGCCGCCATGCCTGAATAGTTGCGCCCGTCGAATTGAAATGAGCGACCCTCGTGGCAGCGGCCGAGGCAGCAAACCGAGCCGATTTCCGCCGTCATGAAATGAGCAGCCAACTCCCTGCGCAAGCCATCCTGGGTGCCCGCGCACAGACAGGCGGAGCCGTTGCAGATCCGCACCTTTTTCACGGCGTCTTCCTTGCGGAGGAAATCATAAAACGACGCCGCCCCCAGCGTCATCGCATCGCCGAACCGCGAGGCTTCACCCAACGCATGTGCCGCATCCGGAGCCGCCGCCAAACGCTCAAACAAATACGGCGCGGCGCCTTGGCGGGACGAAAGCGCGCTAAGGTTTTCAGACATGGCATCAGGGGGTGAAACAAACCAAACAACCACTTTTTCCCGGTGATCGCAAGATGGTCGTTTGCGCACACACTCGTAATGAAAACACCTAGTTGGATCAGGTGATTCCAACTATCGAAAATCGCGGCGGTCGGTCGTATCCTTCACATGGTCACAACGACCGCAACCCGGAGTCCGGCGAAGCGGCCGCCCCGGGCTCCACAGACAAGCATGCGGAAGCAGGGCGGCTGACTTCGCCGGATCCCCCCCACAGAAAGCCACCGCCATGCAAGCAACTCGATCCATCAAATGGTTTGAAGACATCACCATCGACGATGTCCCGCTCGTCGGGGGGAAGAACGCCTCGCTCGGCGAAATGTTCCGCGAACTTGCCCGCAAAGGCGTGAAAGTTCCTAACGGCTTCGCTGTCACCGCCGCCGGCTATCGCCACTTCATCCGGGAAGCAAAACTCGGGGAACTCATCCGCGACACGCTCTCCGATTTGGACACGCACAATCTAACCAATCTCAGCGAGCGCGGCCAAATCGTGCGTGAGGCGATCCTCAACGCGACTCTGCCCACCGACTTGCAGAAGGAAATCGCCGCAGCCTATCAGAAACTGCAAGCCGCGGAACAACACGCGCCGGACGTCGCCGTGCGCTCGTCCGCCACAGCGGAGGATCTGCCCGATGCCAGTTTCGCCGGGCAGCAGGAAACCTACCTCAACGTGCATGGCACCACCGCCGTGATGGAAGCCTGCAAGCGCTGCTTCGCCTCACTCTTCACCGACCGTGCGATCAGCTACCGGGTGGACAAGGGTTTCGACCATCTCAAGATCGCGCTCAGCATCGGCATCCAGCGCATGGTCCGCTCGGACCTCGCCTGCTCCGGGGTGATGTTCACCATCGACACCGAGACCGGATTCCAAGACGCGGTGCTCGTCAGCGCCGCTTACGGTCTTGGCGAAAACGTGGTGCAGGGAGCCGTGACGCCGGATGAATACTGCGTTTTCAAACCCACTCTGAAAACCGGCTTTCGACCCATCCTGAAAAAAGTCGGCGGCAGCAAGGAGTTCAAAATGGTCTATGACACCGGCGGCGGAAAAATGGTCAAAAATATCCCGGTCTCCCAGGACGACCGCAGCAAGTTCTGCCTAACTGATGATGAGGTGCTGCAACTCGCCCGCTGGGCCTGCATCGTCGAGGATCACTACACCGCCAAGCGCGGCAGGGCCGTGCCGATGGACCTCGAATGGGCGAAGGACGGCAACACCGGCGAGCTGTTCATCGTCCAGGCGCGCCCGGAAACGGTGCAATCCCGCAAGAATCTGGATGTGATCGAAATCTATCAGCTCGCCAGCCGCGGCGAAGTGCTCGCCAGCGGCCAGAGCGTCGGCGCAAAAATCGCCACCGGCCGCGTCCGGGTGATTAAGAGCCCCGAGTTCATCGGCCAATTCCAACAGGGCGAGATCCTCGTCACCGACAAGACCGATCCCGACTGGCAGCCGATCATGAAAAAGGCGGCCGCCATCATCACCCAACGCGGCGGCCGGACCTGCCACGCCGCGATCGTCAGCCGCGAGCTCGGGGTGCCGGCCATCGTCGGCGTCGAGCGTGCGATGGAGGTTTTCAAGGACGGCCAAATGGTCACCGTGAGCTGCGCCGAGGGCGATAGCGGTTTCATTTACGACGGCGAGCTGCCTTATGAAATCAAACGCACCGACCTCAAGAACCTCGTCCGGCCGGAGACCAAGGTGATGCTCAATCTGGCAAATCCCGAAGAAGCCTTCTCGCTGAGTTTCCTGCCCAACGACGGTGTCGGCCTCGCGCGCATGGAGTTCATCGTCAGCAACCACATCAAGATCCACCCGCTCGCATTGTTGGATTTTGAAAAACTCGCCGACCCGCTCGCCAAGGCGGAGATTGAAAAAATCACAGTCGGTTACGCGGACAAATCCGCCTATTTTGTCGATCGCCTCGCCCAGGGAGTCGCCATGCTGGCGGCCGCTTTCTATCCGAAAGACGTGATCCTCCGCCTCAGCGATTTCAAAACCAATGAATACGCCAACCTCATCGGCGGCAGGGCTTACGAACCCATCGAGGAGAACCCGATGCTCGGCTTCCGCGGGGCCAGCCGCTACTATCACCCGCTCTATCAGGCAGGATTCGCCCTCGAATGTGCCGCCGCAAAACGCGTGCGCGACGATATGGGCCTCACCAATCTCAAGCTGATGATCCCGTTCTGCCGCACCATTGAGGAAGGCGGCAAGGTGCAGGAGGAAATGCTCAAACACGGACTCAAACGGGGCGGCAACGGCCTCGAACTTTATGTGATGTGCGAAATCCCGAGCAACGTCATCCTCGCCGCCGAGTTCTGTGAGATTTTCGACGGCTTCAGCATCGGCTCCAACGATCTAACACAACTTATTCTCGGGGTGGACCGTGACAGCGAGATCGTCGCCCCGATCTTCGACGAACGGAATCCGGCGGTGAAGAAGATGATCGCCCAAGCCATTTCGGTCTGCCGCGCGAAAGGCCGCAAGATCGGCATTTGCGGCCAAGCGCCCAGCGATTATCCGGAGTTCGCAAGGTTCCTCGTCGAGCAGGGAATCCACAGCATTTCGCTCAACCCGGACACGGTGCTCAAGACCACGCTGGCCATCGTCGATACCGAATCCAAGCGCCAGGCCAAGGCCGCCGCCCCACTTCCCCCCTCCCCCGCCGTCCATGCCTGAGATTTTCGGCCTCGATTGTTATTCTCCGCGTGAAATCGCGGAGCGCGTCGAGGCGGTGGGCGTGAAGAAGGCGAACCTGCCCGGCTTGTCGATGGTCGCGCTGGGCGTGCTGGCAGGTGGTTTCATCGGACTGGGCGCGCTCTATTACACGATTGTCACGAGTGATCCGGAGCTCGGCTTCGCGCTGAAGCGGATTCTCGGAGGGCTGGCATTTTCCCTCGGGCTGATCCTGGTGGTGATCGCAGGCGCGGAGTTGTTCACCGGCAACAATCTGCTGGTGATGGCCTGGGTATCCCGGCGGATCACGCCCGGGCGGATGTTTTACAACCTGGCCATCGTGTATTTCGCCAATCTGATAGGCGCGATGGGTCTTGCGATGCTGGTGGCGTGGTCGGGACATCTGAAGCTGGCCGATGGCACCGTGGGTGTGACGGCAGTGGGCATCGCGGCGGCGAAATGCGCGCTACCATTTGGCGAAGCCTTCTTCAAAGCGGTGCTCTGCAACGTGCTCGTCTGCCTTGCAGTCTGGATCGCGATGGCGGGAAGAAACGTCACCGACAAGATTCTCGCGATCGTCTTCCCCATCTCGGCATTCGTCGCCGCTGGATTCGAACACAGCGTCGCCAACATGTATTTCATCACGCTCGGGTTGATGGTGCGCCATGATCCGGCATACGCCGGCGTGCCTTACCTCACCGAACTCAACTGGCCCGGCTTCGTCCACAATCTGATTCCTGTCACGCTGGGGAATCTAGCAGGTGGAGCGCTGATGGTGGGTCTGGTTTACTGGGTCATCTACCGCCGCCCCGGCACGCAGTGATCTGTGCAGCCTCCGGCGGAAGAAGGGAAAGTGGGCGGACCGGGCCGGATCCGCCCTACCGGCGGTGGGGCGGCGCCGCCGGGGCAGCTCGACGCGAAAGCGGTCAGGAACCTAAAATCCAAGAGCGCTCATTTGCTCCAGAATTGGGACGACATTTTTACGGACATCACGATGGACATTTTTTGAGACAATTTTTTTAAAAAATACTTTAAGTGTTTATAATAAGAAGATTGCGTGACGATTCAATCGGTCAAAATTCGGGACAAAATATCTGTCAAAACCAGCGACGTTTTGATTTCATCCTGTTGCACCATGACGAGGAAATACCAACAGACGCACCCATGGATCACATTTAGCCTGAACCTATCCGAAGCTGGTTGGTTGCTCTGGGTGCAGCTCGGAGAAGCCGCTTCGAAGTGCGTCCACCTGACGAATGTCCCGCTGCGGCCCGAAACCGGTCGCAGGCTCCAGAGCCTCTATCTCGCCAAGGGGGCGGCGGCGACCACCGCCATTGAGGGAAACACGCTGACTGAGGAAGAGGTGCTCCAGCACATCGAAAAGGGGTTGAAAATGCCTCCATCCAAGGAATATCTCACCCGGGAGGTGGACAACATCGTGGATGCGTGCAACGAGATCGGCCGCCAACTCGCGCAGGACAATCGGTTGCCTCCACTTTCCGCCGATTTGATTCGCGCCTACAATCTCCAGGTCCGGGTGAAACTCCCGGAAGCGGAGGATCTGGCTCCACCGGGTGAGTTGCGAACCGGATCCGTGCTGGTCGGCGGAGTTTACCGGGGCGCTCCGGCGGAGGACTGTGCGGAACTGCTCGACCGGATGTGTGAGTGGCTGGAGGGCGAAGGATTCAAACCCCAACGCGGATATGCGCTGCCGTTCGCCATTCTAAAAGCCATTGTGGCCCACGTTTACCTGGCGTGGATTCATCCGTTCGATGACGGCAATGGACGGACGGCCCGTCTGTTGGAGCTTCACATTCTGCTCGAAGCCGGCGTACCCGCTCCGGCGGCGCACCTCCTGAGCAATCACTACAACGCCACCCGCCGGGAGTATTACCGACAGCTAGACTCCGCTTCAAAATCCAACGGCGACCTCCTGCCCTTCATCCGCTATGCCGTTCAGGGATTCGTGGACGGACTGCGGGAACAGCTCAAATACGTTTGGGACCAGCAATGGGACGCGGCATGGCAGAATCATATCCACGACATCTTCAAGGGAAAGGACGGCGCTTCCGGAACCCGGCAACGGCACCTCGCGCTCGACTTGGGAATGGCGGAGGATTGGGTGGAGATCCAGTCCATCGACGAGCTGACTCCACGCCTTGCCAAGGCCTATGCCGGAAAATCGCAGAAAACCCTCCAGCGGGATCTGAACGACCTCCAAAAGCTCGATTTGATTCAGCGCCGACCCGGAAAAGTGAGGGCGAACCGCGAGATCATCCACGCCTTCCGGCCCCTCAGGAGGAAAGCGGATCCTCCAATTGCCGATTGATGAAATTCACCCAACTCTCACAACTCTCACAACTCTCACAACTCTCACAACTCTGCCAGCGTGCCTTCGGTCACGCCGAGTTTTTCGAGGGCCTGGACTTGGTCTAGCAGTTCGAAGGCGTCGAGCTGCCGGGGAGAAGGGGTTCTCGGACTGGGCTAATCGGCCGCGCCAATTACCCACGCGAAGCGCACCCTTGCCAAGTCCCGGAAAAAAACCAGCATGCGGACATGAGAAAGGCTCTTGCCATTACCGGCGTGATCATCCTGGTGGCCTGTGGGCTTTGGATGGCAAATCAAAGCAGGGGCCAGAATCACATCGCCGCCACCTCTTCCTCCCGAATCCAGTCTGAACGCACCCAGATCGACGCCGAGTCAGTGATCGCGCTTCCTCTCCGAACCAAGGCCCGCAACCGTGAGGCGGCTGGTCCGCGGGCCACTCACGCTCCAAGCCGCCTGAAGGAATTCATGCTGCCGCCAATAGCAATCAAAGAGCTGGACCTGCAAGACGCGCTGCGGAAACTCATGACCCACTATGAGGATGCCTGCCGGAAATCCGGTGAAGCGCCGCTGCCCCTGACCTTCGACATCCCACCGGCTGCCCCCCGAAAACTCACACTGCAACTGGCTGCCGGGAATTTCAACACCTCGGTCCAACTTCTCGCCACCCTGGCCGGTATGAAGGTCAGCCGCAAAGATCGAGAATACCGATTCGAGCCGCTGTCTGATGAACGCCGGCAACTTAGCAGGGATCTCAAAGTTTCCCCCAATTTCAACCGGGCATTGAGTGACATGGCGGGCCTAACAACTCCAATCGGCACTTTCGAGTCTGATAGTCCCCACGTTCTCAAGCCGCTCCGCGAACACCTGACCCTGCTGGGGCTGGATCTCGATCCATCGACGCAGGTGTCCCTCGGAGCGTCCGCAAATCTAACTTTGGAAACCACCAGCGCCGCCGATGCCGCCGCGATCTCGGAACTGGCGAGGGCGATCAGCGAGCAACCCCCGACGCAGCTGAAATTCAGCTCGAAGATCGTGGAGCTTCCCGCAGCTTCCACTTGGACTCCTCCGGATGGTTCTCAAATGACGGAGACCGAAGTCTTGTCGTTCATGCGGCAAGCGGCCCAGCAGAAGGGGACAAGCCTGATCACCATGCCTTCGGTGACCGCCAGGAACGGCCAGAGTAGCGAGATTGAACAAACTCGAGAATTCATCTATCAGACGGATGATGTTGAGGAAACCTTTGAAACCCGCAATGTCGGCAAGGCCCTGAATTTCAAAGGAGACCTGCTCGGCTTTGGACAGGAGGTTGGAATCACTTACAAAGACACGACCGTCGATTTTGACCCGGCCACCGGGAATCAGCCACTTTTTTCGAGTATCGCCATTGCCGGCAACGGCTTCGCCCATGTGGGCGGAACTAGGCTCACCGTCCATACCCGCCCGGATGGATCCAAGACCGTGTTGCTCGTCACCCCTGAGCTGATCGACGCCACGGGACGTCCTGTCCACTGCGGGAAGTGATCAAAGCTGGGCCAGCGTGCCTTCGGTGACGCCGAGTTTTTCGAGGGCCTGGACTTGGTCTAGCAGTTCGAAGGCGTCGGACTTGCCGCTGAGTAGATCCTGATAGGCGCGGATGGTTTTGGCGGCGTCTTCCGCTTCATCCAGCAGCTCGACGCGGAACTGTGAGAGGCCGGTGGCGCGGAGGTGTTCGTAGTAGCGCGCACCGGTCTGGGCCTTGCCGTTGAAGAGGGTGTTGCGGCAGCCGACGTCGGCTTGCAGCCGGTGGAGCTGGCCGACGCGGTCGCGCAGGTGGACGACGTGGGTTTCGCAAGGGCGGCCGCAATCTTTGTAGGTGGTGCCGCTGCTGAGGAAGGTGCAAAACACGCAGTGCTCCATGTGAAACATCGGCATGTGCTGGTGCAGCGTGATCTCGAACCACTCGGGCGGGGCGCTGTGCAATAATTCTAACACTTGCCCGATGTTGAGGTCGTAGGAAATGGTGAGGCGATCGACTGCGGCGCTTTCCATCAGGAGTTTCGCGGTGATCGGGTTGGCGACGTTGAGGGAGAAGTCGCCGATTTTTTTCAGGTCGCTGCGGTCCTTGTAATGATGGAGTGCGGCGAGGTTGCGGAGCAGCAGGCCGTCGGGTCCGGCCTTTTCGATGAGCTTGAGGTAACCGGTCTCGCCGGGCTTGAGGATTCTTGGTGTTGCGAGGTGGATTTGAGATTTGGGATTTGAAATTTCAGAGCGGAAGTGGCCGACGGCGTCTTTGTAGCGGCGGGGGTCTTCGAAATCGCAGTAAATAGTTTCCACGCCGCATTCGATGGCGGCGGTGAGTTGGCCGAGGGTGCGGCAGAGGACGGATAATTCCGGAGCACGGAGCGCGGAGGTTGGAATTCCGGGAAGGAGGTCCTGATAGGTGGTGGTGATTTTGGCGAGCGGCGGCTTGATGGAGGCGGCGGTTTCCAGTTGTTTGACCAAGGCACGGCGGAGTTGGTTCAAGGCGGAGACAGCGATGTGGCAGTTTCCTTCTAACTGGTTGTCGAGGGAACCGAGTTCGAACGACGATTCGCCGAGGCGGCCGAGTTGGGCGGCGAGGGTTTCCGCGCCTAACGGATGTTTCGCCGCTTCCTGCAACAGGACATCGCTCTTCGCGCTGAACTCGCCGCTACGGATTTCCAACGGCTCGCCGGGCTTGCCGGTGACGATGAGGTGAAGCGGCGACTTTTTCTCGGCCGGGCGGGTGTTCTGCCAGAACCGGCGGAGCTCGGAATCGAGCTTGGGATCGGAGGTTTTGTAGAGCGTTTGGCCGGGCTTGATGCGGTCGAAATTGATGCCGCTGTAGGTGAGGTGGAAAATCAGCCGCTCGCCCTCGATCACCCAGATGCGCGCGCCTTGTTCGAGGTCGCGGTTTTCGCCGGCATCGAAGACCACGCCGTCGCCGGCGGTGAAAGGCACGCCTGTTAGCTCGCCGAGTTTGATCCAGCCGGGGCCGCAATCGATGATGGTGCCAAGCAGCGGGCCGCGCTTTTTCCCAAATTTCCCGTGGGTCAGATACGGGTGGTTGGTGCCCGCGAACCAGCCGGTGCTGAGGCCGCGGGAGAAGGTCATTTCCAACTCATACCTATCGGCACTCGTGATCGGAGATTGGGGATTGGGGATGGTGGATGAAGAGATGGCGGCGTCGAGGGCTTTTCGATAGACGCGGGTGACGGCGGAGACGTACTCGGGGGATTTGAGGCGGCCTTCGATTTTGAAGGATTTCACGCCGGCGCGCACGAGGTCCGGGACGAGATCGACGGCGGCGAGGTCTTGCGGGCTGAGCAGGTAGCGCACGGCGCCGAGGTCGCGGGTTTCGCCATCGACGACGATTTCATACGGCATGCGGCACGCTTGGGCGCACTCGCCGCGGTTGGCGCTGCGCTGGCCGAGCGATTCGCTGGTGAGGCATTGGCCGGAATAGGCGACGCAGAGTGCGCCGTGGACAAAAACTTCGAGCGGGGTTTTGAGATTCAGGTGCGCCGTGTTGTGGGCGTGGAAGCGCTCGATTTCCTTGATGGAAAGTTCACGGGCGAGCACGGCGCGCTCCAGTGGGAAGAGGGTTTCGATGAACGCGAGGCCCTCGGGCGAGGTGATCGTCATTTGGGTGGAGGCGTGCAATTCCACCGTTGGGGCGACTTCGCGGGCGAGCTTGGCGAGGCCGAGGTCCTGGATGATCAGGGCGTCCACTCCGGCGGCGGCGATCTTGCGCAATTGCTCTTCGGCGGCCTTCATTTCAGAGGTGAAAATGAGGGTATTCATGGTCACGAAGCCTTTCACGCCGTGGCAGTGGAGGAATTCCATCAACTCTTCGAGGTCGGCCTCGATGAAGTTGTCAGCGCGCAGCCGGGCATTGAATTTTGGCAGGCCGAAGTAGATTGCATCGGCCCCCGCCGCCACCGCCGCGCGGGCGCAATCCCAGTTTCCAGCTGGGGAGAGAAGTTCGGGAGTGGGGTCGGATGCGTGCATGGCGGGAATGAATCACGGGTCGCGCGGGAAAAACAGGCGCGATTTTTCCGGGGGCAGGGAGGGTTTTTCCAGAATGGGAAGAGGGACCACTGATTCCACAGATTGATTGGGATGAAGAACTGGGAAATGCCGCTGATCATTCCAAAATTCTGTTCTTAAAATCAGAGTAATCCCTGAAATCAGTGGTCAAATATCCATTCTATTTCCCCGGTGCTTCACGCGGCTTTCCGTTTCGCCACGGCCTTCGGGATGTCCCAGGCGGTGATCCATTGCTGGCGGGTGCGCTTGAAACCTTGATCTAACAAGCGCTTCTCCATGTCGGGAAAATGGGCCGCGCCGTAGAAAATCCCGAGGTTTCCTCGACCGGCGGCGAGCTCGCGGTTCATCACATCGAGGCAGCGCTGGTTGCAATCGGTGATGATCACGCTTTCCCCGACGATGGCCGCGATGGCGGACACGAGAGTGGTGAGGGCGGCGGCGAGGGGTTTTTGGTGGCAAACGCGACCGTTGCCGGGGGCCGATTTCTCGTTTATATCCCCATCAGCAATGAATTCACCCGCAACGCTGCGCTGCTGCCCCGATCTGCTTCATTACGCCCGTCGCACCACCCGCGAGGTGATGGTGGGAAACGTGGGCGTGGGCGGCGACAACCCGATCCGTGTGCAGTCGATGATCACCTCAGACACGCGCGACACGCCCGCCTGCGTGGCGGAGGTGCTGGGGCTGGCGGAGGCGGGATGTGAGATCGTGCGGATCACGGCGCAGACGAAAATTTACGCGGCGAACTTGGAAAACATCGCCCGCGAAGTGCGTGCGGCGGGTTGCCAGGTGCCGTTGGTGGCGGACATCCATTTCAAACCAGACGCCGCGATGGAGGCCGCAAAATGGGTGGAAAAAGTCCGCGTGAATCCGGGAAATTTCGTCGATAAGAAAAAATTCGAAATTCGCGAATACAGCGACGCGCAATACGCCGAGGAGCTGGAAAGGATCCGCGCGGAATTCACCCCGCTGGTCCATCGTTGCAAGGACCTCGGCCGGGCGATGCGGATCGGCACGAACCACGGTTCGCTCTCGGATCGCATCATGAACCGCTACGGCGACACGCCATTGGGGATGTGTGAGAGCGCACTCGAATTCGCACGCATCGCGCGGGAGAACGATTACCACAATTTCGTTTTCTCGATGAAGGCTTCGAACCCGAAGGTGATGATCGAGGCCTATCGTTTGTTGGTCGCGCGGTTGGATGCGGAGGGCGCGGATTGGAATTACCCGATTCACCTCGGGGTGACCGAGGCCGGCGATGGCGAGGACGGTCGGATAAAGAGCGCCATCGGCATCGGCTCGTTGCTGGCGGATGGCATCGGCGACACCATCCGGGTATCACTCACCGAAGATGCGATCCACGAAATCCCCGTCGCGCAAGCGCTGGCGGACATCTACAACGAGCGCAGCAACGTTGATGGTGGCTTGGGCGTCTCGCCCCAGACCGTTGCCGGGGCGTCTCGCCCCAATCTTAATCTGGAAGCGCAAGCCATCCGCCCCGACTGGGAGCAACTCACCAAAAATACCTCAACCTACCTCCCCCATTGGCGAATCCCGGGTGCCACTTACTCGGTCACTTTCCGCTTGATAGACTCCATGCCGCCGTCCGCGCTGGAAGACTTCCGCATGCGAAAGGAAAACCTGGAAAAACGCCTCCAAGACCTCGTTTCCCAAAGCGGCTCACGCAACTCGACGACAGCGCTCGTCACCGTTCGCTCCGAAATCGCCGCGCTGCATGAAACCGCCTTGGATTCTGCATTAAATGAAGGCCACGGCGAGTGCTTGCTCAGGCGGATGGAAATCGCTGAAATGGTATTGGGTGCGTTGAAATTCTTCGATGGCAGCCGCTACATACTCCACGCCTGGTCGGTCATGCCGAATCACGTCCATGCGATTCTTTGCCCGCTTGAGAATCACGGTTTGGAGAAAATCATTCACTCCTGGAAGTCTTTCACGGCGAAGAAGGCCAATGAAATCCTTCAGCGGGCCGGGACATTCTGGCAGGAGGAATATTACGATCATGTGGTTAGGGATGGTGAGGATTTCAAAAATCAGGTGAGGTATGTTTTGGAAAATCCTCGGAAAGGAAACGCTTTTGGAGGGTGGACCGGGTCACGCTATGGGGACTCTTGGGAAGACGTGCTCGGGGCGAGACGCCCCGGCAACGGTCTGGAGCGAGACGCTCCAGCCACCTTCGCGCCTGCGGCGCTTGGGGAAGAGGCGTTGGTTGCTTCTTACGATCCGTTCTCGTATGAGAAACGCGCGAGTTCGGTGCTCACCATCATGTCGCATGAACTTGGCGGCGATCGCACGGTGCGGGTCTTCACCACCCAAGAACGTTGGAACGCGCTCGCCCACAAGATTTCCGGCATGGGCGATTTCAAACCCGAGATCATTTTCGAAAAATCCGGCGTGGTCGAAATCGATCCGCGCGATGAAACCGCAGTCGCGTTTTTAAACAGCTCGCCGGAAACCAAACTCATCACCGTCGCCGATGGACTTGATCTGGAAGTCATCCACGCCTTCCGCGAACTCGCCTTCCGCGTCGAGCCACGCCACCCGATCCTGCTGAAAGACACGCTGCACCCGCCGCAGGGCGAGACCGATTTCCTAACGGCCCTGCTTCCTGCCGCGCAGAACATCGGCTCACTGCTCAGCGACGGTATCGGCGACGCGATCCTCGTCCGGGGCGAAACCGCGCCCGGCCAATCGCTGCGCCTCGCCTACAATATCCTGCAAGCTGCCGGGACCCGAATTTTCAAGACGGATTACGTCGCCTGCCCGAGTTGCGGCCGCACGCTTTTCAACCTCCAGCACACCACCCAGAAAATCCGCGCGGCCACCGGGCATCTCAAGGGCGTGCGCATCGCGGTGATGGGCTGCATCGTCAACGGCCCGGGCGAAATGGCGGACGCGGATTTCGGCTACGTCGGCGGCGCGCCTAACAAAATCAACCTTTACGTCGGCAAAATCGCGGTTAAATTCAACATCCCGGAGGCCGAAGCGGTCGAGCGCCTCACCGACCTCATCCGCGAACACGGCAAGTGGGTGGACGCGCCGCTTCCCACCACCGCCGAAGTCTAACGAATCCCCCCATGGCTGGAACCGACACCCTCACCCGGACTCAGGAAACGACCCAAATCGACGCGCCGTGGAACGTGATTGTCCACGATGATCCCGTGAATCTGATGGGCTACGTCACCTTCGTGCTGATGAAAATCTTCGGCTACGACGAAAAAAAAGCCGCCATTCTCATGATGCAGGTCCACAAGCTCGGCCGCTCGGTCGTTTGGTCCGGCGAGCGTGAAAAGGCCGAGTTTTACGCCCAGCAACTTCAGGCACACCAACTGAAAACCTCTTTGGAAAAATCCGAATGAAAGCGATGCCCACACTTGAGGGGGGTCTCCGAATCGACGCCGAAGACGCCAGTGATTGGGATTTGCTTCGGTCCATCGTCGCCGATGCCAGCGGCGATAAAATCGACCTTGCCAGCCGCCTCGGAGGGCTCATCAGCGAGGAGGCGGGCGCCGAGGATTGGCAGGAATTCGTCGTCCCGGACCTGCGCGAGGCGTTCCAGGACGAACTCGCGCAAGTCGGAGCCGCCATCGAATCCGCCGCTTTCCATGCGACTGACGGCCCGGGCCCGATTTGGATCACACCCGAAGATGCATTCCAATGGTACAGTTCTCTCAATCAAGCCCGGCTCTCGCTGGAGGAACAATTCCACTTTGGCTCGTCGGAGGAAATCGACGCCGAACCACTCACGCCCGCCAGCCGCGCTGCGTTTTTCCGCTCGAAGTTCTACTGCGCGATCCAAAGCTTGTTGCTAGAATACGTAATGGGCGATCCGTGAAAATTTGAATCGCCGGATACGGGAAACCTTGGAAACACTCCCGAGTGACCTGCAAACGCCTTCTCGGAACCGCCACTGCCCTCTTCCCGCTGTGGATCATCCTCGGCTGCGTCTGGGCTTGGAACCAACCGGCGGCGTGGACGTGGTTTCGCCCGCACATCGAAGTCGGCCTCGGCGTGATTATGTTAGGTATGGGTCTCACCTTGCGCTTCACCGACTTCTCCGCCATCGCCCGCGATCCTAAAAGCGTCGCACTCGGTGTGGCCGCGCAGTTTCTCATCATGCCCTTCGCCGGTTGGCTGATCGCCCGCCTTTTTCAGCTCGAAACCGGCCTCGCCATCGGCCTCATCCTCGTCGCCTGCTGCCCCGGCGGCACCGCCTCCAACGTCATCTGCTATCTCGCCAAGGCCAACGTCCCGCTCAGCGTGCTGCTGACGATGTGCTCCACCGTCGTCGCCATTTTCGCCACCCCGCTGCTCACCCGATGGCTCGCAGGAGCCTGGTTGCCCGTCGATGCCGCAGCGCTTTTCAAATCCATGCTCATCGTCGTGCTGCTGCCGCTCATCTGCGGCGTGACGGTGAATACGTTGTTGGGAAAAATGAAACACCCCGAGCGGATCCGCACGTGGATCGATGCGATCGGCCCGCTGCTCAGCGCCTTGGTCATCGTGCTGATTGTCGGCTGCATCGTTGCCTCGAAGAAGACGGAAATCGCCCGCGCCGCACTGCCGCTTTTCGTCTCGGTTTTCCTATTGCATGCCATTGGTTTCGGCGTCGGTTACTTCTTCGCTTGGGCCAGCGGCTGCCGGGAATCCCTCCGCCGCACCATCTCCATCGAAGTGGGCATGCAAAACAGCGGCCTCGGGGCCGCCCTCGCCACCCGCCATTTTTCCCATCTCGCGCTCGCCCCGGTCCCCGCCGCCATCTCGGCGGTTTACCATTGTTTGATCGGCAGCCTGCTCGCCGCATGGTGGAGGTCCCGCCCGCTGGATTCGGAAAAATAGTGCCACTTCAATTTCTTGCCAAGAATCCCAAGTTCCCCTTCACTGCGGCCCGCTTATCCCATGGCACTCATCGTTCAAAAATACGGCGGCACCTCCGTCGGCACCCTCGACCGCATTCGCAACGTTGCCGCGCGGATGAAACGCACCCGTGACGAGGGCAACCAAGTCGTCGCCGTCGTTTCCGCGATGTCCGGCGTCACCGACGGCCTCATCAAGATGGCCAAGGATCTTGCCGAAAACCCCAGCGAGCGCGAACTCGACGTGCTGCTGGCCACCGGCGAGCAACAATCGATCGCCCTCGTCACCATCGCCCTCCAGGAACAGGGCGTCGAGGCCGCCTCGATCACCGGCCGCCAAGCGGGCATCCACACCACCGGCTCCCACACCCGCGGCCGTATCCTCAACATGGACCCCACGTTGATGCAGAGTTTTCTCGATGCCGGAAAATCCCTCGTCGTCGCCGGTTTCCAAGGCATCACCCCGGACGGCATGATCCACACCCTCGGCCGTGGCGGCTCCGACCTCACCGCCATCGCCGTCGCCGCCGCGCTCAAGGCCGATGTCTGCCAAATCCTCACCGACGTCGATGGCGTTTACACCTGCGATCCCCGCATCGTCAAAAACGCCCGCAAACTCCCTGAAATTTCCTACGACGAAATGCTTGAAATGGCCTCGTCCGGCTCGAAAGTCATGCAGTCGCGTTCCGTCGAGTTTGCGAAAAAATTCGGCGTCGTTTTCGAAGTCCGCTCCTCTCTCAACGATAACCCTGGAACCCTTGTGTTAGAAGAACATCCCAATATGGAACACGTCGTCATCCGCGGCATCTCGATCGAGCGCTCGCAAGCGCGCGTCACCATCACCGGCATCCCCGACGAGCCCGGCATGTCCGGCCTCATCCTCGGCGCCCTCGCCGATGCGGAGATCAACCTCGACATGATCGTGTCCAACATCGCGCACGACGGCCAAGCCCGCCACTCGTTCACCATGCACTCCAGCGACCTCGGGAAAGCCCAAGCCGCGCTCAAACCCGTGCTCGCCGACCTCGCACCAAACTCAAAAATCGAGACCGAAGCCGGAATTGCGAAACTTTCCGCCGTCGGCATCGGCATGCGTTCCCACTCCGGAGTCGCCGCCACCATGTTCAAGGCCCTCGGCGACGCGGGCATCAACATCGGCATGATTTCCACCTCGGAAATCAAGATCGCCGTGACCGTCGACGAGCCCCGCATCGAAGACGCCGCCCGCGCCGTGCACGACGCCTTCGGCCTCGACAAGGTGCCGGGATAATCCGTGCACGCCAACGTCCTCGTTGGCATGCGAATGAGGGGACAACGGTGCGTCGCTTCCGGCTTTTTCGTTGGCTTTCCATTCGCCGTGCCGACGGGGACGTCGGCGCTCCTGAGGGCCCCGGGCACGCCAACGTCCTCGTTGGCATGCGAATGAGGGGACAACGGTGCGCCGTTCGCGGCTTTTTCGTTGGCTTTCCATTCGCCGTGCCGACGAGGACGTCGGCGCGCCTGAGGGCCCTGGGCACGCCAACGTCTCGTTGGCATGCGAATGAGGTGACAACGGTGCGTCGTTCGCGGCTTTTTCGTTGGCTTCCCATTCGCCGTGCCGACGAGGACGTCGGCGGTCCCAGCCTTGCAGCACCGCGATTCCGCTTGGCAGCACAAAACTTAGCCTCCTCTAAAATTCTACGTTGCAAGAAACAATCCCGCAGTTCAGCTTAGCGCCGTGACCTCCGAATTTTCGTTTTTAAAGGGCCGCAGAAGTTTTCTGGGGCTGGCCGCCACCGTCACTGCCGCCCTGCTCGCTGGCTGCGGAGAGGCTCCAAACCCCGCCGATGTTGGAAAAAAACGGGTCGTCACCAGTTTCACCATCATCGCCGACATGGCGCGGGAAGTCGCCGGTGATGCGGCCGTGGTGGAGTCCATCACCAAGCCCGGCGCGGAAATTCACGGCTACGAACCCACCCCCAAGGACATCGTCAAAGCCCAAAGCGCCGACCTCGTGCTGTGGAACGGCATGAACCTGGAATTGTGGTTCGAGAAGTTTTTTCAAAACGTCAGGGATGTGCCCGGTGCCATTCTAACCGAAGGCATCACCCCGATGGGTATCAGCGAGGGTCCTTACACCGGCAAGCCGAATCCCCACGCCTGGATGTCCCCCGCCAACGCCGTGATTTATGTGGAAAATATCCGCAAGGCACTGGTGAAAATGGACCCCGCCAACGAGGCGACCTACAATACGAACGCCGCCGCCTACTCCACCAAAATCCAGGCGCTCGACGAGCCGGTCCGCCAGAAACTCTCCGTCATTCCCGAGCAGCAACGTTGGTTGGTGAGCAGCGAGGGCGCGTTCTCCTACCTCTGCGCGAACTACGATTTGAAGCCACTCTACCTCTGGCCGATCAATGCCGACGCCCAAGGCACGCCGCAGCAGGTGCAAAAAGTCATCGACAGCGTCCGCGCTCACAAAATCCCCGTGATCTATTCCGAAAGCACCGTCAGTGACAAACCCGCGCGGCAGGTGGCCAAAGAAACCGGCGCGCACTACGGCGGCGTGCTTTACGTCGATTCCCTCACGGATCAAGATGGACCCGCACCCACCTTTTTGAAATTGCTCGAAGCCAACGCCGAAACCCTCGTGAAGGGTTTCACCCAAGGAAAAAAATGACACCTCTCACGCTCGATGTGGAATCCGTCTCCGTGGCCTATTCGAATGGCCACCGCGCGCTCAATAGTGCGACGTTCCATCTATCAGGCGGCACGATTTGCGCGTTGGTCGGCATCAACGGCAGCGGCAAGTCCACGCTTTTCAAGAGCATCATGGGTTTTGTCCAGCCCATCGAAGGGACCGTTCGAATCAACGGCCTGACGGTGCGCGAGGTGCTCAAGCAGCATCTCGTCGCGTATGTGCCGCAGGCGGAGGAAGTCGATTGGCAATTCCCCGTCAGCGTCCGTGACGTGACGATGATGGGCCGCTACGGCGCGATGAATTTCCTGCGCATCCCACGCGCCGCGGACAAGGCCGCGGTCGAAGAAAGCCTGCGCCGCGTCTCGATGTGGGACTTCCGGGATCGTCAAATCGGCGAGCTGAGCGGCGGTCAGAAAAAGCGCGTTTTCCTCGCCCGCGCCCTCGCCCAAGGCGGCCGCGTGATCATGCTCGACGAGCCGTTCACCGGCGTGGATGTGAACACCGAGGAGGCCATCATCGAGTTGCTTCGCGAGCTAAGGGACGCCGGTTGCATCATCCTCGTCTCCACCCACAATCTCGGCAGTGTCCCCGAGTTTTGCGATCAGGTGGTGCTCATCAACCGCACGGTACTCGCCTATGGAGCGACCGCCGAGGTCTTCACCGAGCAAAATCTGGCACTCGCCTTCGGCGGCGTGCTGCGCCAGTTCCAATTCGATCAATCGACCATACAGGACCACGACGGCCGCCAAGTGCGCGTGCTCACCGACGACGAACGCCCGCTGGTTTTCGGCAAGGACGGCCACCTCGAATACAAGGATCGGCACGGCCGCGAGGACATCGTCAAACAGCGCGAGGAAAACGAGTGATGCTGGAATACCTCACCACGCCCCTGCAATACGATTACATGCTCCGCGCCATCTGGGTGAGCGCCTTGATCGGCGGAGTCTGCGGATTTCTATCATCCTTCATCACGCTCAAAGGTTGGTCGCTGATGGGCGATGCACTCTCACACGCGGTGGTGCCGGGCGTGGCCATCGCCTACATGGCCGGCCTGCCGTTCGCACTGGGCGCTTTCATCGCGGGTCTGTTAGCCGCGGGCGCGATGGCGGTGATCAAAAGCCAAAGCCGGATCCGCGAGGATGCGACCATCGGCATCGTCTTCACCACCTTCTTCGCGCTCGGCCTGCTGCTGATCACGATCTCCCCGGCGCGCGTGGATTTGAAAACCATCATCTTCGGAAATATCCTTGGTATCTCCGATGCGGACATCGTGCAGGTCATCATCATCAGCGTGGTGACCTTGATCGTGTTAGGTTTAAAATGGAAAGATCTGATGTTGTTTTGCTTCGATCCCAATCAGGCGCGCACGCTCGGCCTGCCGGTGCGGCTGCTCCATCTCACGCTGCTCATTCTGTTATCCGCCACCGCCGTCGCCGCGTTGCAAGCCGTCGGCGCAATCCTGGTGGTGGCCATGCTCATCACTCCGGGGGCGACCGCTTACCTTCTAACCGACCGCTTCGCCACCATGCTCTGGCTTGCCCCGCTGATGGGTGCGCTCACCTCGCTGGCCGGTGCCTATGCCAGCTTTTTCATCGATGGCGCGACCGGCGGCTGCATCGTCACCCTGCAAACCATCGTGTTCCTCATCGCTTTTGTGTTCGCGCCGAAACACGGCATCCTTGCCTCGAAACGCCGGTCGAAAGAACCCATCCCCTCCGCATGAGCGCGTTGTTTGAACCGTTGAGATACGCCTTCATGGTCGATGCGCTGCTCATCGGCGGCGTGATCGCGGCGATGTGCGCGCTGCTTTCGTGTTTTCTCATTCTCAAAGGCTGGGCCTTGATGGGCGACGCGATTTCCCATGCGGTGCTGCCCGGGATCGTGCTGTCCTACATCGCCGGGCTACCGCTGGCGCTCGGGGCCTTTGCTTCCGGATTGTTCTGCGCGGTGGGCACGGGTTTCATCAAACAGAACAGCCGCATCAAGGAGGACACGGTGATGGGTGTGGTCTTCACCGGCTTGTTTGCCTTCGGCCTGGTGTTATTCAGCCAGATCGAATCGGACCTGCATCTCGATCATATTCTGTTTGGAAACATCCTCGGCATCACCCGCGGGCAGCGGCTGGAGACATTTCTGCTAGGCGGCGGGATCATGGCCATCGTTCTCTTGTTGCGGCGGGATTTGCTGCTCATTTGTTTTGATCCCGGCCAGGCGCGGGTGCTCGGCTTGAGCGCTCGCTTTCTCAATTACCTGCTGCTTTGCCTGCTCTCACTCGCCATCGTGGTGGCACTCAAAGCCGTCGGCATCATCCTGGTCATCGCGATGCTGGTAACGCCCGGCAGCATCGCCTATCTGTGGACGGATCGCTTTGACCGGATGCTGATCATCTCCGTGGGCTCCGCGGTGGTTTCCACCACGATCGGCATCCTTGTGAGCTATCACATCGATGGCTCGACGGGGGCCTGCATCGTGCTCACCCAAGCGGCGGGCTTTGTGGCATCGCTGCTTTTCGCGCCGAAATACGGGATCTTCGGCTCGGCACGCCGACAAGGCGCGGCGACTACATGACCACTTCCGTGCCGACGCCGCCGTCGGTGAAAATCTCCAACAGAAGCGCGTGAGGCAGGCGGCCATCGACGAAGTGAACCTTGCGGACGCCGGCATTCAGCGCATCCACCGCGCTGCGGATCTTCGGGATCATGCCGCCGGAAATGGTGCCATCGGCGATGAGCGCATCGGCCCCCGCGCGGGTGATGGATTTGATCAAGGTGGATGGATCCTTCGGATCGGATAGAAGCCCTGGCACATCGGATAGATAGACCAATTTCGCGACGCGCAGCTCCTTGGCGAGGGCGGCGGCGGCGAGGTCCGCATTGATATTGAGCGGCCGGCCGGTGGCAAGCTCGGCAGCGAGCGGGGAAATGACCGGGACGATTCCGGCGTTGTGCGCGGCGTCCATGTGCGCGAGCTGGCAGCCGACGACTTCGCCGACGCGGCCAATATCCACACGCTTGCCATCGGCATCGGTGCCTTTGATTTTCTCACCGAGGAAAACATCGTTGCCGGGGATGCCGACGGCTTTCCCGCCGAACTCGCGGATCATGCGGACGAGTCCAGGATTGATTTCTTCTGATAGAACGCGGGCGACGATTTCAATCGCCTCGTCGGTGGTGACGCGGAATCCGCCGACGAATTTCGCCTCAAGTCCGGCGGCTTCCATCGCGGCGGAAATCGCCTTGCCGCCGCCGTGGACGACGATCGGATTGATGCCGGCGACTTCGAGGAAAACGATATCGCGCATGACTTTGGCGACGAGCTCGGGATCCTCCATCGCGGACCCGCCCATTTTGATGAGGAAGGTTTTGCCGCGGAACGCCTGGAGGTAGGGCAGCGCTTCGATCAGGGAGTTGGCTTTTTCGATGGGGTCCATAGGCGGGCGGGAGTGTTCGCGGCGGAGCGAAAAGATTCAAGTCTCTTGAGTCGCGTCAACGCTGGACCTTGTCGAGGGCGTCATCGAATTGCTCGCGGGTGAGTCCAAGCTTCTGCCAGCCTGAGGCGGGGATGGTATAAGTTTTAATCCACCACGCATACTGCCCTTGGTCGTTCGTGATCGCCTGGAGCCGCGCTTCCGGAGTGGAGATTTGTGATAGAAAATTGATGGTTTGCTCGGTTTGCCCAGACGTCCCGGAGTTGCGCTGCGCGGCCGCCGCCAGAACGGTATCGCGAAGTCCGACGTCCGAAATACTGGCTGCGATTCCCATGGCATCCTGATCGTTGGTGTTCTCGAAAATCGCACTGCGCTGCTTCGGCGTGGCCTCGGCGATGATGCCCGCCGCCCATTCATGATAGCCCCGGGGGCCGCTACTGATAGAAACCGCCTTGGCGATGTCAGCCCAATCTTGGAATGCCACGTCACGCTGGTTGTCAGCCATCAAAAGGAACCACTCCGTCGCCGCCTTTGGATCCGCCTTCGCCCACCCGTGCAAAACATCCGAAGGCATGAAACTCGGGCGTTTTTCGTCTTTTAGATTCCCCGCGTCGATCTCCTCAAGGAGTTTCCGGAAGTCAAAATTCTCCGGATAGCTTCCCACGTCCGAACCCGTGGTTCCGGTGCCGCGGCTCAGTTTCGAAAACTGCGCGAGCATCTCCTCCGCCGTGGTCGCGGGTTTTTTCAAAGCTTCGGTAATGCTGTTCCAGACATGGGTGTCTTGAAATGCGACATGGCTCCACTCCGGATCCTCCGCCTGATAGGCTTCGGACATGGCAAGCGCCTGCGGGGCGTCGTCCTTGAGCAATTCCCCCAGGGAGAATTTCATAATGTAGCGCTTGAAGCCGCCTGATGGAAGCTGTGATGCCCATTTGAGCGTTCCCTCGCGATCCTCTTGCCACCATTTCTTGAGCGCTTTCTCCAAAAACGACTTGTCTTGATATTGCAAACCGTCCGGTCCGATGTCCGTGCAGAGTGCTTCGATCAAGGCCGCGATCTTATCAACCGCCAGGTTCTCCAACCATTGGGTGCGCTCCACATATTGATCGGATGGAGGAATCGACTGTCTGAACTTGCGCGTCTCGCCGTCCCTTTTTGCTTGCGTTCTTTCGCTTGCGGGTCTGGCACTTTTGATCAGCGGCGCGGTCAAAATGGGGGGTGAGGAAGCGGATTTCCCATTTTGCGAGAGGAAATAACCGCCTGCCAGGCCGAGGGCGAGGCAGCCGGATCCTAGCAGAAGCTTTCCCGGGGCGATCATTCGTCAGTCGGTTTTTCTGGAGGAGGAGATTTTCTAGCAGATGTTTTTCTCGCTGCGGTTTTTCTCGCGGAAGTCTTTTTAGCAGCGGCTTTTTTCGCAGGCGGTTTCTCGGATCGGGGCCTTTTCTCTCTGGGCGCGCGGGGTTTCGTTTCTTCGGGGGCGGACTCTGGCTCGGGTTCCGGCTCCAGCGCAATTTCGATGGGCGATGGCGTGGCGATGGGGACCGCCTCCGTAAAAATTTCAGGCGGCGAGGAATCGCGCATGAATCGAATCACGGCAAAAGCGGCGCAGATCGCAGCCAAGCTTGGGAACGCGGGCAGCCAAACCTCCGCCATGCCCACGCCAATCCATTGGGCTGATAGAAGCATCCCCGCCAGCACCAGCAGGCCGATGTTCAGCACCGCCCGCGGAAGTCCGCCGACGAATCCGAGTAGCACGACCAGGCATAAAAGCACGGCGATTTCCCACTTGGCGGCGAGTCGCGGGTATGCGGTGGTGTGGGCGAATGCACCGTTCGAGGCGATGGCTGCGACCATCGCAGAGAGGTTTTTCGAGAACGCCCGGGTGGCGGGTTCTGCACCAGATTGATCGTCGCGCAGGATGACGGGATCGGGCGCGGTTTTTGGAAACAATTCGTCGCCGCCGTCGATCAAGGCCTCGGCGGAAATTTCGGCGTAGGGCGCAACCGCTGCGATGGGCATGGCAAGACGCCCGTAGTGGTCGATCGGCAGGATGGGTCCGCTCGCGCTGAGTTTGAGATACTCGCCGAGTTTCACCTCGACGTCATCAAGCGGGAAATCGCCGCGCAACATGACCGTTAGAAGCGGGAAAGAAAGCACCACCCGGTCCTCCCAGCGGGCTAACAGAGGAGGCGCGGCGGTGGCGGGCTCGGACTCCAGATAGGAGAATCCGGCCAACGAATTCCCACTACCGAGAATGACGCCGGGCAGCGGGATGCGGTTGACGGTGGGCAGCAGCGAGGTGTCGCCGAGGATCGATTTCAGCGGCAGCGAGGCGCGCCGGAAAGCCACCGGCATCGGCGAGGAAACGACCGACCGCGAGAGTGGCGAGGCCATGGCGAGTGAATCGAAGTTGGCGAGCACCTTGTCGAGGGCGGCGAGGCCGATGGGGTCCGGCGCTTCCCACGCGAGGACGGCGGCGGTGGCGGCCTTGGTCGCGCCGAGGCGTTGGAAATTCGAGAAGATCACCGCCATGTCGATCGGTGCGGGCGGCGAGGTTTGGAAGTATCCTTCGAGATCGTCGCCCATCGATACGATCAACGGAGCCTGCGATTTGTCGGCCTTGGATTTCGCCGTCATCATGCCGAGTTTCCACGGCGCGGCCTGGGTGCCGCTGCCTGAAACAAACAACGGCGGATTGGCAAAACTTCCGGCGACCACTTCGAAGGCGATGCGGTCCGGAGTGGTGCCGGGCAGGAATTTCCAAAAGCCCAAAGCCACTGCGGCGGAGATCAGCAGCACCCGGAAATGTGGTTGGAACGGGCCGTTCGCCATGAAGGTTAGAGAATTTTACCGAGGACCGGCGCGAGCGGAGCCTCCAGCGGCGTGCCACGGGTGACCACGCCTAACAAGCGTGCGGCGGTGGCGATGTGCGGACGATACCACTCATCGCCACGGTTTTTCACGATGTTGCCATAGGCTCCGAGCGCCTGCATCAGGCGCTGGGCGGCGCATTCGTGGAACAGAGTTTCGAGCGGGCGCTCATCGGCAATTTCCTCCCACAGGACAAGCAGCGCCTCACGCTCCTCCTCGCTGTGATCCATGTAGGGATCGAAAATCAGCGAGGCGAGGTCGTATTCCTGCCGGCCGCGGCGGAGTCCCTGGAAGTCGATGAGCCACACCTTGTCATCCTTGATGAGCAGGTTCTGCGATTGGAAATCCCGATGCACCAAGTGGCGCGCGACGGTGCCGAGTCGCTCTGATAGATTGATAAACGCTTGGTTTTTCCGCAGCGGTCCGGCGTCCATTCCGAGGAACTCCTCGACGAGAAACTCAAAGAAATAATTCTGCTCCCAGCGGTAGAGCGCCGCGTCGAACGGCGGCATGAGATGGAAATCCTTCGCCGGTTTTGCATAAAAAAGGCGGTCCACCTGCTCGAATGCCGAGCGGTAATACGGCAGGCGCTCGGCAAACGGCCGGCTTTTCATCGATAGCAAATCGACATCCCCGAGGTCCTCGACCAGCGCCACGCGGTATCGCGAGCGGTCATGGAGGATGGTCGGCACGCGCAATTTCGCCTGCTTGAGGAAATTCGCCACCGGGATGAATTGCGAATTGTCCTCACGATCCTCATTCCAGTGAATGCCGATGAATGGCTCGTGGCCCGGCGTTTTCACGCGGACAATCGTGCGGCCCGAGGCCCCGCGTTTGATCGGCTCCAGGGTGATGCGCACGGTCGGGTCCACGCCGAGGAATTGGCGGACGGTGGAGAGGATCGCTTCAGTTGGCATGGGCGGCGCAATCTAGCCCGAAAAATGCCCCTTCTGCCAAGGGAAATCCCCCTGCCATCAATTGTGGTGGTAGAACCAAAGCAGCACCAGCAACCCCACGCCCGTGCCCCAAAGCAGCCATGAGTTGCTGAATAGATACGGGTAAACCATCAACGCCACCCCGATCGCGCGGGGCTGCCACAAATCCAGCCGCCGCCCGTAAGCGAACGCCCCCCAGCCAAGTGTCCCGAAAATGAAGCCCGCGAGCAGGTTGTAGGGATCGAGGTTGAGGTTCATGTTTCCGTGCTTAAAAGAGCTCAGCGAGCAGATCTTGACAAAATTTGATTGCGGCGCAGAGAAAATAAAAATGCAAAGATCCGCCCGCGTACCCAAGCTGCAAGAATTCCTTACAGTCGCGTGGGAGGACAGATCTTGAAAGACAAGTTGTCATTTTTTGCACACTGACCCCTTTTTTCAGTTGTCATTTTTTGCACACTGACCCCTTTTTTCGTTCTGAAAGGTTGGACCAGTCGTTGCCCGTGAAGCGGGTGGACATGGCCCGGAAGGTCGAGTTGGGAAATTCGCGGGGTAATTGTTCCAAGTCCAAACGCTTCATTCACTGCTTCCATCCCTCCGCCGTCAGCGGCAATTCGTTGAGTTCTACACGGGCTTCGCGCCAGGTCGGATAGTATCTGTCGAGGGTCGCCACGAAGCGGTCGCTATGGGTCGGTTCCAATAGGTGCGCCATTTCGTGGACGATGACGTATTCAAGGAGATGCCGGGGTTTCTTGACCAGCTCGGTGTTGAGCCGGATGTGGCCGGCGCGGTGATTGCAGCTGCCCCACTTGGTCTTCATCCGTTGGAGGAAATACCCGTGAACCTCGACGCCGAGCTTGGATTCCCACTTTTCGATGAGTGGCGGCGCGGCCTCGTGCAGGAGTTGCATGTGCCACTGATGCATGACTTCGGCCCGCTTGGCTTCGCTGCTGCCAGGACGGATGCAAAGGGTGATGCGCTTGTGATCCACGGTGACGCAGGGCTTGGCGTCTCGCACCTCGACATCCAGAAGATAGCGGCGGCCCCAGAGATAGTGGCTCTCGCGGGTGATGAACTGCCGGGGCGTTTCCCTTGCCTGGCTGGCGAGCTTCTGCTGCTGATCGCGGATCCAGCCGAGCTTGGAGATGGCGTAGGCGCGGGCTACCTCCAGGCGGGTCGCCAGCGGGGCGGCGAGGGTGACATGGCCATCCGGCGGGTGCACCGAAAGATGGACGTTCTTGATGTCCTTGCGGGTGACAACAATGTTGATTTCGCCCAGTTGAATTTTCTCGGTCATCAGTAGCCCGGCTGGTTTTTGATGATCTCAAACAGCGCCAGTGTGGCGACCTTATCCTTGTTCATAAGCGGGTAGAGCGCGTTGATGACCTGCTTGCCCCGCGGCCCGTCGATATCCTCTTTCCAACCGGCCGGGGCCTTATCCAACATGGCCATGTCGATCTCCAGCGCGAGTGCTGCATGTTTCCGAATCACATCGAGCCCCTCTTCCGCGAACAGAGAAGACATCGGATCCATCAGGATCGATGGCAGATTGTTGAAAATGACGATTGCTTCCGGCCTGCCATGCAACTCGGCCGGGATTCCGCTTGAGGGAGTCTTTGAGACCATCTTTTTCACTAGGTCTTCGGCCTGCTTCAGAAACTTCTCGTAGGCATCCGAGTCGTCGCGCTTTTGCTTGATGAGGTCTTCCAGCAGTTTGGAAATCTCCTCGTAGAACTTCGGATCGGTAAGCTGGTCGCGGATGATCGCCTTGCGGACGTTGTTGATGATGCCCTCGGCGACGGCGTTCTTGGAGAGCTTGCCCTTTTGGTTGAGCTGCTTGGCGATGGCGTCGTGGATGCCGGTCTCGATGATCAGCTCGGTGAGCGACAGCGAACTCAGGTTTCCAAGATCTACCGCGTGGTCGGCTTGGATGTAGGTGTTGATGAGGTGGCGCATGTCCGCCTCGT
>JBBECN010000024.1:0-7838 GCA_040881795.1 Akkermansiaceae bacterium
CGGCGCGGCGCAGACCGCGGCCCCCGAAGCGCGGACGCTGGAACATGGCGAGGTCCGACCACATCCGGTCGATAGGGTCGCGCAGAAGGTAGATGATTTTGAGGTCAGGCATCAGACGGTGGATCCGCTTGATCTCTTTTTCCGGGACTGTGGCATAGCGCGGCGTTGCCTCGCCGCATATCTGGCCGGGGCTTGGCTTGAAGAGAGATCGATACCAGCAGTTTGTCCGCGGCAGGAAGTAGTAGCGGATATACCATGAAAGTGATTGCTCGCCAGCTTTGACCTTTGCCCAGTCGCGGACGAGTCGCGCCTTGATCCAGTGACGAGCGGCGCGCACCGGCGCGAGGAGCAAGGCGACAAAGGGCAGGGGGCGAGGCAGGTCGAAAAAGTGGATTTCTTTCTCCGGGGGCAACCAAATCTGCGGGTGCGTGCGGAGGTTGCGGTCCAGCCACGTCGTGCCGGCTTTTTGCGCTCCGATGACGAGAAAGTCAGGATACATGGGAAGAAGTGACCAGTGACGTGTGACGAGCGGTGGAGCAAAGACGAAGAAGGCCACGGATTAACGCGGATGGGAAGGATGCCTCGTGCCGTGTGACCCCGGCACTCGGCGGTTTTGCATTGGAGTGGCGAGTGGACGCAGCCGGCGGCTGCGGGGAGAGGGTGGGAAAGTGGGAAAGTAAAAGGTATGAAGGTGTGAAGGTAAAAAGCAGGATTGATTTACTCTCAACTTTCAACTGCGACAGCGTGTAAGTGGGCTTAGCGTTGAGTTGCAGCGCCAACTTCCGGGGCTGGCTTTTCACCAGACGACGCGACAGCGATAGAGTTTGAATGGTTCGTCCGGAGTGATTACGCGAAGGTCTCTTTGCAGGGCGTCCGCCGCGATGACGCGATCGAACGGATCCTTATGCACCGGCGGGAGGGCTGCCGCCCGGTAGAGGGTATCGCGTTGCAGGGGCAATACATCGACGTCCTGCAGCCTTAATTGCTCCTCGACCCAGAGGGCTGGCCGATCCGGCAACGGAAGTTTGCCGCTTTCGTATTTTAAGGAGATTTCCCAGACTGAGGCGGTGCTCAGCGCACGATCGTTGGCCGGACCATCAAGTGCTTCAGCCGCTGGACCGCTGAGCTTTTCCGGATCGCTGCAAAGCCAAATGAATGTGCAGGTGTCGAGCAGCAGGGTCATTAGACAAATGTGGCAGTTGAGAGTCTTGGGTTGAGAGATGAGTGACCGGAGGGAGACAGCGCGGCGCTGAACATGAAATCATCTCGTGAGCGGGCTTCGGCCTTGTTGCAATACCTTGGCAAGCAACCCCCCGAGCTTCATCTGCGCGGGCCGACTTTCACAGACCCCAAGCAGTAAGCTCCTCGTCGCGCAAAGGGAGGAACGCTTCGTCAGGTATGGCAAAGCGAGGGGAAGTGGGTTGCCCGACCTTAGGTCGGGTCGGTCGCAGATCGCTCGTTGGCACGATTTTCGCAACGGGTTGCTTTCCGCGGCAGACGACAACCTCCTCGCCTTGCTCGACGTGCTGGAGCAGGCGGGACAAATGTGTTTTGGCCTGATGGATGGTGACGGTCACTACTTTTACATAAGACTAAGGCTTGACTAAGTCAATCTGTCCCCGCTCCCTTTCGACCTGCTTCCTGAGCGCCTCAAGCGGGCTCTCCTCCGCCAGCATTCGGTCGCAGTTTTGAACAGCGAGTGCGATGCCTCGCTTGGTGAAGAAGTTTCCATTCACTTGGGTGGTGGCAAGCAGCACATCGCGAAAGGCGCGGTAGAGGTCCCGGTCGGGAGGCGTTGGCTGCTTCCAGAATTCATCGAGGCCGCCTTGGAATGTCATCCCCGGGAGATTATAGATCGGGTCCGCCAAGGTTTTCACCGGGCAACCGTGTCCCAGTGCGGCGAGACCGACGGTGCTGTTGACCACGACGGTGCCCTGCGCGCGATCCGCGATGGTGGGCAGATGGCCGGTCTCAAAGAAGTGCACACGTTGCTCCACCGTGAATTGCCGCGCCAGACGGCTGGCGGTCTTCTTGTGTCGGTCTAGACCTGTGTCCAACGGATGGTTTTTGATCATGAGAAGGGCCTCCAATGGGGCATGCTGGGCAAAAGACTTGATGACGGTTTCCATGGCCGCGGCGATGCCACTGAAAGAAGAGTGCTTGGTCATTTGCGAGTCGCCGGTGAGTTGCAGCGGAAAGAAAAACACCGGCGCGGAGCCGGCGAGGATTTCGTGCAATGCTTTTTCTTCGGTTCGCCTCCGCAGCGGCAACTGCGGCAGACGCCAAGCCCAGCCTGCATACTCCCGTGCCGGATGGCGCGGGCGGTGCGTTTGATAGCGGGGATAAAGCAGCGGTGCTGCAGCGTTGCTCAAGTGGTAGCCCATATCTTGCAGAGCCCTTGTCGTTGGATTGTTGCGTTCTTCGACCACCCCTGGTTCCGGATCGAGTGCGTGCCGCGCCGCAAGATACCATGCAGGATCACGGGGCAGGGGAGAATGAGCGTTCACGCCGCCGCGCTCGACGGTGACCCAATAGGGGCGGAGATAGCCCTCTTCGAAGACGTGAACCCGCACACCGCGGGTCCGCGCTGTCACCAGCGCCGGTTGGTGCACGGTGCGCGTGTCGCCGAAGAGCGCGACATCTGTAAAGCCGCGTTCATCGAAAAGCGATGCATAGAAAGGCTGAAGTTCCTCCGTCGTGCCGCGGAATTTCATCGACGGTCCGCGCCAGTAAAGCTCGTCGCCCGGACAGAAATTGACCCGCAGAGTGCTTGCACCTTGTTCGCGCAGGTGCCGGCCGAGCGCGCTGAAAAATGGCGTGGCTAGCCCCTGGAGGAAGAGGAAATTGCGGCCGCGGTAATTCATCGATTCGCGTGGCCCTCTAGCACATCTCTGCGGCTGGGAAACATGATTCGGTTGGTCCAGTTTTGGTCGCGGGTTGCCTTCTCACGATGGAAGACAAGTCTTCGGCCAAGTGTGCATGGTCGTTGGGCGAAGGACCTGCGCGAAACGAAGATAAGGCCGCTCCGGCTTTTTTTTGTAGCAACCGCGGCATCGTGTTGACGTCGAAGGTTACCAGCGTCCATCCGCTGCGGTGTGCTTCACGAAGAATCTTGTTATCGACCGTATTCATCAAGTCTCCATCGGCATAATGATGGATGCTTTGAATGTCGGCGGTGGGTGTGTGCCGCATCACGAGTTCAGCCACGCCCGGCCAGGTATGCTCGTCGAGTGGCAACCTCGAGCGACGACGACCTCTTTATAGCGGTTTTGGAAACGTCCATGTGAAAAAGCGCGAAGGTGGGTAGGGGTTTGGCCCCACGGGCCCGCGCGTGCAGCCAGCTTCCATTCTCTCATCCAGAGCACCCGGTCAGCTTGCGGTTTTGGGCGAGCAGAAAGTCGCGATCCCACAGCTCAAGCGAGCGGACATCCGCAGGTTTGAGGAATCTCCTTACATCTTCGCGCGCCCGCTCGATGTTCAGCCGCCCGATGGCTGCTTCCAACTCCCGGCCACACCAGGCATTGTCCGCGGTGACACCTCGTTCTGCCCAAGGACCGAGTTGATCGAGGGCCGAGGTCAGCAGGTCGTGGTTGATCGTGATCTTCCGCGCCGCATACCAAATGAAGTCAAACCAATCACGCCCTTTGGTGTATTCGCGGCAAAGCAAAGCGTGAATTTTTCCAGCCAGCAAGCTGGGCGGATCGAAGATACGGATCGCCGAAGGAAAGGGGAAATCCATGACTGGCATGTCATAGCGCGCGCCGGCTGGCGGATTGGTGTCTACTTCCAGCTTGATCCGGATCTTGCGCGACGGGCCCGTGGTCGGACGGTAGGCCAGGCGCAGAACGCGCCCGAGGGAATCATCCTTGAGAAACCCCATTTGCACGGGCCCGACCCGGTCGCGGTTGTCGATTTCAAGCCCGTAACCGTAAGCGGTCAGTTCCGCCGAGACCGCCTCGAGATAGGGGGAGAGTTGAAACCCGGGATCCGAACCAGCCAGCGCAAAATCCAGGTCTTCCGAGAACCTTGGCAGACCGTGAAAAATCCTCAGGCATGTGCCTCCCTGAAAGGCGGCCCGCGCAAAAAAATCCGTCCTCCCCAGCGCGGCGAGCACGACCTCTTGCGTGATCTCGCGCAGGGCCAGCTCCTCCTCCAGCGCGGAGCGGCAGGCGTAATCCGCCAAGCGGTCTTGGATCATCCGCACGCTCATAATTTGAGATCCCGCCGCAAGCCTGCCAGGAATCGCCGCACCCGACCGCTCCGGTATTGGTCCTTTAATTCATCGAAGTCGGCGGCCGACAGGCCGGCCAGCGAGTCATCCTCGATACGCATGCTGCCCCTCAAGGGGCCGGCAGAGTGCCAGTCACAATGGTGGGTGTAGACATAGTCGGCCAGCGCCTTGAGCGGGCGGGCCATGAGAAAGGAAACATGGGGTGGGCCTTCCGCGATCCTTTGCACGCCGGCCATCAGCGATTTCTGCGGCACTCTTTGGAAGACGTAGGTGCCGAACGGGGAGGCAAATTCACGCGAGCGGCCGAGGCCCGTGCTCACGATGGCCTGCACCGCTTCGGGGATCCAACCGTGCCACCCAAGCGCCGTTTCGGCACTCAAGTAGCTTGGCCCATAAGCGAGTTGCGCCAACGCGAGGGGATTCGGCGGTGCAGCCGTGAAGCGCCGGTCGAGACAAAAAAGCCCGCGGCGGATCCTCAGAATCTCCCCGGCCTGCACGGCACGCTTGAGCAACGCGTCCAGAGCCGCGGTGCTTACGTCGAGCCAAACACCCGCTTCGGCGCGCGTAAAAAAGCCCCAAAGCGCCCGCTCAAGTGCTGTCTCGGTGATTCGCTGCATGTGCTATGATCTGTCATTTTGTGATAGTTCATAGCAAGAAAAATTGCCTTTTTGGATCGCAGCCAACGCAGGAAGCGGGGAGTTGGGAGAATAGAGGGGACAGGGGGGGAGAAAGGGATGAAACTTGAGTTGGGCAGCCCAAGGCTGCGGTGGGAAAGTGGGGCGGGGGGAGTGGGAGCAGGCCTGAGAGCTGAGGCCTGAGAGCATTAGGCGCTGAATGAGAGCGGCTACATCTGCAGCGCGCTCTTATGCAGACGCTGCCGCAGTCTCCTCTCGGTGGTAAAAAGGGAGCCCCACTCTCGCGATATGTGCTGCCACTTCGGAGTCGGTTCGGGTGTCGTGGTGGAGCAAACTGAAGCTGTAAGGCAGAAGCAGGTCGTCCAATTCATCCTCGATCCGGCCGAGCACGCGCCAATCGAGCCCTTCGCCGTAAAGAGCGAGGTCGATGTCGGAGCCAGGCCGGGCTGTGCCCTTGGCCCGCGAGCCGAAAAGCACGGCCTTCCCGACCTCTTTGTGATGCGCGAACACGTCTTGGATCCGCTCCACCGTCTCCCGGCTCAGTCCGTGCCTGTTCATGACTTCGCCCCCTGCAGCCGGGCAAACCGCGTCGAGAATTCCGAAAATTGCGCGCAATACCGCGTGAGGATGGCCTCGGTGATCTCGTTCGCTGTTTCCTCATTGTAGGTGTGACTGGTCTGGTTGCGGCTCTTGACCATATCCATCCAAACTTCGCCGTCGGCAATGAGGCCATTCTTGAAAGCCTCACGCGTGGCGCCTCTGGACCCGACGACGCCTTGGATACCTTGGCTTTCGAGGTAATCCTTGAGCACGTTCCACGCCAGCTCGTGGGTGAATTCGAACGCTTGAATCAGCCCCTGCTTTTCGAGCGGCGATAGCTCCCGCTCGCCGGCCAGCCCGGCGCCCTCCGAGAGACGGACAAATGCCTTGTGAAAGCTCTGCAAACGCTGGTGCCAGCGGACATCGGGGTCAGTAGGCATGCGACGATATTAGTGGGAGACGCGAGGCGAGTGGAAGGTGAAAGAGGTTGGTGGGAAGGTGGGAAGGGGGACATGGCGGAAACGTGAAACTTGAACCGTAGGCGAAGCCGGAGATGGCCCCAAGGCAAACCTGAGGGGGAGCAGGGAGCGGGGAGCTGGGAGCAGCGGGAGGGCTGAGACCTGAGTTTGAAACTTGAGTGACTGAGGTAAGGGCTGAACCGTAGGCCGAAGGCCGGAGATGGGTCGCCGCGGCGGACGGTGGAAAAGTGGGAGCCGAGTCCTCGAGACAGCGTGAGGCGCAGCCGAGGGCAACGTGGGAGCGGCCTGCGGCCGCTGTGACGAGTGGCGTGTGGCGAGTGACGAGTCAGGGGGCAGGGGCCAGTTGGCATTAGGCGGTCGTCGGTAGTCGGAAGGGCGGAGCGGCCTGGGGCCGCTGTGACGAGTGGCGTGTGGCGGGATGAGAGGGGGCAACCCAGAGGAAAGAGTTGGCAGCCTTCCTTTGCTCGGTCGGCTTGTGTGTAAAACTACTCGTTCGTGAGCGACCTCGAGTGCCGAGCGGCAAATCTGGCATGGAGTTCGACCAAGACTTGCTCGGAGATTACATCCTCACGGTTGCCGGCGAGGGAGTTGATGTAGTCGCGTGCCTTCTCATGCCATGGAGAGGAGGGGGCGCGGGCGTAGAGCAGGATGTTGGTATCGAGGGCGAGTGCTTCAGCTCAAGATTTCCAACGTTGCTGAAGGTTTGTGGCAGCCGTCCAACTCTCCTGCAGACCAAGTCGATCGATCCAATCGCCGATGATCCTTTGATCGACCTTTGTTCCGATCAATATTCCGCGGATGTCTTCAAGATGCTTCTCCGAACCGCCTTCGCGATGAAAAATCAGTTTGTGAATGATCACGGATTCGGGTGGCGCGAACCAAGCTTCGGTCGAGCCCAAAGGCAAGCGCTGACGGTGCGCCAGCTCCCAGCCGGCCAATTCGCTCCGGCCGGGCAGGTAGCAATCGGCTCTCAGCGCGCTGTGCTGATCAATAATGTTGAAGTGTCCGCGTGAATCGCGCTGCAGTTCGGCCTGCAAAATTTCTGCGGGTGGAAGGTAGAAGTCCGCCGCAGGGAAGGCCTCGATCAGGCTGGCAACTTGGCTGGGATTGATGGCGACAACCAGATCAGCGTCGAGGGTGAGTCTGGGGCGGCCGTAAGCGATGGACGCCAGCCCGCCGACGATGCAGTAGGTAATGCCGGCCTGCTCCAGGCGCCCGGTGATTTCTTCAGGCCCCGGCATATCCGGTGAGAAAGACGCGGCGCAGTTTGTCGAGAATGTGGTCCTCCGGCCAATCCGGATGCTCGTGGCGCAAGCCGGCGGCCTTGAGTTGCCAAGCTACCTCGTAAAGCTCCCGCGCAACCTCCAATCGACGGCGGGGACTCATCGCCCGGAGGATCTCGTCCTGTGCCTGCTCGGCATGACGCACATGGAGCTGTTCTTTGTCTAACATGCCAAAACCAACATCACCGGATACGCATTTTTAGGCAAGGGCCGAGGCCAGTGTGGGTTTCAGCCGCGGCGGGCGTCGGCTCTCAACGTTCAACTGCCACCGCGGGGAGAGGGAGCAAGGAAGGCCACGGATTAACGCGGATGCTCGCGGATGAGAAGAGATGCCTCGTGTCTTGTGACCCCAGCACTCGGCGGTTTTGCATCGGAGTAACGAGAGTCGGAGTCCGCCGAGGCGGACGGAACCGAGCGCAAGCGAGATGGCCCATAGTCCCTGAACCCGCGCGTTGGCGGGTGTGTGCTGGAAAGTAACTGGGGGGTGAAAAAGCATGGAGCATGGGGCAAGGGGGTCGGAGGTCAGATTTTTTAATCCACGAAAGACACGAAAGGACACGAAAGGGGAGACGGCCTGAGTCAGGGCGAAGGGCCCTGACGGGTGGTGAGGGCTGGCGGCTTGGACAAGCGGGCTTGTCCCGCCGCCCGACCTCACCGCCCTTATCCGCCG
>JBBECN010000025.1:0-1339 GCA_040881795.1 Akkermansiaceae bacterium
CGCCAGCGATGCCAGGCTGATTCTCGATACTGCCCAAAAATACGGCATCCCGGTCGATATGCTGTGGAAGCCGGGTGCTTTGCTAGACGTGCCGCAGCACTCAGCGTAAGCGGCGGCGCGTGATGCGTTGCTTCATGTGGACGATGGTCACCACTTGAAACTCATCGCCCCAGACACCGTAAATAATCCGGTAAGAGCCTTCATGCACCTCACGCAGGCCTGACTCGATGAATTCATGGACGGGGTGCCCTCTGGCGGGCATTCCGGCCGCACGTTCCACGCGGAAAATCAGCCGCTCGATCTGCAATTGCGCATAGTGTTTCGAGTCACGGGCGATGAAGTCCCGGATGGCATGCAGATCGCGCCGAGCTTGCGCTGACCATATGATGCTCATGCCACACCGAACTCGCTGCGGATGGATGCGTGGTCATGCTTGCGCCCGTCCCGCAAATCGGCCAGACCCGCTTCGATTTTCTGGCGGACGAGGATTTCATACATCAGGTCATCCCAGCTGGCGGTGTCCGGCAATTGACGAACCAGACGGGCAGCCGCCTTCTTGATGGAACCGTCTTTTTCTGCTGAAGGCATGAAGCGAATTAACCTCAAAACAAGGCACGATGCAAGCAGCCATTCTGTAATCTCCACCAATCCGTTGACACCGCTGAGCAGACCGCCTTCTGGCGCAAACTCACCCCCGAGCAACAAGCCCTCATCCTCAAACACCAAGCCTGATAACACGCCATGTCCAACACCCTCACCAACCTCAAAGACATCAAGGTGGCGCAACGCGCGCTCCAGCCCTTCATGTCGAACCTCCTGCCGGTCACGTCGTTTTCCACCGACTTCAGTCCGCTGCCCGCCGAAAAGCTAGACACCGTGCGTGTTCCGCTTGTCGGCTCGCCCAGCACGTCGAGCGACTTCACCGGTGACTATTCGGCCAATGCCGACTCCACGGTCACCGTGGTTCCCGTCACGCTCAACCGCCACAAATACAAGACCGTCCACGTCACCGCCAAGGAATCCGCCGAGACCGCGCTCAACGTGCTCGAAACTTTAGTGGAAGCCGCCGCCCAACAACTCGCCCAAGACGTGCTGGTGGACATCTTCAGTTGCATCACCGCTGCCAACTTCGGCGCTCCGGGAATCGCTGCCCTCGCCCCCACCGCCTTCGATTACAAGAAGGTGCTCAGCCTGCGCGAAGCCTGCGGCAATGCAAAGATGCCGCCCAACCCGCGCTCGCTGGTGCTCGATGCTGGCTACTACACCAACATGCTCGCCGACGACGTGGTGGCCAAAAGCTTCAACCTGAACCTCAACGCCCCGGCCGTCACCGAAGGCA
>JBBECN010000026.1:0-1328 GCA_040881795.1 Akkermansiaceae bacterium
GCCGTGAGGATTCCCCAGCAGTCCTCCGCGCTCACCGTGAGCAAGCGCCTCCAGACATACTGGCCGAATCCGCTCGCCCAAAGTTCAAGCCCCCAATATCCGGCAAGCTTCGCGTCACCGCGCCGGATCGCCTTCTGCATCGCGCTGGATACGGCCGGGAAGCTGTAACCGCGCAGAGTGTGTAAGTGATAACTCATGGTCGATAACTATACGCAGGTTGCGGACAATTTGAAAGCAGTTTGGGCCACCATTTTCGTCAGAGCTTCACAGACTGGCGGCGGGTTGCATCCATCGAGACTCGGTCCTGGCTCTTGTAGGACTCCATGCGGATGTGCGCCTTCCACTTGCGCTTGAGGTAGCGCTTCTCGGTGGCGATCCGTTCCTCGCTCCGGAACAAGCTGTTGCCGCCGAGGTTTTTGTCGCGCTCTTGGACGAAGCAGAACCTCGCTTCATTCCACACAAGGCGATTCACCATCAGTTCTTGCAGCGTGGCATCGATGTCGCACTTGCACTTGAGCAGTTCGTCCCACTTCGGCACGCCGCCCTTTTCGTCTCTCACCACCCCAACAGCTCCGCCCACCCAGTGGTTCACGCCAAACGGGTCATTGCGTTGGAGGAGGCGTGGGGCGCTTCGCTGGTGCCAGCCGAACAATCGCGCTTCTGCCCCCCGTGCCGACCACGCCGAGTTCTCGATCATGGCGAGCGTTTCCGTGATGGAAAGTTTTCGGCAGCGCAGGCTAACCATGCAGACGCACGCAGAAATATCGTCGTCCAGCATGACAACGGCGTCTTCAGGGAAGCGTTTCAGCACCCAGTTCCGCACGACGCTGATGCCGGCGATCTCGTCTGGGATGGTTTCGATCTGAAGCCCGGTGTGGGCATACCTCTCAGCCTCGCTTGCGGGGACGAGCAGCGTCGCTGACGGGAACAGCTTGTGGCTCGTGATCGAGTGGCTCCGACTCCGGGACAGGATCACCAGTCGGAGCGAGAGCGGGCGGAATTCCGGCCATGTTGGCGCGGCGGCAGAGGTCGAGGAGTCGTTTTCCATGGAGCACGCGGCCGAGGCCGATTCGTTGGGTTCTGCGAGTGATCGAGTAGTCAACCTCGCGCACCCCGATGAGCTGGAGCACCTGCATCCAATCGCGCAAATCATGGAACATGAAGACGAGGTAGTCGTGGTGCTCGAACGCCTGGCATTCCATCCGGGGGATCGTTTCAAGTTCGTCCTCAGGATTGGCGTCGCCCTCCATCAGCTTGCGGATTTCGTCCTCCATGAAGCCGGTCAGCTCGATGTCGAAGTTCGGGTCCGCGTCGGCGATGGACTTGAG